>CALVUT010000027.1 GCA_944363675.1 uncultured Bacilli bacterium | reverse complement strand
CTAGTGCTGCCAGTATGAAGGCCTTAGAGGCCATAATAAAACCACCAGCTTAGCTGGTGGATTTTTATTCTAGTAAATAGGTACTTATATTATGGAAAACGAAAAAATTGATATTAAATATTTTGGTGCTCAAACTAGTCAATTAAATGGAAAAAATAGTAATGCTGAGAAAAACTATTGGTTTACTTATGTAACTAGATACTTCTTTAACAAAAGAAGAAATTAAACTATTTCATATATTGTAAATTGCTAATTTCTTTTTTTTTGGATATAATAATTTTAGAATGTGGGAGATCAATTATGAAGTTATGTATACAAAATATGAATGTTCGAAATAAACGTGTTCTTTTGAGAGTGGATTATAATGTTGCTTTTTCGAATGGAATGATTCTTGATGATTCAAAGATCAAGGCTTCTGTAAAAACTATTCAGTATTTACTTAAGGAAAATTGCAAGATTATTTTATTGAGTCATTTTGGAAAAATAAGAAATAATTATGATAAACAAATTTATTCTTTACAGATCGTAGCTGAACGTTTGAAACAGATATTAAATCATGAAGTGTATTTTTCTAAAGTGAATTTTGGAGCTGATGTTGTCAAACGTGTTCAAATTATGCAACCTGGTGAAATTTTGATGTTGGAAAATACACGATTCATGGATTTGCCAGATAAGTTAGAAAGTAAGTGCGATGCTCAGTTAGCTATGTTTTGGGCTTCATTAGGAGAGGTTTTTGTTAATGATGCATTTGCAACGATGCATAGGCGGCATGCTTCGACTTATGGAATTGCTATGTATTTGCCTAGTTGTATTGGCTTTTTAGTGCAGGAAGAGGTTAATGCATTGGATAAGTATATTATGCACCCTGAAATGCCTTTTACGTTAGTTATGGGTGGTGCTAAGATGGATGATAAGATTACTTTAATTGAAGCTTTGTTGCCTAAGTGTTCACATATTTTGTGTGGTGGGGGAATTGCAAATACTTGTTTAAAAGCTTTAGGGTTTAAGATAGGTAATTCTATTGCTTCGGATAATCCGGCTATTATTAAGAAAGTTCAAGAGCTACTTTTAAAAAATAAGGAAAAGTTTTTGGTGCCTTTGGACGCTATTGTTGGAAGTACTTATGATAAAAATTATGTTCAGTATCGTCGCATTGATAAGATTGATGATAACGAGGTCATTTGTGATATTGGAGTAAAAACGTTGGAAAGATATTCTCAGGTTATTCGAGAGAGTAAGACTATATTTTTGAATGGGACTGTGGGATTATATGAAGATATGCGTTTTGCTAATGGAACAAAGGAAATTTTAAAGGCCTTGGCAAATTCATCTGCAACGGTAGTTGTAGGTGGTGGGGATGCCTCTTCTAGTGTGCATCGTTTAGGTTATAGTGATTCATTTACGTATATTTCTAGTGGTGGTGGAGCTACATTAGAGTATTTGGCTAAGGGTACTCTTGTTTGTTTAGATATTATTCAGGAAGAAGGTAGTAGTATTGAAACTCTTGATATGTAATTTAAAAATGAACCATTCTTTAAAAGAAATGCTTTCTTATAAAAAATATTTAGAAAATGAAAGTATTCCTTTTTCTTTTTTTCTATGTCCTGCTACTTGTTATTTGCCTGCGGTGTATTCGAAAAAATATGCTTTATGTGCCCAGAATGTGTCTTTGCCTGAATTTTCTAAAAATACGGGAAGTGTATCTGCTGCGGCTTTGGCTAGTTTAGGTGTCCAAGGATCTTTGATTGGGCATTTTGAGTTACAGGAGTCTTTAGAGGTAAAACACAAGAAAATGTTAGCTGTTTTAGAACAAAAGATGAAAGCTTTTGTCTTGCTTACAAATTCTTTAGATGAGTTTTATTATCAGTATACGAGTGATGTTTTGTTTAAACAGATTCAAACTATTTTACAAGATGTTGATGTGAAATATTATGGGCAAATTTATTTTATTTATGAGCCTAGTTGGTTAATTGGTGGTGAGGTAACCCTTTCTGTTTATGAAGTTGCGCAGATATTTAAGGAATTGAGAGTTAAATTGCAAGATAGTTATCGTTTTTCTTTTCCATTATTATATGGTGGCGGGTTAATGAAGGAAAGTGTTTTGACTTTTTTAGAGCATGAGGGTATTGATGGAGTACTTGTTGGTAAGTTTGCTAATGATGTTCATAATGTTGTGAATCTTTGGAAAAGTGTCTAAAAACTGTTTCCTTTTTTCTTTTTCGACAAAAGTAGACACTTGTAGACACAACTAGACAATATCTTTTCTTTTCATTCGACGAATTATTTGATACGATTAATGTGCGTGATGTTGTAGGGGTACAAAACGAAGGAGAAAAGAAAAATGAAAAAAATTAATGCATTAGTAGTAGATGACAGTAAGGAATTTACGAACGGTGTAGAGGAGTACTTTCGTAACAACATTCAAATTCAAGTTGCTAAGGTTATTTCTGATGGCAACGAAGTAATTCGGTATTTACAAAATTATGGAGAGCAAATTGATATTGTTCTTATGGATCTTATACTTCCTGGTAAAGATGGGATTTCTTTGTTAGAAGAGATGCGGTCTTTAGGCATAAAAAAGCATGTTTTAGTTTTATCTAGTTATGGCAAGGATTATACTATTCGAATGGCTAATCAGTACGATGTAGATTATTTCATGTTAAAGCCTTGTGATTTAAAAGCAGTGGAAGCTCGGGTTCTTGATATTGTAACTGAGGCAAAGAATGATTTGTGTGCAGACAAGGAAGTCAATTCGGATATTCAATTAAAAGTTTCAGAGTTGCTTCATGAACTTGGTGTTCCATCACAAATTAAAGGATATCAGTATTTAAGAGAAGGCATTTTGATGCTTTATCAATCTACGGGGTTAATTGGTGGAATTACAAAGGAGGTTTATCCTGAGATTGCTCTTCGGTATAATACAACGCCTTCAAGAGTGGAAAGAGCTATACGACATGCGATTGAAATTAGTTGGAATCGGGCTGATTATGATTTGATGAATAAGATTTTTGGACATAGTATCGATTATGATCGGGCTAAACCTACAAATTCTGAATTTATGGTTACACTTTCGGATAATTTGCGATTAACTTATAATAGACAAAAAAGTTATGTATAAAAGTCAACATATGGTATGTATGTTGTTTTTTTGTTTCTAAAAAAAGAATAGCAAATGCTATTCTTGGGGTTCGTTGTTTCCTTCTGAAGTATCCTCTGCTGGAGGAGTTGTTGGTTCAGTTGGTGTAGTCGGTTTTTCTGGTGTCTGATCTTTATCGTTGTTTTCTCCAGCGTCTGGATCTGTAGGTGTGCCTGGTATTTGTGGATTATCTGTATTATTTCCTGGCTCATCTGTGGAAGGATCATTGTTATTTGTATTGTTGTCTTCATCATTGTTATTATCCTTATTAGGCTCTTCGTTGTTGTTTTCTTGGTCTTCACTATTGTCTTCATTTGGATCTTCTTCTGGATCGGTTTCGTCTGTGTTTTGATCATCGTTGTTGTTATTTTCGTATATACTTTGATCTGGAACTTGTCCACCTGAATAGATTCCTTTACCAATGATATCACTGGTTTGTTCGTAATCTTCAGAATAATCATAACTAAATGTTTTTACGTTAGTAATAGTTTTAAGGCCTAAATTTTCTTCCATAGTTTCAACAACTTTGTTTAGACTTCCTTGATAGTAACCTACACAGCTTAAACCATATTGATTGTTAAAGGTAAAGTAGGTAAGTTGTAATTTTTGGATTGAAATGAATTTTTCTCCACTAAGAGCTTTAGAAAGCATTCCTTTTATGGATTGATAGAAAGATAGTATTTGAGATGTTTTCATGTTGGTGGCAATATTGTTGCTGATTGTATCTAGTAAGTTTTCAAAATCACTGAAGCTTGATGTTTGAACTAGTTTTTTAGCAATGGCTTCAATGACTTGCTGCTGATGGCGATTTCTGGCAATATCACCTTCTAAAAATCCGTATCGATTGCGGGCATAGGCAAGTGCTTGTTCACCGTTTAAATGTTGGAAGCCTGTGTCCATACAAACTAAATTGGTTGTATCACGAAGTGAATTACTTTCACATAGTCTTCCCTCGCCATATTGGGATACATAGTAACTATAGTCTGGTTGTTCGACGTCAACATCAATACCGCCTAGCGCATTGACTAAATCTATTACACCTTGGAAGTTTACTTTGACAAAGTAATCAATTTCGATGCCGGTAAGGTTTTCAATTGTATTTACGGTGCTTGCTGTTCCATAGGCTGCTGATGAATTAATTTTGTTGTATCCGATGTTGCGATTATTACTATTGTAAATAGGGACGTATGTATCTCTTGGGATAGATAACATTGTCGCGGTTAGAGTTTTAGGGTTAAAAGTAACTAACATTAAAGTGTCTCCGTTAAAAGCAGCATTGGCATCTAGTCCGGTGGTAGATTCAGAGTCTACGCCAAGTATTAGCACAGTAAAAGGTTCAGTTAAACTTTTGGTAGAAGCTAATAATTCACTTTCTTCTGTTTTCATTTCTTTGGAGTATTCTTTTAAGATGGTTGTTTCATTAGCTATGTTACTAAATTTTTGTTCTCCACCATAAAGAATTGCATAGTCTTTGTTTACGAAGATGGCATCCACCTCTTTGTTATATAAGGCATTAAGTAGTTCTGTGTAGTTATCGTAATAAGCAATTTCGTTTTGAATGTCTTCTTTGTGAATAAGTTCAAGTGGCAAGATGTATCCAGTTCGATCGGTGTCATCATTGATCATTCCAATGACACTATCACTTGTAAAGTTGGTATTTTTAAAGGCTAGTAAAACGGTTGTATATGTACTTGTTTCGCTTGTAACAAAGTTTTCGATTTTTGTATAGATAAAATCAATATAGTATGAAGCAACGCTGAAAATAATTCCGAAAAGAATGGTAAAAATAGTTAGAATAGTAAAGCCAATCTTTTTATTTTTAAACAGTTTTACTAAACCAAAAATAGTATAGATCATTCCATAGATGGCAAATAAAATAATTAAAGTTATACGGATGAATGTTTCAATACCGGTCAAACTAAGTAGGTTAGCTACCAGTAATCCATAGGTTACCCAGTAGCCAATTAAAGTAATGAAGTAAAAAAACTCCATGATTTTGTTTGCTTTTTTTAATTTTTTAAAGAATACTTTCATTATTATATGTCCCTTTCTTCTTTTATCGATTCTATATTTAATTATATAATACTTTTTTGGGTTTCTCAATATTTGATAGTTTATTTACAAAAAAAAGTTTATAGCTCTTTTAAAATATTAGGATATTTGGTATAATGATGTCGAATAAAAGGAGGCTAGGAATGAAAATTATGCACGTTTTGATCAAGATTTTTTGCTCTTTTGTCTTTTTTATAGTTTTGATTTCTGATGCTTCTGCAAGTACTACTGGTACGATTACAGGAAATGAGGTTTCTTTTCGAAATGGTGCTGGCACGAACAATTTGGTTATACGGTATTTGTATTCAGGAAATATTGTGACGATTGAAGATACGACTAAAGTAGTAGGAAATGGTTGTTCGGATGGTTGGTACCGGGTGAATTATAATGGTACGAGTGGATATGTTTGTTCTACTTATGTTGCTTTGGCGGGGGAAAGTTACAGTGCTTCTTATGCTAGGCCATGGACTAGTCCTAAAAGAGCAATTATGGGCGGTGCCGCTTTTATTGCAGGTGATTATATTTCAGCAGGACAAAATACAAGTTATTTAAAAAAATTTAATGTTAATCCTAATGCAAATAGTGCTCAAAATACGCATCAATATATGGCTAATTTAGCAGCTCCTTATAATGAAGCTTTATCGACTTATAAGAGTTATCAGGAAAATGGATTGCTTTCTTTACCTTTGCATTTTACGATTCCTGTATTTAATAATATGCCAGCTAAAACTTCTCATCCTAAGTACGGTGAGGAAGTTGGAGGAACTAGTACAGTTACGGATCAAGCGTTTGAAGATAAATTGAATGCGGAGGGGTTTGATGAAACCTATAAGGTGTGGTTAAGAGCCCTACATAATCAATATCCGAATTGGACATTTGAAGCTTTACATACAAATCTCGATTTTGCTAGTACAGTTACGATTCAACAAAGTATCGGTTCGATTCAAAAATGGAATTGTTCTGAGTGTGTTCAACAGCCTGAGGTACAGACAGAATCTGGGTGGTACATTGCAACTAGACAAACTGTTGAGTATTTCTTAGATCCTCGAAATTTCTTGATGGCTGATAGTGTTTTGATGTTTGAAGATTTGTCTTATAATGATGTTTATAAGGAAGAAACAGTTAAATCAGTATTAGCTGGGACTTTTATGAGTGGTAATGATCAAGTGGATAATGTTTCTTATTCCAGTATGTTTATGGAAGCTGGTAAGACATACAATGTGAATCCTGTTTATTTAGCTTCTTTATCTAGGCAAGAGGTTGGTACTACTATGGGGCTTGTAACTAGTGGTGAGCAGTTTGAATATAAGGGTATAACGTATGTTGGTTTTTATAATTTTTACAATATCGGTGCTTATTCTAGTGAGGCAAATCCGGCTAAAGCTGGTTTAGTCTTTGCTTCTGCTGGTTCTACTCCTAATAGTGATGGTGTTTATGTTGGCAATGTTGGTGGCGGTTCTAGTGATTCTAAGCCAGTTGAAAATCCAGATACAAGTTCGCCAAGTGCTGTTCCGGTTGCTACATTAATTGCAAATATGGGTTTAAATCGAAAAGGAACTTATTTGACTAATTTGTCTTTAAATACTAAAGTTAGTGCGTTAAAAAGTAAAATTTCTGAGCAATCTGTGACCTTTAAGAGTGCTTCTGGTGGCGTTTTAGGGGATACTGAAAAGGTAACTACTGGTTCGACGGTAACTTTTAGTAGTGGAGAGGTCTATACAATTGTTATTTATGGTGATTTAACGGGAGATGGTGAGGTAGATTCAGCGGATTTACTTCGAATGCGTCAACAGCTTCTTGGGAAGGTTACATTAAGTGGTGCTTATTTTGAAGCTGCACATGTTTATAATACTAGCGGTTCTGTTGACTCATCTGATTTGTTAAGATTACGGCAGCATTTGCTTGGAAAAACTTTTATTAATCAAGCTTAAGAGGAGGTAAAATGAAATTTATTAAACGGACAGGAATTCTTTTGTTATTTGTTTTTCTTTTTTGGACTACTAAGGTATCTGCGGCAAGTATGTCGGTTTCGGCGTCTGCAAATTATATTGAGTCTGGTAGTCGGGTAACCTTTTATATTACCCTTAATAATGTAGCAGCTTGGGATTTAACTGGTACGGGTTATGGGGCGACTACTAATTGCTCTTTAGGTGATGCTGGTGTTGGTGATTCAGGGACAGGTAATAATATTAATAAGACTTTATCTGTTACTTGTACTGCTTCTTCGGTTGGTCAAATTAGCTTTTCTGTTTCTGGCAATGTTAGTTCGGCTAATGGAAGTAATATAGAAAAAACAAATGTTAGTGGTTCTAAGATTGTTGTTGTTACAGCTCCACGGGAAAAGGATTCTAATAATTATTTAAAAAGTATTGGTGTTACAGGTTATACACTTACTCCGGAGTTTAATCAAGACATTTTAGAATATAGTGTTGATGTGCCAGCTACGGTAGATAAGGTTACTTTAGAAGCTAGTGCTGCTAGTAGTTATGCTACGGTTAGTGGAACTGGAGAAGTTGAAGTTAATGAAGGAGCCAATTCTTTTGAAATTAAGGTTACGAGTGAGACAGGGGTAGAGCGCATTTATAAAGTTACGGTTAATGTAAAAGATGAAAATCCAATTGAAGTATCTATTGATGGTAGTAGCTATACGGTAATGAAAAATGCTAAAACTTTAGAAACGCCTTCAACGTATGAGGCTACTACAGTCAAAATTAATGATTTTGATATTCCTGCTTTTTATAGTGAAACATCTCAGTTTACTTTAGTTGGGGTGAAAGATAGTAAGGGAGATACTTTTTTTGCTATTTATGATAAAGATAAGAATTCTTATACATTGTACAACGAGAATAAATCAGATCAACTGTTGCTTTATATTCGAGATATAACAAGTGAAATGGATGGCTTTGTTAAGGATAAGGTAACAATTAATGAGATGTCTTATGATTGTTTTAAATCAAATGATGGTTCACTTACTTTGGTTTATGCTATGAATATCGTGACCGGTAAAGAAAACTATTATCTTTATGATAAGACGGAAAATACTTTCTTGTTATATAATGATTCTTTAATTGTTTCTTTAACGAGTGAAGTAAATAAGTACAAGATGACGATTTTGTATATGGCTGCTGCGATTATTTTTCTAATTGTTGTGATTTTTGGAATGTTATTGAAACGTTCTAAGAAAAAAGTGAAAGTTGTTTATCCTTCTGAAGGAGTTAAGGTAGAAAAAATTAGTCCAGAGATGAAAAAGGATGAGGCTAAGGATAAAAAGAAGAATGTTAAAGAAGATACAAAGAAAGAAGCTCAAAAGATGGTGGATAAGCAGTTAGCGGATTCTACGGAAAAAAATATTAAAGATAAAAAGAACAAGAAAAAGTCTAAGGATGAAGCTATTGAGGAAGTGAATAAGGCTTCGGAAATTATTGAGAATTATGAGAAGACAATTCGATTGAGTCAAAAAGAGTTAGCTAAAAAGAAAAAAGAAATGGAAGAAACGGAAAAGAATACTGAAGTTACTATGTATGATATTTTTGAGGATGATCGAAAGAAAAAGTCTAAAAAGAAAAAGAAGAAAAAGTAAGACAGGTTTGATTAAGCCTGTTTTTTCTTTGAAAGTCGTTTTTTTATTTCGAAATTTTCCGATAATTGATATAATTAAAAAAATTGAATGGTGAAAAAATTTGAAATTTAGTGTAATAAAGAGGTCGATAAAAAATGGGTAAAATATCAAATGCTATTCAAATGTTAAATTATTTGAACACAGGAAATAAATACAGTGTAAGGGAGCTTTCGGAAAAAATCGGTATTACTGAACGAATGATTAGGTATTATAAAGTTGAATTGGAACAGGCAGGTATTCCTATAGAAACATTTATGGGGCCTAATGGTGGATATTATATATTAAATGTTAAGGGCCAATTCAATCATTTTAATAAATATGATATTGAATTACTAGAAAATGTTAATCTGATATTAGAAAATTTAGGGTATGAGGATATTATAAAATTTAGAAAATTATTCAGTAAAATTAAATTTGCAAGTGACATAGAGGAAGAGAAAAGCAAATATTTTTTAGATGATGGAGTTGATGATAAATCAGAACTGTATTTTTCTTTGAATGATGCAATTTTACATAAAACGCCATTGAAAATATTATATAGAAATTTAAAGCAGGAGTGGCAAGAAAGAATAATTCATCCTTTACAAATATTTAATTATGGAAATAAATTTTATGTAACTGCCTATTGCGAGCTTAGAGATGATATTAGACATTTTGAAATTAGTAGGATTAAGTTAATTAGTAAATAATTTAGACATAATATTGCCTATATATATGATACAATTGATCTATGTGAGGTGATATTCGTGTCTAAT
Source organism: uncultured Bacilli bacterium (assembly GCA_944363675.1). GTDB lineage: Bacteria > Bacillota_I > Bacilli_A > RF39 > UBA660 > Ventrenecus. The sequence goes on along the minus strand of CALVUT010000027.1, from coordinate 14,936 downwards.
CAAAAAGTATTTATTGACTTGGATGGAGTAATATTTGATACGGAACAAAGGGTTGTGGAACGAAAGAATTTGAGACCTGATTTAAGTTGGAATGAATTTTTTAACGAATTGGACTGGTTTGAGTTGTTAGCAGAATCAAAAGTAATAAATAATGCTATTGATTATATTTTAGAAGGTCAAAAAAAATCTAAACAAATTGCTATTTTAACCAAAATACATACTTTAATTGAAATGGAAGCAAAAGTAAATGCTTTAAGAAGCAGAAAAGTAGAAGTGCCGATTTATTTCGTTCCGCCGCACATAAAAAAAAGTCAAATATATTTACCAACTAACGGAGAAGTTTTAATTGATGACAGTATTAAAAATCTAATTGATTGGCAGCAAGCCGGTGGGAAAAGTATTTACTTTAATAGATTCGAGTCTATAAATCAGTTTGAAACCGTACAAAGTTTGAGAAGAATTTTGTGAGGGAATTTTTATGTTAAGTGAGGAATTGTTAAAAAATTATGAAAAAGCAATGCAACAAAAATATAATGCAGTGTGTTTTGATATTGATGGCACTCTAACAGAAGATAATTCCACAAAAATAGATTCTCGTATTTTACCGATTTTAGCAAATATTTTAAAAAGACATATTCCAATTGTTTTTATTACAGGTAGGGGAGAAACCGGATTAAATGATTTTTTAAATGATATTGTTTATAATTTAACAATAAAATATGATGTTTCTCTAAAACAATTGTTAAAAATGTATGCTCTTACTAATGATGGCGCACGGATATTTATGACTAGCAGTGCTAGCAAGCGGCTTTTTAATATCAGTGAATATATATCATCTAAAGAAGACTTTATTCAATTAGAAGAATTCAATAGAAAAATTACTTCTTTATTAAGAGTTTCCGCTTTAAACGAACTTTGTAAAGTTACTTATTCAATGGATTCAAAAACAAAAACTATAATAAATATAAGATTAATGATTTTAAATAATAACTTACAACTTAATAATAAAATTATTAAAATTATTAATTCATTGATAGAGGATTTGCAGTATACAAATTTAAATTTAACTATAGGAATGCATAATGGTCATCAGGTTTTGCAAATCGGTACAGCCACTAAGGATAAAGCGATACGTATTGCCGAGAGAATGATAGGTATTCCACAAAATTCAATGCTTCGAATTGGTGATTGTGGTGATTTATTTGGAAATGATTATTCTATGTTAAATTGTCCACAGGGATTTAGTGTTGGCAAAACAAGTGGTGATCTTGATAAATGTTTTCCTGTTATCGAAAACGGAAAAATAATAACTGGTGTAACTGGCACTTTAATTTTATTAAAAAAAGCAAAATTATTACCTACAATATGTTTAGAGCATGCTATACAAAGTGAATATGCAAGAGCATATGCTACAGTAGAAAAGAAAATGACACAAGGAAAAAACAATAAAATCACATATTTTAATAATTTGATTAATGATAAATTTCAGTCTATCGATGGAATAATAAGCTTGTTTGATTCATCGAGTGGAAGTGTAAAAATTCCTATGTATGATTGGGTTACTATACCGGATGATAATTCACTTAAGCAATTTTGGCTCACACGTTGTAACAATTCTAGTTTATGTTATTCGATGTACGATAATGAAAATGTATTATTTCGGGGGTCGAGCACGTACTATTATTTTTTATCTCAAAGAATTCATAATGAAAACACACAGGAAGATATAACTACTAAAGATATGGTTTGTGATTGGTTAAATAATAATAGAAACTTTTTTTTGAAAGCTTTGCTAGCAGTTAATACCGTTTCTAATATAAGTGATTTAAACAATACTAAAATGATATTAGGACTCATTGATAATATTAGAAATTATTTGTTAATTTTGCTGAATCAACAAATTGTTAGTAACAAAGTTGGAAAAAATGTAATTGTTAATTTAGAAGCGTTAACTAAAGACTCATTATTGTGTAAGATGTATAATAGTCTAATAAGTGTAGAAATTTTAATGAAAAATATTTCGTTTGTTGAAGATTATGAGATTAATAGTATGGATGTAGAAAATTTAATTAAAAATACTATTTTAATTACTGATGAGTTTGTGTCGAAATTTGTTAGACAATCTGATAAGGAAAATTATTCTAAAGTTTTTAGAGCATACAGAGAGATTGATAATTTTGCTGAAAATTTTATTACTTGCTATTTAACGTTACAAAAAGATCCTAATATTTTTAATAAAGGTGTTTGTGGCGTCTGTTATGGTGGTTTAGAACTGCCAATTATAATGAAGTCAATAGATCATAGAATTGATGATATTTCTATATTGAAGTTTAATAAAAATGTAACAGGCTATACTAAAAAGCAATCATTAGAGTTAAGATTTTTTGATATTTCCAAAAGTGGTGGTATTGAACTTTTTGGGGTTGATAAGCAGAAAGAATATATTATATTAGATGATAATTTATTAACTGGAAAAACGATGCAACTAGCAATAATTACTTTTTATGATATCGGGGTTAATATTGATAAAATAGTTGCTGTAAGATATCCAGGAGTTAATAGAATCAGTCAGATGTTTATGCCAAATCACGGTGCAATTGATTATAGATATTTTTTTGATTTTATAGAAGGCTTATATTTTTCTAGTCCATATAGTTGGAGAGACCCGTATAGTACGAATCCTTATGAAGATTCTTTAGGGATCTTTGATTTAAATAGAAGAAAAATACTAGAGTGTTTAGTAAAAAATGGAGATTATTCTAAAGATAGCGAAGTATTGCTTGTAAAAAGGATGGTGAAAAATGAGAATAATTAGTATTGGCGATTTAGTTACAGATTTTTATTATAAAGATGGTAATTTGGTAGGGGTAAATGGTGGCATGACTTCTCATAATATTATTGTTAATATCGCTAAATTCGGGTTAGAAACATCTGTTTTTGGTGTTTGTGGAAATGATATGGCTGGTATTATAGCCATTAATAGTTTAAAAGATGTAGGTGTAAATACTGAAAATATAAAAGTTATTGATGGTATCAATACACGTTGTTTTCATGTGTCGTATCGAGAATTAAATGGTAAGTTGGAGTTTACTTCAAAAAAACGATGTCCCGTTTGTGGTAATAAAAGATGGTATGATGTAAGCCAAATTGACACAAATGATGTTTTAAAACAGATTCATAAAGATGATATTTTGGTTTTTGATAATTTAAATATGAAAAATCAAATAATCATAGATAATTGTAATAATAGAAAAATGTTGGATTTAGGACAGTATTTTGAATTGGAAGATTACAGTAATCATGATATTATCAAAAAAATTAAAACTAATTTTGATTTTATTAATTTAAATGAACGAGTGGAAAGGTATTTAAAGAATAGATTTTCTGTAAAATCAGTGGAAGATATATATGCTATGTTGCATCCTAAAATGCTCATTGTTACGAGAGGAAACGCGGGTTCGGATTTTGTTTTTGATTATAATAAAGTAACTAAAAAGTTAAGTAATCCTTCAATAGAGGTTGATCCAACAGGTGCTGGTGATGCGTTTTTTTCTGTGTTTATTAGTGAATATGTTAAAAATAATTATGTTATAAATTCTAATTTTATTGATTTAACTTTTGAAAAAGCAACCAAACTTACAAAGAAGGTTGTTAAAAAGTTTGGAGCACGTGGGCATATCCAAAATTTATATAAAATAAAAAAAATTAAAGACATTTGTACTTGTAATGATTTTAATATTTCGTTAAGAAAACAAATGAAAAGATGTAATATAAATATCAATAATTTAGAAACAAGGGTAATTCACGCTATTCATAGTAATGCTTATGATAAATTATTAAAAATTGATTTTGAAAGTCTAAATGATATTGTTTTTATTGGATCTGGTGGTTCTTTTGCTGGAGCAAAATTTTCTGCAAAACTGATTAATCATTTGTATGGAACAAATGCAATTGCTTTATATCCAAGGGATCTATATTATAGAAACAACCGCAATGTTGATTTAGTGTTTTTATTTAGTTATTCAGGCACAACAAGTGATTTGATTGTATCATCTAGTCTCATTGATAGTAGAAAAAAATATATTATAACAAAAGGAGAATTAACAAAGATTGTCACGAAAACTGGAATATCTAAAGGTAACATTATTTCCTATCGTACAAGTACGAATAAGGGAAAGGAAAGAGGTTTTTTATCATTTGAGGGTGCTTTGGCACCAGCTAGTTTGTTTTTAAAATTATATTTTGAATATAAATCAAGAAATGATATTGAAGATTTTATTCGAGATAGTATGCAATATTGGAAAAAGTATTTTAGTGTTTATTTTAAAGAAAATAAAGTTATGTTAAAAGAATTTTTACAAGAAGGAAGTAACTTTAATATTTTTACAGGAGATTTTACTGAATCTGCTAGTAGTGATTTGGAAAGTAAAATTATTGAGTCTGGTATATACAATTGTTTAATTCATGAAAAGAAAAATTTTTCCCATGGAAGGTTTATTCATTATGAACATTTAAGTCATCGAAAAAATATTTATTTTAAACAAAAGTCTACAAGTTTATATGAAGAAAAGTTATTGGAATATTTAGGTAAAGATCAAAATTTAATCATTGAAAGCAGGTATGATGGCATATTATGCGAGTATGATTTGTTGGTTGCTTCCCAATATTTAATTTATTATATATCTAATTTTTTAAATATAGATATTTCTAAACCTACGTATAGTGAAGATGCAATGAAAATTTATTTTTATAAAGGTGATTTGTAATAATTTATGGTGTCAAATTGCTATGTAAGTTAGCACTTTATATATTGTGAAGGTATTTGTTAAAGAAAGTATAGACAGGCTTGATTAAGCCTGTTTTTGGAAAAGTGATATTCAGAATTACAAATTTCGGTGTATAGTTTGTTTTATCTTGACTATTTTATTTATGAAAGGATTTTTTGTAAACTAAACATGCGTCTTTTTCATGTGTTGGGACGTCACTTAAAAAAACATTTTCAAAGTGGCAAGTAGACTGAAAAGATTCATAATAGTATGTATTATCTGGGAATACTTCATCGCGTATTTTTTTATTAAAAATAGCCGGTTCATCACATTCTTCGAGAATAGTATAAATATAACCAATAATTATAATGCCGTCATCATTGAGATTCGCTTTATATCTCATTATAAAATTTTTAAATTTTTGTAATGCGGCTTTTTCTTCTTCAAGTTTTGTTTCATAAAGTGTGTCTGGGTTGAATATACTATTTGTATATTGGATAAGATTCGAAAAGTACATTAAATCATAGTGTTTGTTTAATACTAAATCTTTAAGATTTTGGTTTATAAATGTTATTTTTATAGATGGTGACATTTCTTTAATTTTTTTAAATTCTGTATCATTTAAATAATGAACTGTTTTTTCTAAAGTAGGTCTTTTATATTCATCGAAGCTAAAAAGACAATTTTCTTCTCTGATTTTATAGCCTTTATATCTAGTAAATAGATTAGTCCAAAACTTGTAACTATTTCCTTTTAAAAAAGGAACAATTTTCACAAAAGTTTTTTCATTAAAACTTTTTAATGACTCTGTATAATCTTGGCTACACCAAAAAAACGATAGATATTCTTCTTTGGTTAAATTTGCTCTTAAAGCTGCTCTCTTTAGATAAAATAAATATTTAGTTAAAGGGTTTATATCAAAAGCAGTAACACTTTTTGCGCCTCTTAGAAACATATCAAACACTTGGTCAGATGATCCTAATATGCTTAGACAATCTTTTTCTTTAAAATTAAAACAATCAAACATACCGTTTATGTTCTCATTTGTAAACGGATAAATCATATCAAACATGCTATCATGATTTCGATAAAATGCATGATTTTCTATCAAATATTTTGCTTTTTTTAAATCTTTTTCTAGATTAGACATAATATCTCCCTCATGTTTTATTAGTCTAGCATTTTTATAGTTGGAAGTAAAGAATTAGCTCGTTTAAAAAATAGTACTAGTATTTTTAGGTTTGATTAAGCCTGGTTTTTCTTTGGCTTTTTTGATATAATGGAGATAGGAATGGAGCTGTTTGTTTTGGAAAAGGAAAAAATACATTTTGATAGAGTTGATGCCATTTTATCTGGGTTGGGTGTAGTTGGCTTTCTTCTTTTTGTTAAATTGCTTGAGCAAGCTGTTATGGCTGATCATCTTGTTGAAACTCTGTGTTATGGTTTTGGGGCTTTTTTGAGCCTTGAGACTGCTTCTTTCTCTATATCAACGGAAACATTTTTATTGTATATGAAAAAGAAGGATCTTTTGGAAGAGAAAAAACGAAGAATGGAAAATGAATTGAAATTATAGGAGTGACTAATGGTTAAAGATAAAGAAAAGTTTGTTTATTATTTTGTGCTTTTGCTTCCTGTCATTGACTTATTTACGTCTATTGCAACTTGGGAAGGTTGGCCTAGTATTGGACTGGTTTTAAAAGGTTTTTTTCTTCTTTTTGCTGTTGTTTTTCTTTTGAAAAAAAATTATAAAAAGAAGTATTATTGGTTTTTTTTCTTTTTAGTTTTTCTTTATGGATTGTTTGATGTCGGGTACTGGTTCGTTCAAAATCCTTCTCATGTTATTATGGAAATTACTCATTTGATTAAAGTTTTTTATTTACCTGTACTCGTTTTGTTTTTCGGACAATACGAAAACAAATATATATCTAAGAAGACTTTTTTCTATTTATCTTGTTTGTTTCTTTTGTTTTATTTAATTCCTTATCCTTTTGGGTTTGGTCATAATATTTCTGAGGTGTATCCTAATAAAGATTTATATCTTTCCTATTTTTATATTGGAAATGAACTTGCTAATATCTTTATTTTATTAGTTCCTGTCGGAATATTGTATTTGCTTGAGGAGAAAAAGAAAGCTTGGTTAGGAATTTATTTGTTCTTCGTTTTCTGGATGCTATTACTTTTGGGAACAAAAACGATGTATATTAGTGTTTTTCTTCTTGTTGTTTACTTTCTTTTTCGCTACCGCAAGGATATAGGGAAGGTAATACGTAGGCATTTAGCTGTGTTTGGGGTTGTTCTGGTTGCGGGGGTTACTTTTTTAGGTTTTTATTTACCGCAAAGTCAGTTTTGGCAAAATATTAAAACCTCTTTGGATTTTTATGAAGTTCATTCTTTAAGTAATTTGTTTACAATGGAAAATATTGATAATATTATTTATAGTAATCGTTTGGATTTCCTTAAAAATGTGCATGAGGAATATGCCCGAGGTTCTATATCTATTAAATTATTAGGGTTAGGTCGGGCTAAGATTGCTGAGATAAAAGATATAGAAATTGATTTGTTTGATATTTTTTATAGTATTGGTATAATAGGTTTTATTGTGTATATTTTATTTTGGATTTTTGTTTTAAGAGAAGTTCGAATAACAGGTATTTATTTGTTTTTGTTTGTTCTTCTTGTTGTTATTTCTTTATTTACAGGTCATGTGCTTATTAGTCCGATGACTTCTACTTATTTGGCTTTGTTATTTGGTGTTTGTTTTACGGAAAGGAGGAATTCATGTGAAATCATGGACAAAAAATCAACTTAGACGACTTAGGATTGCTTGTATGATCAATAGTGATAAAAGGAATGCTTATTTAAAGAAGCATCATGTTTTTTATGAAATGGGGGAAAATGTTTTTTTTCAACCTCGGTTTATTCCTTCGGATCCTAAGTTAATTCGTTTTCATAATAACATTGTGGTAACGAGTAATGTGACGTTTGTGACGCATGATATTTTTCATTTGGCTTTAAATAATATCGAAAAGGGAAATTTTTCTTATTGTCAAGAGTGTATTGAAGTTATGGATAATGTGCTTATTGGATGTAATTCAACGATTTTAGGTGGTGTGAGGATAGGGCCTAATGCGTTGATTGCTGCTGGTAGTGTGGTGACTCGAGATGTTATGCCTAATACGGTTGTTGCCGGTAATCCGGCAAAGGTGATTGGTACTTTTGATGATTTTGTTAAAAAAAGACAAGAAAGTACTTATATGATGAGTAATGAAGCATTGTGGGAGAAGTTTGATGAGAAAAGAAACGAGTGTAAAAAATAAAATTAGTTTAGGTTTTTAAATGTAGGGAAAGGAAAGATTTTTATAATGAAAACAATTGGCATTATTGGAGGCATGAGTTATGAATCGTCTGTTCATTATTATGAAAGAATTAACAATCAAGTGAATGTGCTTTCTGGTGGGTTGACTTGTGCTAAAATGATTATATATAATGTGAATTTTGAGGATATTAGAAAATTAATGTTAGCTGGTGAATGGGATAAAATTGGAGTTGAACTTTCAACTATTGCAAAGATATTAGAAAGGGCTGGAGCTGATTATATTGTTATAGCAACGAATACTATGCATAAGTTGGCTGATTATGTTCAAAGTCGGATTGATATACCTTTGATTCATATCGCCGATTGTGTGGCAGATAAGTGTAGGGAGAATAATGTTTCTAACGTCGGACTTTTAGGAACTAGATATACAATGGTTGAAGACTTTTTGAAAACTAGGTTAAGAGATAATGGGTTAACAGTGACGACTCCGCAAAATGAAGAAAATATCAATGAAATTGATAGAATAATATTTGATGAGTTATGTAAAGGGGTAATTAAAGATAGTTCCAGAGCGTACTATATTGACGTTATAAACAACATGATACATCAAAATGATATTGAAGGTGTAATATTAGGTTGTACAGAAATTGAAATGCTTGTAAAGCAAGCAGATTTAGATATTCCAATTTTTGATACGACACAGTCTCATATTGATTCTATTGTAGATTATTCATTAGAGAGAAAATTAATAAAAAAATAAGGGTATTATTTAGAAATAATAAGTTTTTTGGTATCTTATGTGGGTAATTTTGGGTTTGAAGATTTAAGATTAGGAAGTAAAGTTTTATCACGAAAAAGCGAAAAGAGATTAAATTGTTGAAAAGATATTTATTTTTAAGGTATAATAAGTCTTAAGAAGGAGCTTGTTTTATGAAATTAGAAGTATCGCTTTTCAATGTTTTATTAATGATTTTGACGACTTTTATAGTCAGTTTGATTTTAGTTCCTATTTTTAAAAAGATAGCACTTCATATTGGCGCGATGGATTATCCAAATCAAAGAAGGCTAAATAAAGTGCCAATGCCAACTATTGGTGGGTTAGCGGTGTTCTTTTCTTTTTTGTTTGGGTATATGCTTTTTGGGCGAGGCACTGTTGAGATGATTTCAATCTTAATTGCTTCTTTTATTATTTTGTTTGTTGGACTTGTCGATGATATTAAGCCTATTAGTGCAAAGTATCAACTTATTGGACAGCTTATTGCTGTTATGGTTATTGTTTTATATGGAAAAATTACGATTGATCGTTTGACTATTTTAGGGGCAACGCTTACTTTCCCTGAACCTTTAAATTATTTGGTTACAATCGTTTTTATGTTGGGTATTATTAACGCCATTGATTTGTCTGATGGTATGGATGGTCTTTGTGGTGGCATTAGTGTTATTTATTTTATTACGGTTTTAATTATTGCTGTTTTACTAGGTATGGCTGGCAATATTGATACGACAATATCTATTTTGATGATAGGTGCGACTCTTGGATTTTTGGTGTACAATTTTCCTCCTGCTAAGCTTTATTTAGGAGATTCTGGTAGTAATTTTGTTGGTCTTATGATTGCTACGACGGCTTTGTATGGTTTTAAGTTAGCTACATTTACGTCTTTATTAATTCCCCTTGCTATATTAGCAACGCCAATTATTGATGTGTTGTTTGCGATTGTACGAAGAGGTTTAAAAAAGAAAAATCCGTTTACAAATCCCGATAAAGAGCATTTGCATCATCAACTTTTGAAGATGAAGTTTTCTACGCGAACTTCGTTGATGGTTATTTATGTGATTAATCTTTTGTTTTCTGGAGTATCTATTTTATATGCTTTAGGGGACTTAAATTTAGCACTTGCTTTGTATATAGCTTTGATGGTTGTGTTCTTATTTATTGTTTTAAAAACCGATATTTTATTTCCGAAGCGGGGGAAGAAAAATGAAAAAAAATTACGCAAAAATTAGAGAAATTGTTCGTTATTTAATTGTTGGTGTTTTAACTACCGTAGTTAGTTTAGGAATTTATTATTTACTTGTATATACCATTTTGGATCCTTCTAATGCAATTAGTTTGCAAATTGCTAATGTTGTTAGTTGGATTGGAGCAGTGTTATTTGCTTATGTGACGAATCGAAAGTTTGTTTTTCAAAGTAAAAATGCGCATGTAAAAAAAGAGGCTTTGTCTTTTTTTGGATCACGTGTTGTGACGTTACTCATGGATATGGCTATTATGTTTGTTGGAGTTTCGGTTTTCCATTATAGTGATAAATGGATGAAGCTTGTTAGTCAGGTCGTTATTACGATTTTAAATTATGTGTTTAGTAAATTGTTTGTTTTTCGTAAAAAAGAAAAAAAGGTTCGGGTAAAGAAACAGTTTTCCATTGTATATTTTCTTTATTTACTCCCTTTTGTTGACTTAATGCTTTTTTGTTTTCATGATGTTAAAGAGATTTGGTATCTTTCTTTAGTTTTTAAAGTGGGCTTATTCCTTTATTTTGTTTGGAGAATTTATTTAACACCTAAGTATCGGGGCGTTTTGTCTTTTATTATAGGATATTGTGCACTCGAGCTCTTGTATGTTTATTGTCAAGGTTATGCTGTTGAACCAATGCTTTATTTCTTGATGCAAGTGTTTTTGTTTCCTGTAGCTTTTTTCTATTTTAAAAAATATGATGACCCTAAAGTAGGTACAGATTATTTATTCCATCTTTTTGTTTTCTATCTTCTTTTGTTTTTTATTCCTCTTTGTTTTCCAAAGACTTATTCTGTTTTATCCAATTTTGTTTTGGCTATTCTTGTGGGACTTATTCCTTTTATTGTCTTTAAACTTTTTGAACACAAGAATTATCTTACAAAGACAATTGGTTTTCTTTTGATTTTAGGGGCCATTTTATGTTGGCAATCAAAGATTTTAGGGGCTACTTTTATTATTTCTTTACTTATTTATACGGTTCATAAACGAAGTAAAAACTTGTGGATATGGTGTTTTGTTCTTCTTTCTTTAGGAATTAGTTGTCTTAGTGTTTTACCTAATACTTCTTTTGCAAAGGATCATTTTTATGAGAACTATTTTTTAGATGATCGTTTGGAACGTTTAGAAGATATGCAACAAGAGTTTGTATCTTCAAATATTGAGGAGCAATGGTTTGGGCTATACGGTGTATCTGATACTTTGGTAGGAATTGATTTTGCGGACATTTTTTATCAGTTGGGTTATATCGGTTTTGTGTTTATTATGCTTATTTTGGGATTTGTCCTATATTCTTATCGTGTTAAGCTTTATGGACTGTTTGGCCTTTTGTTTTTGATCATTATGTCTTTTGTTTCTGGAGGTGTTTTTATCAACGGCTCTTTAGGCATTATTTTGGCAAGTATGGTTTGTGTTTCTAGAAAAACAGAAAAAAGACGTATTTTGATTATTTCAAATATGTATCCTTCTAAGCGGTTTAAGCATTATGGCTCTTTTGTGAAAAATTGTAAGGGGCTATTGGAAGACTTTGGGTATCGGGTAGATTTGGCAGTGAAGAAGAAAAATCTTTCTTTTGTTGGCAAGTTTTTTGGCTATAGTTTGATGTATATTCAAGCTTTGTTTAAATCAGTTTTCTATTCATATGACTATTATTATGTTCATTTTGTTTCACAGTCTACTTATGCGGCTTTGCTTGGTAAATTGACGGGTAAGACAAAACTTGTTTGTAATGTTCATGGTAATGATGTTGTGCCGGATTATGAGTTTGAAGAAAAAAATGTGCGACGTAGTCGGTTTGTTTTAAAATTTGCGGATACGGTTGTTTGTCCTTCAAAATATTTTTATGATGTTTTACAAAAGGAATACTCTATTTCGTCAGACAAGTTACGCATCTTTCCTTCGGGGGGAGTGAATTTTGATGTAATGAAGCCTATGGATAAAGAGTTGTGTTGTAAGGAGTTAGGACTTAATCCAGAGTATACTTATTATGGTATGGCAAGTCGTCTTGAAAAGGATAAGGGTTTTGATGTTTTTCTTCATTCTATATATGAGTTGAATAAACAAAAAAGACTTAAGAATGTCAAGATTTTGGTCATTGGAACTGGTGATTTACAGGGTGAATTTGATTCTTTAGTGAACAAATATCATTTAGAAGAGCTTATTATTCAAAAAGATTTTGTTTTACAAAGTGATTTGGTTAAATATTATAATGTTATGGATTTGTTTGTCTTTCCAACGAAGAGAAAAAGTGAATCTTTGGGTCTTGTTGGTTTGGAAGCTATGGCATGTAAGGTTTTTGTGATTGGAAATAATTTGTATGGACCAAGAGAGTATTTGAAGAATAAGGAAAATGCTTTGACTTATAAGCAGGATGATGAGTTAACAAAAGCAATCAAAGTTTATCAAGACATGTCTTTAAAAGAAAGAGAAAAAATTATTCAGGCTGGATATGAAACAGCTTGTAAGTATGATAGTAAAGTTCTTAAAGAAAAGTTGGCTACTATTTTTGAATAAATATTGCGGGAAAGGAAACTTTCTCTTTTTTGATAGTTTTTCCATTCGAATGGAAAAACTTTTGTTTTTTTAAGTGTATGGTATATCTTGATATTGTGGAGAGACTTGGGATTACGGATTTTGAATTAAATTGTGTTATTAGAGTATTTGAATAAAATAATCACAAAATTGCAATGTTGTATATAACGAATTGATTTGTTTAGGCTATGATGTTTATGTTGACAAGACGATTAAAGATAAATATCTTAAGTATGTTATATCTATGAACTCGGAAGATTATTCGGTAAATGGCATTAAACATTTAAATATTTTTGATTTTTTGATGAATGATGAATTTTAGGGCAAGAGAAAGCAAATTGCTCTTTTTTCTTTAAAAAGTTAATGACTGATGATATAATTTTTTTAGTTCGATCCTTATTGGACCAGAAAGGATGCTTATGAAAACTGGAATTGTAATATTAAATTATAATGATTATGAGAATACAATTAAGATGTTGGAACAGATTATGGATTATAAGTGTTTATCTAAGATTGTTGTTGTGGATAATTGTAGTACGGATGAGTCTTTAGAAAAGATTCGCTTGTTTGAAAGTAAAAAGATTGTTGTTTTGGAAAGTTCTCAAAATAAAGGGTATGCGTATGGAAATAATTTGGGGCTTAAGTATTTAGAGAAAGAAACAAATTGTGAACTCGCGATTATTTCAAATCCTGATGTAGTAGTTTCGGAAAGTGTTATTGAGGCGTTGATTCGAGATATGAAAAAAGATGAAACGATTTCTTTTTTAGGACCTAAAGTACTTGAGTATGGACATATTTCTAAGGGATGGAAGTTGCCAAGTTTTGCTTCGGAATTAGTTTCAACTATGAATTATTTTAATCGTTTTAGTTTTAAGTTACAAAGATATAAGGATAGTTATTATCAAGAAAAGTTGTGTGATGTTGAAGTTATTCATGGCTGCTTTTTTATGGCTAGACTTAAAGATTTTAAGAAAATTAAGTATTTTGATCCCCATACTTTTTTGTATTATGAAGAAAATATTTTAGGGTATAAGGCACGTCTTCGGAATATGCGAGTAGTGGTAGATACTTCTTTGAGTGTAGAGCATATGGGAAGTCTAACGGTAGATAAGAGTTTAAAAAAGATTAAAAAGTATAAAGCTCTTAAAAAAAGTATGTTTTATTATGAGAAAGAGTATAGGCATCTGAATATTTTGGGAATGGCTTTGCTCAAATTGTTTTATTTTATCAGTTTAGGCATTTTGTATTTGACGTTTTGGATCTAGGAGGCTTAGATGAAGAATATTATTATTATTGGTTCTCGTGGTTATAAATTTAATTATGGTGGTTGGGAAACTTTTGTTACAAATTTGGTTTTGAATACGCATGAAAAAGATGTACAATATTATATTCCTAATTTAACGCATGAAAAGAAAGAGGATAAAAAAATCAAGGAAATCGATGGAGTGATTAGTCCAAGTCTTTATGTTCCTAAACAAGGATTTGTTACGATGTTTACTTTTACCATTAAGACCATTCGTTATTTTTTAAAGTATATTCGGGAAAAGAATCTTGAAAATACGGTGATGATCGTTTTAGGTTGTAAGGTCGGTCCTTTGTTTCCTTTGTGGAAGAGAAAACTTAAGAAGTATCATGTTCCTTTGATTATTAATCCAGATGGGTTGGAATGGAAACGAGATAAGTGGTCTTGGTGGATCAAGAAGTGTTTTAAGATTAGTGAACGTTTTAGTGTCAAGTATAGTGATTATGTTATTTGTGATTCTAAAGCTATACAAGATTACATTGATTCAGAGTATAAGAAGTATCAAATTCCTTCTGGTTTTATTGCTTATGGAGCTTATGAGAATCAAAAGCCTAAAAAAAATGAAGTCGTAAAAAAATTATGGAAAGAGTACGATATAAAAGACAATGATTATTATTTAATTGTAGGGCGGTTTGTTCCAGAAAATAATTATGAAACGATGATTAAAGAGTTTATGAAAACCCATATCAAGAAAGATCTAGTTATTATTTGTAATTTGGAAAAAAATAAATTTTATGAATATTTGCAGGAAGAAACGGGTTTTGAAAAAGATAAACGGATTAAGTTTATTGGTTCGGTGTATGATCCGGAGGCTTTGCTTTATTTTAGACAACATGCTTATGCTTATTTACATGGTCATTCTGCTGGAGGAACCAATCCTTCTTTGCTAGAAGCTTTGGCTAATACTTCATTGAATATTTTGTTTGATGTTTCTTATAATCGTGAGGTTGGTGAGGATTGTTGTTTTTATTTTTCTAAGGAAAAAGATCAACTTAAAAAGGTTTTAGAGAA
>CALVUT010000026.1 GCA_944363675.1 uncultured Bacilli bacterium | reverse complement strand
GAAAATACCCAAAGACAAGAACAAATTTTAGCGCAAATAAAAAAACAAAATTAACCGGCATAGAAATAGCCGGTTTTAAATATACTAAAAATGCCCTTTAAAGAATAATTTTACTTTTTAAAAAATTGTGTTATAATAACACCAACTTGACTTAGAAGAACTTGTAAAACAGAAAAAGCAAATTGATATAGGATAAATATATAAGGAGTGATTGTATGTTATCTTATGGAAAAAACGTTTTGCTTATGACCAATCCAAGAGAAATAAAAAAAGTATATATAAGTAAAACCAGAAAAGATGAAGAAGTTTTTAAATATCTAAAAGAAAACAAAATTCATTATCTTGTTGTGGAAAATCAAATTCTAAATAGTATGACAAAGGAAAATCATCAAGGAATCATTATAGAAAGAGAACTTTATCGCTATCAAAATCTAGAAGAACTATATGATAAAGAATTTGTTGTGATATTAGACCACTTAGAAGATCCTCATAACTTTGGAGCTATTATAAGAACTTGTGAAGCAGCCGGTGTAGACGGGATCATTATTCCTAAAGACCGAAGTGTATCTGTAAATGATACAGTTTTCAAAACCAGTGTTGGTACTGTAGAAAAAGTAAAAATTGTCAAAGTGGCAAATTTAGTAGACACAATAAAAAAATTACAACAAGAAGGCTATTTTGTATATGCTAGTGCCATGGATGGAAAAGATTGCCGTGAAATTTCTTACGCCGAAAAAAAAGTCTTAATTATTGGTAACGAAGGCAAAGGAATTAGCAAATTAGTTCGAGAAAAAAGTGATGAGATCATCAAGATACCAATGAAAGGTACTGTAAACAGTCTAAATGCATCTGTTGCCGCAGCTATACTAATCTATAAAATGGGGAATTTAGTATGAAATATGATGAAGATGAATTGATGCTTATAGATATGATCTGCGAATCCAATGACGAGGTTAGAAATAGTTTATATGAAAAATATGAACCGACAATTAAAGCGATTGTTCGAAAATACGCTCGAACAGCTCAAAAATTAGGATTGGATCAAAACGATTTATTACAGGAAGCAAATGTTGGCTTTACAGATGCCCTAAATCATTTTGATGCCAGTAAAGAGGCAAGCTTAAAAACTTTTATCAGTGTTTGCATCGAACGACGTTTAATTAAATTTATTGATAAAAATAGAACATTAAAAAGTAAACTGATTCAAGATAGTTTATCATTAGATTATGATTACAATGAACAAGGATTGCCTTTAAAAGAAATTATTGGAGACGATAAAATGGATCCATCCAAAGCATATACCGACCAAGAAAATTACAAACATATACTAAATCAGATAAAAGATAAATTATCTCCATTTGAGTATGAGGTTTTTTTATATATGTTAAATGGTCTAGGATATCAAAAAATTGCCGAATTACTTGACAAAAGTCCAAAACAAATTGATAATACAATACAACGAATTCGCAACAAAATTCGTAATTTATTCAAGAATGAGGAGGAGTAAATGAAAAAAAATTGGTTAAGAATAGGAATGGTTATTGGATTAGTTATTCTATTTGGGATTTTATTAGTAACAGTTATGTCTTTTAAGCGTGATCGTGAAAATATCGACATGAATTTAGATGACTCAGAACAAGATACAATAGTTTTTCAAAACAATAGCAGTATGACAGAACAAGAAATAAGAGAACTAGTAGAAGAAAAAAGAATTACTTTAAAGAATTTTTTTGAAAATGCACAATACTACACACCTAGTGAAGTATCTCTAGATCACACCCAAGAAGATGATGCCTACTATATTGTAATTGATGAAACATTTCTAAATACCTTACAGCAATTATTGACGGAAACATTATATCAAAGCTATTTTGCACAATTCCAGCCTGTAAACAAAAGAGGAGATATAAACATTTCTGAAAATTTATATATAGGTTCAAAAGATATTTTTGAAAACATTAATCTTGATAGTGCAATTGCTATGTTGGATGTTTCAGAAGAACTACTTATTTTAGCCTCAGCAACAGATGATACAATTATAGGTTACGAAAATATTCGCTATTGTAATGACGAAGGTGTATGTGTACGTGATGAAAATTATAGTTTAAATCTAAAATTAGAAAATGGTGAATGGAAGATTTCTAATTTTACTGACCGAGTATTTTCGCTAGAAGAAAGTTATTAAAATAAAGCACTTGCAAAAATGCTAATAGTATGTTACCTTATATACAAGAAGCACGCAGGTGTTTTTATTTTGGAAAAATATGAGGTGAAAGAATGGCAAAAAAAGAAAAGAAAAAAGTCAAAAAAGAAAAAAAGAATAAAAAGCCAAGTTATTTCAAAGAAGTAAAAGCTGAAATGAAGAAAGTAACATTTCCAACAGGAAAAGAAGTATTTAAATATACAGTTGCGACAATCTTAATCGTGGCCCTATTAGTTGTTTTCTTCCTATTATTATCTGCATTATTATCTTGGGTAAAGGGGGCTATCTAATGGAAAAGTTATGGTATGTAGTAAATACGTATTCAGGTCATGAAGAAGCAGTTAAAGAAAAATTGGAAATGAGAACTGAATCCATGGGGATGCAAGACTACATTTTCCGTGTTATTGTACCTGAAACCACCGAAATTGAAATTAAAGACGGTGTAAAAAAAGAAAAAAAGAAAAAAATGTTTCCAGGCTATGTACTTGTCGAAATGATTATGACGGATGAGGCATGGTATATTGTAAGAAATACTCCTGGAGTAACCGGATTCATTGGCTCAAGTGGTAAAGGAGCAAAACCAACGCCGCTTGAACCACAAGAAATCGATCGCATTTTAGTAAACATGGGTATGAGTAGAATGGATATTGAATCGGAAATGGCTGTTGGCGATAAAGTGTCTATTGTAGATGGTCCATTTAAAGGAATGGAAGGTACAATCAATACAATTGACCTTGAAAATAATCGTATTGTTGTTATCATTGACTTATTTGGTCAAGAAACAAGTGTCGAAGTGGAGCCATATCAAGTAAACAAGGCATAGAAATATGTCTTGTTTTAATTTGAAAAGACGATATTTTCTCTTGAGTTTTCTCATAAAATATGCTAATATCTAAATTGCATTTACCTGTTAGATGCAAAAAGTGGGAGGGACATGCGGACTTGCCCGTGACCACTTACACGCTTAAAACAAACAAATTCAAAGAAAGGAGTGAGTTTTCGTGGCAAAAGAAGTCGTTAAGAAAATTAAACTACAAATACCTGCTGGAAAAGCTAATCCTGCTCCACCAGTTGGAACAGTTTTAGGACCTGCCGGTATTAATATTCAAGATTTTTGTCAAAAATTTAATGATGCAACAAAAGATAAAATGGGCGATGTCGTTCCATGCGAAATTTCTATTTATGACGATAGATCATTCGACTTTGTATTAAAAACTCCACCTGCAGCATTCCTATTGAAAAAAGTTGCTAAAGTTCAAAAAGGAAGCAAAAAAGGTGCAAATGAAATTGTTGCTACAATTACAAAAGATGAATTACGCAGTATTGCTGAAACAAAACTTCCAGATTTAAATGCTTATACTGTAGAAGAAGCAATGAACATCATTGAAGGAACAGCTAGAAATATGGGTATTGCTGTTAAAGGTTTAAATGATCAAGAACTTGCTGAACAAGCAAAGGAAGCAGCAATCGAAGAAGCAGAAAGAGAAAAACGCGAAGAAGAACTAGCAGAAATGGAAGCAGAAGTTAAAGAAAATAGCTCTGTTGAAGTAGAAGTTATTGGCAAGAATAAAGACGAAGAAGATACAGAAGAATAATTAGTTTTTAAAGTCCGCTTAATAAACCACAGTTAGGAGGGAAAACATGAAAAAATTTGGTCGCAAATATGTGGAAGCTAGTAAGAAAGTAGATAAAAACACTTCTTACAGCGTTACAGATGCCATTCATTTAGCAAAAGAAACTTCTGTGACAAACTTTGACGGAACAGTAGATTTTGCTATTAAATTGAATGTAGACCCAAAGAAAGCTGACCAACAATTACGTGGATCTTTAGTACTTCCAAATGGAACAGGAAAGACAAAACGTATTTTGGTTATTGCTAAAGGAGCTCAAGCTGAAGCAGCTAAAGCTGCTGGTGCAGACTATGTTGGGGATAAAGACATGATTGAAAAAATTCAAAAAGAAAATTGGTTTGATTTTGATGTCATCGTTGCTACTCCAGATATGATGCCAGAATTAGGTAAAATTGGTAAAATCTTAGGACCTAAAGGCTTAATGCCAAATCCTAAAACAAATACTGTTACACCTAACCCAGCAAAAGCTATTGAAGACATTAATAAGGGTATGATTGAATTTAGAACCGATTCATATGGTAACATTCATGGTATTCTTGGAAAAGTATCTTTTGGTGAAAAAGAACTTGAAGAAAACCTAAGATATGTTGTTACAACAATCAGTAGAATGAAGCCAACTAGTGTAAAAGGAAAGTTCATTACATCTATTAGTGTTTCTACCACAATGGGTCCAGGAATTAAAGTAGATCAAAATTCTTTTGACATTTAATGCATAAAATATTATAATAACGACAGAAAAAGCAAATTACCGAAGACAGCAAGGGGTTTAAACCTTAATAATCTTGCCGAGGGACGTTTCTTAAAAGCACTTATTTTAAGCTCGTCCTTAATCGGAGAGCTTTTTTTGAAATTAAGCAAAGGAGGAAAAACAATGGCTAGCACAAAAATTCTTGATCATAAGAAAGAAATTGTTAACGATATTGTCAAAAATATTCAAGATAGTGAATCTGTTATTTTATTTCAATATCAAGGTTTAACAGTAGCTGACTTAAGCGATTTAAGAAAGAAACTTAGAGAAACAGATGCAACAGTTAAAGTGTACAAAAATACACTCTTAAAAAGAGCCTTAGATGAGTTGAACTTGAGTTTCGATGGCTTCTTAGAAGGACCAAATGCAATTCTATTTGGTAAAAATTTATTAGAACCAATTAAAGTGATTGCAGATTTTGCTAAGGAACATGATAAATTAGAAATTAGAGTTGGAATCATTAGTGGTTCAGTAGCAGATTTAGCTACTATTAACGAATATGCAACAATCCCTTCAAGAGAAGGATTACTTACTATGCTTGCTGCAGGTATGATGGAACATGTTCGTAATTTATCAATTGCTTTAAATTTATATGCAGAAGGTAAAGAAGAAAATTAGAAAGGAAATGATTAAAAATGGCTAAAATTACAAAAGAAGAATTTATTGAATCTTTAAAAGAAATGACTATTCTTGAAGTAAAAGAATTAGTTGACGCAATGAAAGAAGAATTTGGAGTAGATCCAAGTGCTGTAGCTGTAGCTGCTGCTCCAGTAGCTGCTGCTGAAGAAGCTGACACAAATAAAACTGTTGTATTAAAGAGTGCTGGAGGAAACAAGATTGCTGTAATCAAATTATTAAAAGAAATTACAGGATTAGGACTTGTTGAAGCAAAAGGTTTAGCTGACAATGGTGGAAATGTTAAAGAAAACATTCCTTCTGATGAAGCTAACCAAATTAAAGCTCAATTAGAAGAAGCTGGCGCTGAAGTAGAACTTGCTTAATTTAGAACTGAATAAAATCAGTTCTTTTTTCTTGTGATAATATTTAAAATTCGCTATAATAGAAATATAGAAAAGAGGAAATGAAGTTGAAAAAAACAATTATTTTAGTTTTAAAAATCGTTATTATTGCTCTGATTGTTGCATGGATAGCCTTATTTGTTGTGGATTATTTTAAGGCTACGAATGGAACAAAACCCACTATATGTTTGAGAGAAGAAACAATTGATGTTGAAAACGGTACATACTATAGATGCACAAGTTTTGGATATAAATATTTTGAATATATAGATAACGATCAAAACACTAGCTACGGGTTTGGGGCAGCTTTTATAAAGAATGACCTTGAAAAAGAATTAGGTGTATAAAAATGTTTAAAAATAATCAAGGCTGGGGACTAAGAGAAATGCTTTTCTTTTCTGGCATTCTTTTGTTGGCTGTTATTATTGTAGCTATCTTAGTAAACACACTTTATAATGATTTAAGTAGTAGTTTACCTAATAATGATAGTGATAAGAATGCCTCTACTTATGAACAGGTAGAAGAAAATTTAGCAAATGCAGCGAAAAGATATTATCGTGCGCATCAAAAAGAAGCTGGAGACTTAATTGTGTCAGAAGATTTAATTGCGGAAAATTATATTACAGTTCAAAAACTAACAGTAAACAACGATATTTGTGATGGGTACGTTTTAGTTGAAGATGACATCTTTACACCATACATTACTTGTACAAATTATGAAACAGAAGGATATTAATGAAAAATTTAGACTTAAAAAAAATGCATTATATCAGTGTAATATGGGGAATTATTATGCTCCTTCTTGTTCTAGGACTTACCATAATTGCTATAATTTATAAAAATGAAACAGAAGAGTATAAAGCATTTGAAAAAACTTTAGAAGAAAAAACCCAAGAATACATTGAAACAAATGGCTTATATCCGAGCAATAAAGTGACATATACAATAGAAGAATTATTAGAAGAAAAAGTGGTTGAAACAAATATTGTTAAAGACAAAAACTGTGAAGGTTATGTAGAAATAGCAAATAACAATCAATCATTTTCCTATCAAGCTTACGTAAAATGTGGAACATATAAAACTTTAGGCTATAAAAAAAAGTAATGATTTGAAAAACGACAATGGTTGGAGAAATATCATGTCGTTTTTTTCTTAATTTTAAAAGGAGTTTAAAAATGGAGTTATCAATGCACAGAATACAGCAACTGAGTGCACAACAAATCATGAATATATTTCAAGAAGATATAAATCAAGTGTATAAACAATTTTCTTTTTTAGAATTATCACGAGAAGCTTTTAAACATATTGTTTTATCAGAAATAGAAAAATCTAAACAAGAATATACAGGAAATCTTTCTTATTCAGCTTACTTAAAAAGTAATATTACTAAAGCTTTGATCAACGAAACTAGCAAACTATTGGCTATTCCTCAAAATGCTATTAAAGTGATAAGTAGTTATACTGATACTTATTTGTCTTCTTCATCGACAAGTGATAATTCTCTTAAAAATCTAAATCAATTGAGTAACTTTTTAAATGCTTGTGAATACTTTCCGGATCAAGAGATTCTAATAGAGCTTTTAAATAAAAATGACAAATTTCTAAAAATGATAGAAGCTGTTGTTCAGAAGTATTATCCGCAAATAGTTGCAGGTAAATCAGCTGAGATATTCGATAATGAAATAACTATCCTAAGTATTGAAACTTATTGTCTGATTAAGAGAATAGAAATCAAAAAAACTATAGACCAAAGTCAATATGATTATGATGAGCAATCACCGGTTACCGATAGTGTAAAAAAATATTTAAACGAAATTAGTTCTATTCCTTTATTAACTCCAGAACAAGAAAGAAAAATCGCTATAAGAATAGCCTATGGGGATGAAGAAGCTAAAAAAATTATGATTGAAAGCAATTTACGATTAGTTGTTAAGGTGGCCAAAAAATATATCAATCTAGGGGTTGATTTCTTAGATTTAATTCAAGAAGGAAATTTAGGGCTGATCACAGCTGTTGAAAGATATGATGTGAGTAAAGGTAACAAATTTTCCACGTATGCTGTTTGGTGGATTCGTCAAAGTATTTCAAGGGCAATACGTGAAAAAAGTAGAAATATTAAAATACCCGTGCAAAAATATGA
Organism: uncultured Bacilli bacterium; assembly: GCA_944363675.1. GTDB lineage: Bacteria > Bacillota_I > Bacilli_A > RF39 > UBA660 > Ventrenecus. Next base: position 532 of record CALVUT010000026.1, on the reverse strand, counting down.
TGACTTATATACTCTAAATAAAACTGTCACAAAATTGGAAGCTCTTTTGCAAAGACGACCCACTATAGAAGAAGTAGCTAATGAAATGGGCGAACCTCTATTTGTTGTCCAAGAGTTATATCAGTTAAGTCAAGATACAATAAGCATGAATGTTAAAGTTGATGATGACAAAGAAACAGAAATGGGAGCCTTAATTTCAAAGAAAGAACAAAGTCCAGAAGATTTAGTAATTGTTGAGGATATGAAAAAACAGTTACATACTTTATTGAATTCAGTTGATCTTACTCCTCAAGAATATGAAGTCACAAAATTAAGATTCGGCTTAGAAAGCAATGAAAAAATGACTTTAGAAGAAATTTCTCAAAGATTTCATGTGACACGAGAAAGAATTCGGCAAATTGAGTATAAGGTACTTAAGAAACTCAGAAGATCCAATAAAATAAAAGAATATGCTGTATTTATGTCAAATCCTGATGAAGCTTTGAAAGCTATAGACGAATTTAGAACAATTTATTCAAAGAATAAAGAGAGT
>CALVUT010000025.1 GCA_944363675.1 uncultured Bacilli bacterium | reverse complement strand
TATTTTTCTAATTCATTCATTCTTAATTCAACCTTTCTCATACACATCACCAAGTGATGTATTCTATAGTATTTTTGAGACATAATCAAATACTAACACTTAAGACATTATCATATGCTAATCATAAATACGGTGAAAACTGTATTTTTTCGCTTGCATACTTAAATTCCTAGTGTTATAATTTATTGTAGTAATTATGAAGGGAGGGATTATGGTATGAATTCCAATAAAGTTATTGTAAAAGATGGCGATATTGATAAGGCGATCAAGAGATTTAAAGTCGTAGTGGCAAAAAGTGGTGTCCCTTCAGAAGTTAAAAAAAGAAAACATTATGAAAAACCAGGGGTAAAGAAAAGAGAAGAAAAAAAGAAAAATATTCGTAATTCAAGAAAACATCGTAATTATTAAGAGTACATTAAGTTGTATTCTTTTTTTAAGTGACGGTTGTTTACAAAGATTTTACAATATGCTAGAATAATTTTTAGTTTAAGTGAGTGAGGAAAATTTATGAACAACTTAAAAAATGCCAATGATTCTCTTGGTAATTTAATGGAGCAACATAGACTAAAAAAAGAGAAGCTGTTGCTTCAAATGCAAAAGGAAATCCAACAACTTGAATTAGCATTAAATCGAGCAAAATTGAACAACCTAAGTAAACGCTTATTAAGACAACTAAATATTTCTTTTTCTACCGCCCAGCTGGTCGCTCCATATATTTTAACAGCTGGAATAATTGCTGGTGCATTCTCTTTTTTAGGGAATACTCCATTTTATCCTAAAGACAAGCGAAAAGTCTATTCTAGTGTTATGACAGAATTTGATAATCTAGGCAATATAAGGCATGAACAGCAATATGGTTATTTTGATTATTCTTTAGACACGGTTCGTTCGTATTCTAAGTGGGAACTCCAAGCAAATGGTTCCTATGCTAGAACTATTAAAACTTATAAAATAACTACCCAAACTTATGAGGATTTATTAGTCCTATTTGCGCAAGATGATGTATCTTTAGAAGAGATTTTTGGAGAATCAGAGACGTCTATTAAAGAAACCAAGCCTTATTTAAATGAAACGGAAATGGAGGAAGGAGCCATTTTACAAGCAAACTTATATCGTATAAATGAAGAGGACTATATATTTCGTAATGAAACAATAGGTGAAAATATTTTAGCTTCTTTAGGGTACATTGTTGTAACTTTTTGTGCCGAAAGAATACCAGCTTATTTTAGAAGGAAATCCTTTCCGTTTAATTACGAAGGGCGTATTAGAGCTATAAAGGTAACATATCCTTTAACAGATCTGGAAAGTTTACAGATGAAATTAGCAATAAAAAAAGAAAATTATAAGAGATTGACGAGGTAATACGGATGAGTGAATTTTCTAAAAATAATATAGATGAGCTATCTGTGTTTAAATTTCTTGTACCTGATGACAACGATATGTTATCAAAAATGAGCGGCTTAGATTTACAGGATTTAATAATTTTCATAGAAGACTGTTATATCGAATTAAGAGATAGACTTGGTTTAGCTCCGCAAGTAACATTTGGTTTAGAATTGGAGCTTGAACATACAAAGAAAGATGAAATCTACAAGCAATTACATAAGGTTTTTCCTAATGGAGAATGGATAGTCAAACCTGATTCTTCATTAAATAATGGTATAGAGATCAATTCTCCTGTGTTAACAGATAAAACAGCTACATGGACAAGTTTGGATCAAGTTTGTTCTATTGTTGAGCCTTTGGGCTTTATCGCTGCTAACTCCGGTGGCCATATTCATATTGGCACACAGGTACTAGGAGATAAGAAAGAGGCCTGGTTAAATTTTATAAAACTATGGTCAGTTTATGAAAATATTATTTTTCGCTTTGGTTATGGAATTTATTTGACGGCTCGAGAAAGTTTATTAGAATATGCTGGACCTATAGCCAAGGACTTATGGAAAGAATACGAGTATTTCAACGCCAATCAGTCCAGTTTATGGGAAATTATTATGAGACTCACCTTTAGAAGAAGACAGGCAGTTAATTTTAAAAATGTCTCTATTGAAGAATGTGATAAGTTGAAGCTTAGAAACACCATTGAATTTCGATGCCCTAATGGTTCATTGGATGCAGCAATTTGGCAAAATAATGTTAATTTTTTTGTTCATATGTTACTTTATTCTCGAAGTGCGGCTTTTGATGATGATTTGGTAGAGAAAAGGCACCTTGTGAATTTAGATCGATTTGCTGAACTCAAATGGTATGATGAAATATATTTGGATCAAGCTTTAGAGTTAGGTGATATGCTTTTTACGAATAATTTTGATAAAGTTTATTTTTTAAAACAGTATTTAAAATCTTTGGAAGTATGGAAAGACAGGATAGATTATTCTAGATCCTGTACATTAACTAAAAAGAAAAATTAATTTCAAAATCTAAGCTTGATAGTTTGTCCTATAGAAAAATAATGATTGACGTATTATTTACAATATGCTAGAGTAACATTTATCTATATTTATGAGTGATGAGGTTTATACGTTAAGATATAAAAATATAGAAGTTATTTGATGAAACAGGAGGGAATGATTAAAAATATGGGTATTAAAGAAGATAATGAGAAACAGTTGGAAGAGCAACAAAGACTAGAAAAAGAAAAGGTTTTACTTCAAATGCAAAAAGAAATACAAAGCCTTGAATTAGAGTTAAAACATGTACAATCGCTTAATGTACGTAATGGAATGATGCAAATAGTAAAACTGCTATTATGTCTCATTCGCCGTGTTGCACCTTATGCTTTAACAGCAGGAATAATTACCAAAGCGTTTTCTTCTTTTAACATGACACCATTTCAGATAGATGATAAGCGTAAAGAATATGCTTATATTATGACAACATTTGATGATTTAGGTAGTGTGCGTCAACAAAAACAATATGCTTCTTTTAACGATTCTCAAAATGTATTATATTCGTATTCTAAATGGGAGCAACAAGATGATAAAACTTGTTCTAGAACTGTTACAGGTTATGAGCTTGATGAAAATATAACTGATGCCTTAATGGTACTACTTAATACAAAAAATGCATCATTACAAGAACTATTTGGAGAACCTGATTTTAGTTCAGAGCAGATTATAACCAATTTTAAAGAAGAAGTATTACAGGCTAGTCCTTCCTTAGAAGTTGTTACCTATGAGGAAAATAAAAATGATTATATATTTCGTGAAGAAACCGTAGGTGAAAATATTTTTTCTTCAACTGTATATGTTTTGTTAGTTTTTTATGTAAGCAAAAAAATATTCAATTTTAGGAGAAAAGCTTCTTCTTCTGATATGTTAACACGTTTAGAGCAAATCGAGAAAAAATATCCTGTGTTCCAGGAACAATCAGAAGAATTAAGAAGAACATTAAAAATAAAAAGAGATGATTATGCTAAGATGACAAAGAACTCAAATGAGTAAAGAGTAAAGCTTGTTGCTCTAATGTTACTAAAGAATGTTTTAATTTGCACCAAAATATAATCTTTTATTCTAGCTTGAAATTTTCTTTAAAATTTATATAATAAGTATAGGAGATGAATAGTATGCAAGAAAAGATTAATAATGATTTAAAAGAGGCAATGAAAAGTGGAGATAAGTTTAAACTTTCTGTGTTAAGAATGCTTAAGAGTGCTTTACAATTAGAAGCTATTAAAGAAAAGAAAGATTTATCTGATGAAGAAGTTATGATGGTTATTAAAAGAAATGTGAAACAAAGAAAGGATTCTATTACCGAATTTGAAAAGTATAATAAACAAGAGGAAATAGCCAATTTAGAAAAGGAAATAGCCATTTTACAGGCTTATTTACCAGAGGAATTAAATGAAGAACAAATTGATGATGAAATTAATAAAGTGTTTGATGAAGTCAGTCCTACTAGTATGAAAGATATGGGTAAAATAATGAAAATGTTGACTGAAAGAATTGGTACAGTGGCTGATATGTCATTGGTTAGCCAAAAAGTGAAAGCAAAACTTATGAATTTATAATTGCATAACATAGATAAATTTTAATTTGACGGTTTAGAAGTAGAAGATTTTAAAAGAATCTTTTACTTTTTTTCTTTGCTGAATTTTTTTAGATAAACTCTTTTTTTGTAAATTCTAGTGTTTTAGGTATTGAAAGAAAGTGTTTATTTTTATTTATAGATGGGAGAATAATTTATTAAATTTTATTGTATTGTAATTTTCGCTTTTGTTCGGTGAAATGAAAAGTTAAATGCAACACTTTGAAAAGAGCAAAGAAAGTTAGTATTTATGCAAGATTAAGTGCAACAAAAAATGCACTTTTTTGTATGGAAAAATCAAAAAAAGTGTTGCAGTTACTATTTCAAAGCATAGCAATGCTAGTCTTCGCCAAAATCGTTGCAAGACTAAGTGGAACATATCTATTTGCTGTTCCTGCAAAACTAAGTGATACATTGCCCCCACATTATTCTAATTCTTCATTCGCCTAGGCTTCATTTAGAATTAGAATTTTAATTTGTTTCTTTATTATAAAATAACTGATCATTTAGTAATACATCTTGACTACCTACACGGTAGATGCCTAACTCTTTAAATATTCTTTCTCCAAATTTTTCTATGGTTAAGTCATATGGTGTTTTCCATCCCAAAGACTTTCTGGGGGTTGAATTAATATGACACATCATATCCAAAATATTTTGATCTGTGTACTTATTCATGGATACACCCTTTGGAATATATCTACGAATATATTCGTGAGAAAGTTCTATTTGAGATTTTTGATCACTTCTTCCACCATCACAGTAGAATACTTTAGAGTTTAAAACATGTTTACCATTGTCTTCTATTTCTTCAGGTCTCTTGAATTCAGAACCGTTATCTGTTAAGATAATAGGGAAAATTTTATGAAACATTTCGTTGCCAATTACGGTTTTTAATTTTCTGATTTGTTCGAAAACACAGGTAACGGTTTGTTCAGAAATTTTGAAGATAAAGAGGAAACTTGTTTCTTTTAAGTAGAGCGTTAGAAGACAAGGTTGTCCCGAACCAATGATTCCTTCAACTGTGTCCATTTCCGTGTAGTAAGTTGCTTTGGTGGATTGTAAATAAGCAAGGAAATCCTTATAGGTACGGCCCTTACGACAAGATTGATCCTTTTTATTCTGAGGAGAAGAATTGGTGTTTCTTTTCCTTTTTTTGTATCTTACTTTTCTAGGAAGATCAATGTTTTTAGAACTTAAATAACCTTTTTCTTGATAATAGTAAAGAGTTCTTTCGCAAACATTAAGTTCAGGATGATTGTGTAATATCAAAGCAAAGGAATGACCTTTATCGATATCTTCTTTAACCAACGTATCTAATTCTTTAAATTCAGTGGTTGTTTGATCAATACCTTCTCTGGATTCTTTTAACAGTTTAAGATATTCTTGATGAGCATATTCAGCTTGATAAAAGAATTTCGATAATCTACATTTCTGAACGTTAGGACAACTATTACAAACAAAAGGTGCTTTAGCAAGTTTAGAACATTTTCGGGGAGTAGAATTAAAGAAGTTGCCTCGTTCTTTGTATCTACGATTTTTAATTTCTCTGGATACTGTAGAAACACTTTTATAGATTTCTTTGCTAATAGCTCTTAGGGACCAACCGTTGTTAAGTCCATTTTCAATTTTAATTCTTTCGGATAAAGTTGTGTGTTTATTATAATTTGATATACTTGCCATAATATTTAGCTCCTTTCAACAGGGCAATATATCAAGGTATATTCTAACATAAAATGATCTGTGATAATTGCAAGACTAAATGAAACATTCATATTTTTAGTGTTCGACTTAGTTTTTCAATTAACATAATTAAAAGTTATAAAAAAAAATATTGACTTAGAAGAGAAATTTAGCTTATAATTATTTCAGGATAGGAGTGTATGAAATGAAAAAGATGCTTTTCAAAAAAAGCAAAGGCTTTACATTGATTGAATTGTTAGCCGTAATTGTAATTTTGGCAGTATTAATGTTATTTGCAGGTAATAAC
>CALVUT010000024.1 GCA_944363675.1 uncultured Bacilli bacterium | reverse complement strand
TTGTTTGACTATGTAAATTGGTACAACAATGTTCGAATTCACGGATCACTAAATTACCAAACACCTGTAGCATATCGTTTGGGGTTGTCCTTATAAAAATTGTCTAAAAAAGTGTTGACAATCCATTGTACTCCTTTTTTACTAAGTAAATACAAATAATATTTAACTTGCAACACTGCAAAATCTTTAGAATGAGAACTCTTTTTTATTTCATAGACAACACCATCTTTAAAAAAGTCAATATTAGCTCCTTCTATGTAAACATTTTTATGTTCTCTTAAATAATAATTATCTTCAATTTCTTTTCCTATTTTTACATTTTCGTTCATATTTTCAAATTGAATCTGATTTTCATAAAGCCAAAACTTTCTTTCACATAAAACACTATAAGAAAAAGCAAGACCACCTAAATTATTCAAATTGATCGTTGTATCGTTCATATATAACTCCTAATTCTTCATCATAATAAACTAATGCCCTGGAAATATTTGCTATAACAGGTCCGCTAATAAAACTTTTTTGATAAAAAGGAATCGAAACCGTATAATCCAAAAGTCGACTTTTGATTCTCATTCTTTCTATATTTCTAGATTCTTGATACTCAGAAATAAGATCAGAAATCTCTTTTTGATGACTTACATATACGCTTTCTGGAATTACAACATAGTCATGAATATCCCGAAAATACTCATCAGCCTTTTGTTTATCATAACGACCCGGAAATGATTCTTGTAAAGATTTTATTTTATCTTCCAAATCGTTAAGATACTCTGTATGTTCCAAAGACTCATAAGTATAAATTCTTTTTATCATATCTAATTTATCTTTTTCCATTAAAACTTGTCCGTCATACTTTTTAATTTCTTCTAAACTCATCTGATAAATATCTGCATCATAAAACCCTTTATTTTTTTCTTTAATACCAACTTTACTATCATAGATGTAAATATTAGGGACACTTTTAGAATAAGATCTTTTACGATAACATCTACCCATTCTCTGAAATAAATTATCAATTAAAGGCATGTCCGTATGAAGAACATCAAAATCAATATCTAAACTTGCTTCCACAATCTGTGTCGTTACCCAAATTCCAGGTCCCTCAAAATTTAAAATTTGTTCTTCTTTTTTTTGACGATCCTTTTTTATAAACGCACTATGAAGAAGAAAAACAGAAGAAGTACTCTCATGAAATCTTTGAAATATTTCTTGAGCTCTTTTAATAGTATTACAAATCACAAGAACTTTTAATTGTTTTGCCTGTTCTAATACTAGTGCATCATCAAAATCTGTTCCATGAAGTGAAATACGATGACGCAAAATTTCTTCATTTTGATTAGGCAAAAATTCTCTATAGATATACTGGTCATCCCCAACATACTTTCTTAAATAATCTAAAAAAATTGGTGGTAAGGTAGCAGTAGTAATCAAGAATTTTCCGCCTTGTTCTACTAAATATTTAAGCCCCAAAATAATACATGCAAGAATAGTAGACGAATACATTTGAATCTCGTCTATGACTACTTTAGAATAAGTTAAAGTTGCAAACAAAATCTCATGCCCTACTGCTTGAAAAGGAAATTTAAATAATTGATCAACCGTAGTGATTGTAAGAGGATAACCAAGCATTTTTGTCGTTTCATAACGCGTTTCTATTTCATTTTGCTCTCCGTCTTCTTTTGCCAAAATATCTAATGCATTAGAATGCAAGATAGTAACTTCATCATAAGAATAACCTTTTCTGGCCCTTTCATAAATCGCGTTAGATGCAACACGTAAAGGAAGCGTATAAAAGCCTTTATCTTTACCGATCCATAAGAATGATCCTTCCGTTTTACCAGAACCAGTCGGCGCTACAGCAACTACATTTTTATCTTGTAACTTCATAAGTTCACTCTGAAATGGATACAATTTTCTTTTTTGAATATCTTCTAAAAATTCATCCCTTTTTTGACGATCAAATATTTCTAAATTCTCTATATGAGCACTTCCTGCATAATCGCATTTTTGCAGTAAACCTTTTAGTTTGGCATAGCTCCCCCAACTTTTTGGCACCTTTCCCATTTCATTGGGCTGTGTAAACCAAAGATATCTATGATATCTTAATCGAAGTGGCATGTCCGTATGAAAGCACTGAAGAATATTGTCTTTTAAATTTTTTTCATAATAATCTGTTAAAACATACTTTGGTGTTTCATCTTCCCGAGCGTGATGGTTAGCTATAGCCGTGACTAAATCTTTTATTTCATCTTCACTAAAATCCTCTTTTAAAGCCTCGAAATTCAAAAATATCGGACTTAAAAAATTATGATAGATCTCTCCTTCAATCGATTTTTGTAACTTTTTTATTTTTTCTTGAAATAAGCGATTTATCTTCCCATAATCATGAACCAAACAAGCAATTTTCAAAAGTTGTTTTTCTTTATCTGTAAAATGGTCTCCATATATTAAAAAAAGCTTTTCAGCCTCCATAAGAACCCATCCTGTATGTTCTTTTAAAGATTCATCAGGTTTTGCTAAAAAGCTATCATCATAAATAGGACCAACTAATAAATACTTATCCATAATTACACCAAACACAAAGGATAACCATCTTCATCCTCAAAAATATCAAAGACAATTGTTCCTTTACCTGCATAAAGCATTTTGTATACCTCGTGAAACCCACGTAAATTATTTTTAGAATCAATGGTATATACCTTGCGTAGTTTATAAATCGTTCCATCTTGACCATCTGGGTGAACATACATATCATTTTCTAATTGCTTTTCGCTCGCTTCATGATATTCCACAACCGATACATCTACTATATTCAACAAGTCTTCGTGTCTACCTAAAGCCAAAAATCTTTTGGGTCTTTTTAAAGAAGATACAATTGAAGATATTTCTTCTTCGTTGTCTGGAACAATATGTAAAATCAAATCAATATCCGTAATCAACTCAACATTACCAGGTCCACTCGTATAACCAATTTTTTTACCCTCATAGGTCACAAACAAATTATGTCTATCCGCTTTATAAGGCATAGAACCCCCAGCATACTTTGTCTGTAAATCCGAAACAGCACTTTTAGGATTTCCTTGCACACTTATCTGCATAGGATGATAACTTGTAAAGCCACACGCGGTATGTACCATTCCAATAACCGTAGAATATGGAGGAAGAGGATAAGTTTCACCAGAAACATAACTCATTGGCCTTTTATAATTCACCATATTTTGTTTAGCTTTAATTCTGATTGCCTTCATAATATTCTTCCACATCCTTTTTTAAATTCTGAAAGAATTCATGAATTGATATACATGGCAACGTGCTTTCTATTTCATTTTCATTAGCAAAAATACCATGAGCTAAACCAACTCTCGTATAATTTTTTATTTCATCCATTTTTAATAGATCCAAAATAGCATCTAACTTAAGATTCTTTTCTTCCAAAGAAATACTATTCATAAAGAAAGGATTCTTTCGATCATAAATACCACCTATGGCAAAAACCGGAGCTAAATTTTCCCTTCTTCCTTTAATATCTCGATATAAAAATTCAACAGCACTTAAAAAGTCACAAACTCTTTTTGCTCTTTCTTCAGCGGATAAATTTGTATTATCATTAGCATCAATTCCAACAAGATCGAGATCAATAGAAATAGTATACGTATAAAAAGATTTTTGAATCTCAGACATAGCAATAGAGTTATCTAATCCTTTACCACGGTTAGACAGCCCCATATTAGTTAAATAATCCATGTCACCCTTATAAGCTTCAAGCCCAATCGCATGACTCAACCGAACAACTGCATTTCGTTTAAACGTGTTACCGTTTTCATCTTTCTTTTTAGCTGTTTTCATATAACCAAATAAATCTATTTCAGGATAATCTTTAATAGAAGCATTTGGTGCAAATTGAGCAACACCCTTATCTTCGATTGGCGTATTATTCCATTTTAATTGCTCAATCATGTTATAACGTAAAGCTTGTCTGGAAATATAAGGATACTCTTTATAATCTCCTCTAGTCATCATTTTCATTTGCGTAACATTAGAAAATCCTTCTCCATAGTTAGCGCTAGTTGCTTCAAAAACCATTGTGATGGTTAAACCGTTTCTCATATATTCACTCCTTCTTTCTTCTCATCATCTTTTTTGGTATATTCTAATCCAATAATATATGCATAAGCTAAATCAGCAAAATCCTCATGATTTTTAATTGCTTTCATTAACAAAACAGGTACAGGCGCCTCATAACTAGCACAAGTCCTTAACACAATATTAGTAAATGTATCAACATCACCAATTCGTACAGCATTTAAAAGCTTATAGCTTAAAGAATGTAAAACCTTTCGATCGTCTGTTTTCTTAGAATCAAAAATAGCTTTTTGAAGTTGCTGTCCTAAATAATTCATATTATCCAAATCTTTATTCGTCATCTTATGATCACTATCCTTTCTCATTAACGAAATTTTAAATTGTATTTTCGATAATATCCAAGCTGGCCAAACAGATTGATTTGACGAAATCTGTTTTTTTAACACTTGATAAATCAATAAATAACTATCCCTTAAATGAATAATATTATTGATTACTTCATTATAAAGATTTACATTTTCATTATTAATTTCTATTCTAGACTGAGTTAATAAAGAAGCCAAATTTTGTAGATTATCCTTCATAATTTCTAATGATTCTTTACGAATTAATTGAATCCGATAACGATTATCAAAAACACCAGCTTCAATTACTTCAATATTTCTTAAAGCCCTAGATTCTTTAGCAACAAGACTTAATAACATACCTTGTTTTTGCTTTTTCCAATCATCATGATCAATTTTTGCATCCATACTATTCACTTTTATTAACCCATCTATATTACCACTTACATTAATAAAGATATAATGTAAGTGATACTTAGTAAAACCTAATGGCATAAAAGAAAACAAAAAGGCACATTTAGGACATACCCAAGAATTCACTTCATAGTTCCAAAAATCATTCTTTTTCTTTTTAATATCTGCAGCTGTTCCCTTTAAATAAGAATAACTACATTTTTCTTTTGTCGATATAAGATCGCCACATTCTTCGCAAAGAAACATTCTGTTCGATGTAGAAGATATATATTCTTTGAATGGTTGTTCAAATTTTTTATAATGCACTTCTTTCATATCTTTTTTTGCATCATTTTTATTCAAAAAACTTACAGAATCCCAAAACTTTCGAATACGACTGTACGCTATTTGGCGAAAAAACAAATATTTACTGATTTCATCATCTTCTAAAATATCAATAATCTGTCCTAACAATGTTTGCATTTTTTCTAATTTTTTTTCACTCTTTAACTCTTTAATTAGCTCATATAAATCAACTGAATATTTTCTTTTGTCTTGCAGCATTTTATAAGCACCTTGATAACTATTAGCTTCTAATTCTTTTAAGCTTTTTGTCAATTCACATTGTTCTTCTTTTTCCAAAGTTCTTTCTTGTAAAAGTTCATATATATTTTTAAGTCCATCGTAGATTCGTGGAAATTTTCCAGTTTCTTGCTCTAGACTAATAAGAGTCTGCATAAAAAGTTCCGTAAGATCGGTATCAAGTAAATATTCCTTATCTACATACAATACAGGGCCGACAAGCCGATATTTTCCTTCACTTTTTTTATGGTCATACTCCAACATTCTAATAAGTCCCAAAATTCCAGCATTAGCATAAAAGCTTCCCAATTCAAAAGCGACTTCTTCTTTCATTTACTTCTCCTTTCCGATAATTTTAAAAGCTCCAAAACCACTTCCAGATAAATTTCCTATTCCCTTCAAATATAAGAAATTCAATAAATCTTTATCACCCTTTAAAATGTAGCTTCCTATACTAACAGGAATTTGAATTCCATAAATTGAAACAACTGTCTTTTTCGGATTTACTGACATAAGTTCAAAACTTTCTACATCAAAAGAATATCCTAATGATTCTGATACATTTTGAATAATCACTTTTAACTTTTCTAAAAAGCCTTCATCCTGATAAGTATAATAAATACTTCTATTATTCTCTTCAAAATGTTCTTTAACAATAAGTGGTGACAAAAACTTAACGTACAAAGTGTTTTCTTGTATCTCATCAAGTGTTCTTAACTTTACCCGAACAATTCTTGACTGATTTAAATTCGTTGGAAAAACTTTATGTTTTTTAAAAGAATTCAAAAACGCATTGTAAAATTGATAAAGTTCAATCTCATCAAAATCTCGAATATGCATCTCTACAACAGAATTTTCAAGTTGTATCAAATCATCTTGAAATACAGGATTCATCATTCGAACATAGAAACAAAATTTTTTGATTTTTGCATCTTTCTTTCCAAAAAGTTCCAAATATTTTTCATTGTCTTCTTCCTTTAAAACTTGTTTCAAAAAAGAATAAAACGTTGATTGATACTCTTTTCCAACATAAGGATGATCCAATTTAAAAGATATTATTAACTCCATACTTCTCTCCTTTCTAATCCTAAAGTATAATGATTAACAAAATTTGTCAATAAAAAAAATAATTTTACTAAATGCTAATAATATCAATATAAAAATACTCAAAAAAGAAAAATAGATGTGTACAATTTTGTACACGCTTATTTTCTCTTTTTTGTACATTCTTATAATATCATTAACAATTACACAGGATCCTAAAACAACAAGATATGCTTGAAAAATATCGTAGTAGTTTTCAACTTCCTAAATTACACAGGATCCTAAAACATGAAAGCGGAAACGAAACTGAATTTGAAGGTTTTCAACTTCCTAAATTACACAGGATCCTAAAACAGCTTTTGTTGTAATGCTTGTAACGCATTTGTTTTCAACTTCCTAAATTACACAGGATCCTAAAACGTTACCAATTTTATTTAAAGCATTTTGTGAGTTTTCAACTTCCTAAATTACACAGGATCCTAAAACCTTCCTCAGGAGTAAGAACGTGTCCAATTTGTTTTCAACTTCCTAAATTACACAGGATCCTAAAACCAGTTTCCAAATTTTCGGGTACTGTATGAAGTTTTCAACTTCCTAAATTACACAGGATCCTAAAACTTAGTGTTGAACTTGGTGTCACATATCCAGTTTTCAACTTCCTAAATTACACAGGATCCTAAAACCAACACTACCTAAAATATCATACATAGAATGTTTTCAACTTCCTAAATTACACAGGATCCTAAAACTATTTAATGTTAATTGTCAACCCTAAGTTGGTTTTCAACTTCCTAAATTACACAGGATCCTAAAACTTGTGTTCTATTCATATTATATCACTTTCGTTTTCAACTTCCTAAATTACACAGGATCCTAAAACATTATGACTATGATAATAATGAGGCTTACTGTTTTCAACTTCCTAAATTACACAGGATCCTAAAACACGGAAAGGTTAAAAGTTTTTTATTAGTTGGTTTTCAACTTCCTAAATTACACAGGATCCTAAAACAACATTCTTTTTTGAAATTCTGGATTTAATAGTTTTCAACTTCCTAAATTACACAGGATCCTAAAACTGAAGAAAAAGGACAAAGTCAAGGTTTATAGTTTTCAACTTCCTAAATTACACAGGATCCTAAAACTAGCTACATCTCTTATATTGGTAAACAAATGTTTTCAACTTCCTAAATTACACAGGATCCTAAAACTAATTAGTTTGTTATTAGGGATATTACCTGTTTTCAACTTCCTAAATTACACAGGATCCTAAAACCACGTCTTGCTGCCGAACGCATCTTTGTCAGTTTTCAACTTCCTAAATTACACAGGATCCTAAAACTACTGTAAAGCAGATAGAGATAGATATTTCGTTTTCAACTTCCTAAATTACACAGGATCCTAAAACTAAAGTATTATTATTGTTATTAGCAACAATGTTTTCAACTTCCTAAATTACACAGGATCCTAAAACATCTCTTCTAATCCTCGTTGCTGTTATTGAGTTTTCAACTTCCTAAATTACACAGGATCCTAAAACTTTTTATATGATATAATTAAATAGGTGGTAGTTTTCAACTTCCTAAATTACACAGGATCCTAAAACACATTAAAAAGGCATATAACGAGGTTATTGGTTTTCAACTTCCTAAATTACACAGGATCCTAAAACTGAAGTTTTAAAGTTCTTAAATATGAAATAGTTTTCAACTTCCTAAATTACACAGGATCCTAAAACATGAGAGCTGAATATTTAGAATGTGCAATTGTTTTCAACTTCCTAAATTACACAGGATCCTAAAACAAAGCGAGGTGGTTCAAACTAATGAAATTTGTTTTCAACTTCCTAAATTACACAGGATCCTAAAACTCTAATACTTCTAATGCTCTTTCTTTTGTTTGTTTTCAACTTCCTAAATTACACAGGATCCTAAAACTATCTGATTTTACTGATAACTATGCTAAGGGTTTTCAACTTCCTAAATTACACAGGATCCTAAAACTGTTGATAGTTGTGTGAAGAATTGAACTAAGTTTTCAACTTCCTAAATTACACAGGATCCTAAAACCATTTTTATCACCACCTTAAATTTTCATTAGTTTTCAACTTCCTAAATTACACAGGATCCTAAAACGTGGGTTAAAATTAAATGTTAATTTTACAAAGTTTTCAACTTCCTAAATTACACAGGATCCTAAAACATTATGGACAATTATTTTTTGAAAGTGAATGTTTTCAACTTCCTAAATTACACAGGATCCTAAAACTTCTAACTTCTCCTGTTTTTTCGTCGATTGTTTTCAACTTCCTAAATTACACAGGATCCTAAAACCAAATGAAGTTGAACTTTTACTCGATTTTCGTTTTCAACTTCCTAAATTACACAGGATCCTAAAACACTCTTCTAATGATTTTTGCTACTCCATTTGTTTTCAACTTCCTAAATTACACAGGATCCTAAAACCTACTAGATGTTGTCTCACTTGTTCCACTGTTTTCAACTTCCTAAATTACACAGGATCCTAAAACCTATAGACATTATATCATAATTTTTATAGCTGTTCTAAAAAAGATTTAACATTGTCACGAATTTGAAAATTTCTTTTTACAAATTTTAATGAAAAACCATACAATCTATTCAATAACTCATATGCTAATAAACTACTTTCATTAAACACTTCCAATTCAAAATGAACTAACGTACTTTTAAAATATAATTCTAAGTAAAATAAAACTTCTTCTTTATTAAACTCAATAGGCCATATAGCTTCCAATTTGTTTATTATAAAATCTAAATTGAACTCATTCAAAGTTTCATTGAATAATAAATTATAATCTTTTAACTTTTTTTGAATATTAACATCAAAAAAGTAACATGAATCATAACTGTTAATGTCAAACGTTACAAAACTAGAGTCATAAAATATAATTCCTGTTTTGTTAGGATTCCTTTCAATATAATTCTTTAGAAGAATATTAATTATTTCATCAATTTTTTTAAAATCATAATTCAAATGAAAATCAACCATGGACAAGACTAGTTTTTCAAAATCTTCATTTATATCAAAATCTACATTAACTTCTGAGTTTTCTTGAATATTTTTTAAAAAGTTCACCAAATCATAAAAAAGAATTTCTCTATCTAAAGTTATATCTGCATTAATTTTATTCAAAATGTAATCATAAAATAAAGTTCCCTTTTTAAAATTTAAACTTTCTAATAATTCAGTTTGATCTGTTAATGTTAATAAAAAAGAATTTTTGGAATCTAATAATTTATTTTCCAAAAAAATTTCAATTTTTTTATTCTTATTTTCTAATACTTGATAAAAATTGTTGTAAAACCTCAGAAAAGTTTCTTTATTTAATACAAGTATAGAATTTTTTTTACTAATATCTAATAGTAATTCCTCTTCATCAGTTTGCATTTTCATAGTTATCACAATAATCACCTCCAAAAATTACTAGCTCTTTCCCGCCAACTAAAATGTCAAAATTATTTTTTTCTCCTCTTAAATAAATCATATCTTGATATTGTTTTTCAGTTATTTTTAAGACTACAATATTACCAACTTTAGGAACTATTCTTTCTAATTTATATAAATACTGTTTCATAGATGTATCATTTTGAATCACTTTAGAATAAACAGAATACTGAAGCATATAAAAACCTAATCGAATAATATTACGATGAAATTTACTATATATTCTTCTATTTTCTTCATCAGTAACTGGCAAATCATATATCAAAATCAAACGCATTTGCTTATATAAATTTATATATTGCATAGTTTAGGAAAATGTATATATGAAGTATCACCAGTTTCCAAATATTTAAATAGAATTTGAACATAAAACTGAATTACAATATGAATCTTATATTCCCCATTTTGAAATTTAACTTTGTAATTTAAAATATCAATAAGATCTCTTTTAATAATTGGAGTTAAGTAATCGTCAATGGAGTTAGTTAAAATTTCATAAACATAATAATCACATATAGGTCGAAATACTTCAATAAAATCATCTGCTAAATTATATAAATTAAATTCACTCTTATGACAAATTCCTAGAGCTGGAATATATCCACAAGCAATTATTTCTTGGGATATCTTAGAACGAACAATCTGATAAATATAATTTAAAGCATAATTAATAATCGTTTCATCGAATCTTTTAAAAGTATTTCCAAACAATTCTTTAAAATAGACACGACTAGCTATACCTTCTTTATTAGTCAAATCCCCAAAAGTAATATCAGCAATCATCTGCTCTAGTAGAGCAATCTTTTCAATTTTATTCACTTTTTTTAAAGTAAATATTTGATTCCGAATTTTATTTTTTACGATTTCAGTCCATAAATAAGACTGAGTATTTTTATCCCACTCTATTTGACATTTTATTTTCTTAGGAGCTCGAGTATGATCATACAAAGTTTGCAAAGAACCTATAGGCATATGAGAAGAATCATTAAAAATCACATTAATACCCTCTTCGCATAAAGTTGCTAAAAGTTTTAAAGAAACATTACATCTTGGATCATCAAATATAATAGTACTAATTTCATCTAAGTTTATATAATAATTTTCATTTTCAAAATTCACAACAATATTATTTAAATCTAATCGAACACGAACAGCCTTTTCTATATATACAGTTCTAAAAGCCATTTTTTCTATAAGAAAAGAGATGCTAGGTTTTAAGCATCTCCAATGGTTACCTAAAATAAGTTATAATAGGAAACCCTGTGTAACTTAGGAAATTGAAAACCGTTGCTTTCAAGATCCATTTACATTATATCTTACTCCTCAGGCCATGTCAAACGCTTTTTCATATTTCCAAGAATATCTACATCATATAAGGTGAATTTATCTTTTGGAGACAAATATTTTCCGGATTTACATTGAACAGATAGACTAGCTTTCATATACCCCTTTACATACTCATATAAGATATCTCCATTAGGTTTTTCGATTTTTACAAAGTCTCCATTATATAAATCTACGATATGCTCGACTCTTTTCCCTTTTAAAACTTTGTGGTAATACAGTTGATACAAAGGATGTTTATCATTTATTTTAGGATTTCGATCATATCCTTTCTTTTTATCAAATATTAGTACAGGCAAATAAATTGGAAAAAACAGAATTTTTTTCTCGTCTTTATCCCAATATAATTTAGTGCAATAAATGGCAACACTATCTAGCCCAACTAAAGTATTCTCTTTTATCCCCTTAAATTTTTTCTGTTTGTTATACTCTAATAAGAATGGATCAGTTGCTTTTTGCACATAACGAAGTTTCTTTACTAAAACACCTTTGCCATGTTTTGATGGAGTAAAAATACCATTTACTCTTTCATCAAAATTTTGCTTATCATCTTCCATTAATTCTTCACAATAATTTCTAAACGGATTGGTTTTTCCATCTTGATATTTATAATAAATATCTTTTAAATATTGAAATAATTTAGGATTGTTTTCTTGACACAAAAGAATTTTAGTTGTTTTATTTTCATCAAATAATTCTTCTAAAAGCGATTCATTATTTTTAAACAAATCAGGAGCATAAATATCAGAAATTTGATTAATTCTATAATATTCATCACCTTTTTTTACAAAAGAATAAATATTTGAATCTGCAATTTTTCGATTTACTTCTTTATTAACTTGCATGGAAATTTGAATGTCTTCATCACTTTGAATTTTTGATATCTCATCTTTCATATCATACATAGTAAATTTTTCTAACAACTCTGGTATAGATTTTATCCTATCTCTTTCCT
>CALVUT010000023.1 GCA_944363675.1 uncultured Bacilli bacterium | reverse complement strand
TCTTACTATTACTTCCTACTTTAAAAAACAAAGCATAAGAAATACCAATAACAACCAAAGTAAGGCAAATAATTATATAACTAGCTAATTTTGTTTCTTTTTTAAAGATACTTGAAAAGCTCCAATTATTCATACGATCACCCATATCTGATTTTCTACACTAAAACCATTATAACATATCTTTGTTAAAAAAGAAAAAAGAAATCATTTAAATTTCTTCTTTTTCTAAAACAGCTTTAATTCTTCTTACACCTGCACTAGAAGATTCTTCCTTTTTTATCTTAAAATGTCCTAACTCTTTTGTATGTGTTACATGTGGCCCACCACATAACTCTTTAGAAACATCACCAATCGTGTAAACTGTCACGATATCAGGATACTTATCAATAAACATACATTCTGCCCCTGAAGCAATAGCCTCATCTTTACTCATTTCTTCATGTTTAACCTCTAAGTCCTCACAAATCCATTGATTAACTAAATCCTCTACTTTTTGTTTTTCTTCATCCGTCAACTTATGATCACATGGAAAATCAAAACGTAAACGCTCTTCGGTAATATTACTGCCCAATTGATGTACATCCGGACCAAGAACAACTTTTAAGGCAGCATTTAATAAATGAGTTGCTGTATGATACTTAGTCTCTATTTCACTATTACCAGAAAGTCCTCCTTTAAACTTACCTTTAGAAGCCGTTCTTGATTTTTCTTGATGTTCTTTAAACTTAGCTTGAAATCCTTCCTCATCCACCGTCATACCTCTTTCAGTAGCTTCTTCAATAGTAAGTTCAATTGGAAATCCAAAAGTATCGTATAAATGAAAAGCCGTCTCGCCATCAATATGATTGGTGCGTAAAGCAATCTTTTCAAACTCCTTTAACCCTTTCTCTAAAGTTCTGTTAAACTTCTCTTTCTCAGTCTTTAAAACATTAAAAACAATTTCTTGATTCTCTTCTACTTCTTTATAATAAGGTTTATATTCCTCAATAAAGACCTTAACAATTTCCTCATCAAAATCACTAGTAATATCAATATTAAGCTTTCTTGCATGACGAATCATTCTCCGAATAAGTCTTCTTAAAATATATCCTTGATCCGTATTACTAGGTTTAATATGCGCTGGATCACTTGCAATAAAAAGGCTAGCTCTTAAATGATCCAAAATAATGCGCATAGACTTTTCATTACCTTCATAAGACAAACCAGAAATTTCCTCTAACTTATGACGTGCATTTTCCCAAATACTTGTCATATAATTGTCCGTCACACCTTCTAAAACTGCAACGACCCTTTCTAGTCCCATACCTGTATCAACATTTCTTTGTTTCAAAGGGGTAACCTTACCATCTTCATCTTGATAAAACTCCATGAAAACATTATTCCAAATTTCAACCCATCTTTCATCGTTGGGATCAAATACTTCGGGAGCTAAAGAATCATCACGCCAATAAAAGATTTCCGTATCGCCTCCACAAGGCCCAGAATCTCCTGGAATCCAAAAATTATCGTCTCGTCCTAAATAAGCAATCCGTTCTTTTGGAATACCGAGCTTCATCCAAGCTTTAGCCGACACATCATCTCTTGGAATCTGTGCGTCCCCTTCATAAACCGTAATTGCAAGCTTTGTAACCGGAATATGAAGCACTTGCGTTAAAAACTCGAAACTATACCCAATACTTTCTTCCTTAAAATAATCTCCTAAACTCCAATTTCCTAACATCTCAAAAAACGTATGATGCGTCGTATCGCCGATCTCATCTAAATCCGTTGTCCGAATGCACTTTTGATAATCACATAACCTTTTTCCATAAGGATGATGTTCTCCCATTAAATAAGGAATCAAAGGTTGCATTCCTGCAGTATTAAATAAAACAGAAGGATCATTCTCTGGCACTACAGGTGCACTAGGAATTTGTTTATGACCCTTACTTACAAAATAATCAATAAATAAATCTTTTAACTTCATAACTACCAATCCTTTACTACTTGTCTTAATAACTCTTGCATTTCTAAAACGGATTTATTCTTAATAATCAAATCAAAATCCGCATAACCATCCAATGCTACTTCCGTTTCATGAAGTTGTTCTTCTTCACTCAAATCATAAGCATTTAAATGACTTTCTACCTTAATGGTCAAAGGATGAAAAGCCTGAATCTCTGTAATTTCTCGTGGCAATCTTACATCACTAATAATAACGACATCCACAAGACGCTCATAAATGGCCAAATCTTCCTTCATTCTCCGAATGAAATAATCCGGATCATGTGATTCATGTCGAACATAAAAACCAAAATCCTGTAAAAACTTTCGTGGTTTAGGTTCACTTATGCCATCCCATCCAATCATCTCTTTTGCAAACAATTTAATATATTTACTATACTCAGTAATAACTACTTTTTTTCCTTTTTCTGATAAATGTGCTTTCAAAAACTTTGCAGCTTCACTCTTTCCACTTCGCGCTTTGCCAGCAATCAACACTAATTTCATTAAAAACCACCTAACTATTCTATAGGTAAAGTAACCTCATCCTTATCGGAAAACAAATTGTACTTTTCCCGAAAAAATTTCCATACAACTTTAGCAAGTGCAATACAAGGCGTTGCTAAAATCATTCCTAAAATCCCAAAGAAATGTTCAAAAATCAAAAGGCCAACAATAATGGTTACCGGATGAAGCTTCATTGTCTTACTCATAACAATAGGCTGTAAAATATTATTCTCAACAAGTTGAACCAAAATAACAACCACTAAAGCTAAAAAGCCAATAAGAGGACTCTGAGCAAACCCAATAACAACCGCGACTGCTCCACCAATATATGGACCAACATAAGGAATCAAATCCGTAATACCACATAAAAGGCCAAACAATAATGGAGCTTGAAGACCAATAATCAAAAAGCCAATACTATCACAAACAAAGACCATCAAAGCGACAAGTAAAGTCCCATTCACACTCTTACGAACCTCAGAAGAAATATTAGTTAAAAGCAAAGAGGCTTCAAAACGATTTTTTTTAGGCAATAAATTAATCAAATGCCCATTAATCGAATCAAAATCAATTAGCATATAAAGACCGATAACAAGTCCAAAGCAAATAGTCACTAAACTAGAAAACAAATTACCAACAAAATTCATAATCGTATTAGGTAGAGATGTCATAAAACC
The DNA here is from genome assembly GCA_944363675.1 of uncultured Bacilli bacterium. GTDB lineage: Bacteria > Bacillota_I > Bacilli_A > RF39 > UBA660 > Ventrenecus. The sequence continues at coordinate 5,011 of CALVUT010000023.1, read as the reverse complement.
GTTAAAAGTTCCCGTAATCGTACTTAAAATTTGTTCTTTCATAGCTACTAAATCAATGCCATCAATCGTTCCCAAACGATCAAAAATACCATCTGCAAACTTTGTAAGTTCACTTAAAATACCAGGCAAATTTTGAATTAAAACCTGCAATTGGTCATAAATGATAGGTAATAAAAAGCGAAACATAATAATAATAATAGCCAAAAAAATAACATATACAATCATAGATCCTGCAACTCTAGGAATTTTTTTCCTCTCTAACCTTGTTACAATCGGATTAAAAATCCATGCTAAAATAAACCCTAAAAAGAATGGTGCTAAAACACCCAAAATGCTAACAATAAATTTCCAGACTCCCCATTCTCGCGCAATAATCGTCACAATCAAAATTGTCGCAATAACCATTGCAATATAAAACAAATGCAAAATCTTCTTGGATAAACTAATCACTTCATTAACATCTTCCATATTAAGCTTATCATTTTGCTTAAAAAGTTTCATAAAAACCCTCCCCATAACCGTATTATAGCACAAGAAAAGAAAAATATGAAAAAAAGAGTGTCCAAAGACACTTCTTTACTACTTAAATATAATATCATCCTCTACCTTAGGTTCTTCCTTAGGCAAAACCTCTTCATTTTTCTTAGGTAAATCCATAATTTTAGGAAGTTCAAATTTCGGAACTTGAGGCTTAACAATCTCTGGTTCACTAGGTTTATTACTCTCCGTAAGCTTAGGTTCCTCCACATCGCGATTCACATAAACACTACTAAATACCTGAGGCATAACAGGTCTTGGTTTAACAGGCTCTACAGCTTTCTCTTTCAAAGGCTCTTCTTTTACTGGAGCATCAACAGTTGGTTCAACATTTAAAGAAGGTTCTTCTTCTTTTTGTTCTTCAACATGAAAATGTAATGGCTCCACAGTTTCAGAAACAGTCTCTTGCTTTACTTGAGGTAACTCTGGCTCATCCGTTTTTTCAATACTTTCCAATTCCTTATTAATCGCGGCAGCCAAAGCATCAAAATCAAAATCTTTTTCCGTTTTTTCAGGTACAGAAGGAGTTTCAACTTCCTTTTTCACAGGCTCATCATGAAGTTCTTTAGGAAGTTCTATAGAAGGAGACACAGGCGCTTCATCGTTTAAAACCATATTTACAGTTGAATTAGCCGTATAAGGCTCTTGTACAGGAACCTCAACTTTCGTTTCCGTTGAAGTTTCTTGAAATAAAGGCTGATCAGAATCAGAACTCGTCTGATCAAGTGTTTCTAATTTTCTCTTCTTTGCATCTTTTTTTCCAAAAAATAAAATAACTAAAAATAAAACAACTAAAATACCAATCACAACAAACAAATAGATCCCAAAGTTATCTATACTATATAATTTTTCTAAAAATTCCATAAATCAATCACCTTTTATTCTCTTCTACTCTAAAAATAGGATATCACAAAACTTTAGTCTTCGTCAATATCTTTTCTTGTTTCTAAAACTATTTTATGCCAAAAAAAAGAAAAAAGCACCAGTAGTGCTTTACATATACTTATTCATTTGATTCATGACTTGTTTAACCTGTTTTTGACTAGGTTTTCTTCCCATACTACTCATCATAGTCTCAATCATTTTTTCGTTAATTGGGGGATTCTTTTTCATATACTTCTTCATCATTGTTCTTGCTAAAACAAACCCAATAATCAAACCAATAATAAGGCCTATAACAATCAATAAAATATCATGCCACATAAAACATCCTCCTTATCTTTACTATTTTGCCTCTTCTTGAGCCCTAGTTTCACGTATAACAACAATCTTAATTGTACCAGGATATTGCATTTCAGATTCAATCCTATCCTTAATATCCCTTGCAATCTTATAAGACATTGTATCATCAACCTCTTCAGGATAAACCATAACTCGTAACTCTCTACCAGCTTGCATTGCATACGTTTTTTCTACACCTTCAAAAGAATTACCGATAGCCTCAAGTTCTTCCAATCTTTTAATATAATTATCTAAAGAATCATTCCGAGCTCCAGGTCTTGCAGCAGACAAAGTATCCGCGATCTGAACCAAAACAGATATAGTGCTTTCTTGTGGAGCATCACCATGATGTGAAGCTATAGAATTTATAACCACTTCATCTTCATGAAAACGTCTAGCAATATCCATACCAATTTCCACATGACTACCTTCAACCTCAAAATCAATAGCTTTACCAATATCATGTAATAAACCAGCTCGCTTTGCCAAGACAATATTTTCTCCAAGTTCAGCAGCCATCAAACCACATAACTCTCCCACTTCCATAGAATGCTTCAAAGCATTTTGGCCATAACTCGTCCGAAAATTAAGCTTACCAATTAAATGAACAAGTTCAGGATCAACTTTTGTGATACCAAGTTTATAACAAGCATCATTACCTAACTCCGTAATCTTATTATTCATATCTTTACAAACTCGATCATAAACTTCCTCAATTCGTGAAGGATGAATTCGTCCATCTTTTATTAACGTTTCAATGGTGATCTTTGCAATTTCTCTTCGCAAAGGATCAAAAGATGAAATAACAATTGTCTCAGGAGTATCATCAATAATCAAATCTACCCCCGTAACCGCTTCAATAGTTCGTATATTTCTTCCCTCACGTCCAATCAAACGGCCCTTCATATCATCATTAGGCAAACTAATCGTACTAACCGTCTGCTCCGTTGCCACATCTTCAGAATAACGTTGCATACTTTCGATAATAATAGCCTTAGCTTTCTCAGCAGCATTTAACCGAGCCTCGCGTTCTTTTTCTTTTACAAAATCCGCGATCTCTCTTGCCATTTCCTCTTCACAACGCTTCATAATAAGATCATGCGCTTTTTCCTTACTAAACTTAGCAATACTTTCTAACCGCACCATCTCATCTTTCAATAACTCATCCATCTTTTCATCTTTAGCTTGTATTTCTTTTTGTTTCACTAATAAATTTTGTTCCTTTTCATCTAAGGACAATTCTCTTTTTTGAAGAATCTCATCTCGTTTATCCAAGCTATTTTCTCGTTGTAATAAGCGATTTTCATTCGCATTTAACTCTTCTTTTTTCTCTTTAATTACTTTCTCTGTCTCCTGCTTTAAACGATATCCTTCCTCCTTAATCTCTAGAAGACGATCCCTTTTCTGCTTTTCAGCTTCCTTTCTCGCGTCTTCAATTAATTTACTAGCTTGTTTTGATATACTATTACCTTTAAAATAAAAGAATAGCATCGTAAAACCTATACCAAAAACGATACCAACTAATATGAGTAAGATGGACCAAAAATTTGGTTCCATAACATTCTCCTCACTATTATTTATAGAAAATTAATAAAAATACTATTAAAATCTACACCCCAATTATATAAGAGATTTCCTTATTTTACAAGAGTTAATCACCTAAAAGAAAAAGCACAGACATTACCATCCGTGCTATAATTCAGTTCGATAAGGACTAGTCATTGTTCCATCACCACTTTTTAGACTATTTGGCTTTAGATTAAGAGCAGCCCTTACACCAGCCGGAAAATCCACATTGATACTGTTACGAGCAACACCATTTGAAAAGATGCCACGAACGTACGCAGAGCTACCATCAAAATAACGAGGTGACATGGTCCAATAAGTATTTCCTGTATACAAATAATAATTATAATTGTCGTCGGTATATCCCCCAGCTAAAACAGCTTCATCTGTTGTAATAAGTCCAATTGGATACATTAAATCCCCATTTCCTACTTTTTCATCATTTACAGTGAAACGATCATTTTGTTCTGTACAGGTAAGTCTTGGATATTGCCGTGCTGATGTACTATTCCAGGGACCCTCATACCATCGATAATAAGTCAAAGTTTGAGCATAACCTGCGCTTTTGCTATCATTAAAAGAACGATCATTGCAAAACAAAGTATCACTGATATAATTTGATAAATCCTTATCTTCTATATTTAATTTATACCAATTATCTAAATAACTTTTAATATTACTATCATTATTATTAGCATGAGTCTCTTCATAGGTACCTGATCCTGGTGTGCCATACATATATCCAATATACGCATTATCATTATAAGATGAGTTGAAAACACTTGTGCCCACTTGCCTATCAATACTAGACTCTCCATTGGCATGAGCAATGGTTCCATCATAGATCATTCTTATGGAGCCATCACCATTAATCCGAATAATTCGCCAATAATATCCTGCAAAGTAAACATAATTATTCATAACGTTTCCTCGATAATAGTAACTGGTTCCATAGTCATCTGGCGCACTACAAAGATATCCCTCAGTATCTTCAACACCTGTTATTTGAATCGTACCATCAGTATTCACAGCTGGGCAATTATTTCCTTCTAAATCAGCTAGAATTTGGCAGTTAATGCTGTCAACACCGTATTTTATAACACACTCATCATAATCGGTTACTTCCTTAAAATAAAGATTGCAACTCACCCTGCCATTTACTTCACTATTGACTGTTACAACTGGATTCCAAGTATCAAAGTCCCAAGAAATGCTTCCATTCGAACAACTAGATTTTTCTGTATCTAACGTGTATCCACTGTCTTTTGAAGGCACTTGATCAATCCTCTCTCCATCTTCATTAAATAAAGCCAAAGTTGTATTCTCATCATACTCAATTAGGTTAAGAATAGGCTTATTTCCTATAACTATAATACTTATCAAAATCACAAAAATGCTTAGACTTAGTACTACTTTTTTCTTCATATAAAAATCACCATAGCTTTCCTATGATGATTATACACAAATACCCCCCCCCCGTTGTCAATTTACATTTTTTGACAATCAGAGTTTACAAAGAGTAAATTTTTTATTTAAGTTCCCGAATTTCAACCAACGAGGTCTTAAGTTTGGAAACTTTTTGGGGAATGTCAAGGACGAAATGAAATGGAGTTCATCAAAGATCCTTGACATTCTTTTGTTTTTTATAATTTTTTTCGTTTAAGTACATATTTGTACTTAAGCTTAT
>CALVUT010000022.1 GCA_944363675.1 uncultured Bacilli bacterium | reverse complement strand
ATCCGTTTAAAAGAAGAAAGTGAAGATTTACGTAGTCCGTTTTTCCGAGACATTGATCGTATTATATATAGTTATGCTTTTCTTCGTTCTATGGATAAAACACAAGTGTTTCCTGGACACCCCAATGATCATATTACCAAACGGATGCTTCATGTTCAATACGTAAGCAAAATTGCTCGTACTATCGGCAGAGCTCTGGGCTTAAACGAAGACTTAATTGAAGCAGCGAGTCTAGGTCATGATCTCGGTCATGTGCCATTTGGTCATTTTGGCGAATCGGTGTTAAATCAAATCAGTTTAGAAAACAATGAAGGTTATTTTAACCACAATATTGAAAGCGTTCGCATCCTGATGAATTTAGAAAATAAAGGAGAAGGGAAAAATATTACCGTTCAAGTATTAGATGCAATCATGTGCCATAACGGTGAGCTAGAAATGCAAGAGTATCGGCCAATGAAAAAAACGGTAGCAGATTTTTTAGAACAATACCAAAAAAGCTATACCGAAAAAGATTTCGTGAAGTCCTTGCGACCAATGACTTTAGAAGGCTGTGTCGTAAGAATCAGCGATATTATTGCTTATTTAGGAAAAGACATTGAAGATGCTTGTATTCTAGGAAAAATCAAAAAAGAAGATATTCCATTAGAAATTCGAAATGTTCTAGGAGTAAAAACAAGAGAAATTGTGAATACTATAATTGTAGATTTAATTGAAAATAGTTTAGATAAACCTTATTTAAAATTAAGTGATCACATCTTTAAGGCTATTAAAGCTTTAAAAAAGTTTAATTATGTACATATTTATGATCCGTCTTTAACCCCTGAACAGAAACAGTCCATAACAAACATGTATCAAGAATTATTTAATCGTTATAAAAAAGATTTACTTGAAGAGAACAAAGCTTCAAAGATCTATATAAACTTTCTAAACTATAAAGAAAAGAAATATTTAGAAAATACAAGTCCCGCAAGAAAAGTGCTTGACTTTTTAGCTGGTATGACCGATGATTATTTCTTAAAATGTTACAAAGAATAGGAGGCTATTTATGAATTACAAAACCTATAAATACGATACTTACAATATTTATACCATTCAAACCGATAAATTTAAAAACTGTTATATGGAAATAAACTTTCGAGAAGATATTCGAAATATCAACTTAAGTCAGAGAAGTCTTTTAGGCAGCCTAATGATTCATACTTCAAAAAATTACCCCACAAAAAGAGAACTAGCTGTTGCAAAAGAAGATTTATATAACCCTTATATATCCCAAAATACCTCCCGTGTAGGCTATAACCTCTTTACTTCTTTTTCTCTTGATTTTATTAATCCTAAATATATTTCTGAACAGGATTATCTAGAAAAATGCCTTGCCTTTTACTTTGACATTCTTCTTAATCCCAATCAAACTGAAGGAAAATGGGAAGAAAAAAGCTTTAATATAATAAAAGAACAATTGCATTTAGCTATAGACGAGTATAAAGAAAGACCAACTTCCTTTGCCATTCAAGAAAGCAAACAAGAATTGTTCCCAGATAGCATTTTAGGAAAAAGATTAATTGGGGAACATGACCAATTAGAAAAAGTAACCCGTGAAAGTATCTGCGAGGAATACGATAAAATGTTTGCTGAAGGAAAGTGCGATATCCTTATAATAGGAGACTTGAATATGGATGAAGTGATAAAGTATATTCAAAAATATTTCTATAAACCATCTATCGTTCAAAAAGAAATCCCCTTATTAATCGAGGTATCTCAAAGAAAATATAAAGAACATCACGTAGAAGGACCATATACCCAAACGCAACTTGTTGTATATTATTCTATTGATACTTTAAGTGATTGGGAACAAAACTTTGTCTCACAAATTTTCTTTCGCATTCTTGGCTCATCTTCCGGAATGAATGACAAATTAACCGATTACTTACGTGTCAAAAATTCGTTGTGCTATTTCTGTGGAAGCTCGGCTACTTTAAGAGACTCGCTTTATATCATTTATGTGGGTCTAAACAAAGACAATGTAGCTGAAGCTCAAAAGTGGATAGATAAAGCCATTTGGGAAATGGCCAATGGTCAAATCGATGCCGAAATGCTTGAAATTCAGAAAAGTAAATTCTTAACCGATCTTCGTCTTAGAGAAGATAGTATCTATGGTTTAATAGATAATTATTATTTCCATGAAATTTCGGGTCGTGCCATGTATGCACAATACGTTGCCGAAATTCCGAAGATAACCCTTCAAGATCTTCAAAAATTGGGCAAAAAACTTCATAAGATATATCAATATGTTTTAAAGGAGGCAGAGCATGAAGACAATTGAACTTAAGGGCCTAGGCGAAGTAATCTATACGGATGTATGTGATAATGGCTTAAAAATATACATTTGGGTAAACAAAAAAGCCAATTCCTTTAAAGGTGCTCTAGCTTTTGGCTGTGGATCAGAAGACGTGAAATTTTCAATTCAAAATAAAGAATATCAAGTACCATGTGGAACCGCCCATTATCTAGAACACATTATGTGCAAAGAAGAAGATGGAACATCACTTCTTTCCCGTTTTCAAGCACTAGGTTCTTTTTCCAACGCGGCAACTTACCCAGATAAAACGGTTTATGAATTTGTTGGAGCCGATAACTTAGAAGCAAACATCAACTTACTTCTAGATGCTATTCAAACCAAAACGTTTAACGAAAACGCCTTTGAAACCGAACGAGGTCCTATTATTGAAGAAGCAAGAATTGGCAAAGATAATCCATCGAAAATAGCCTTTTACAAAATGAATGAATGCTTATTTCATAATTATCCTAATCGTACAAGTGGCACAGGTAGTGAAGAAGATATTGAAAAGATTACTTTAGAAGATTTAAAATGCTTTTATAATGCTTTTTATATTCCGATGAATGCTTCAATATGTATAACCGGAAATGTTGAACCACTAGAAATCATCCGTATCATTAAAGAAAATCAAAAGAAGAAAAACTTTCCACCAAAACCTTTAGCAAAACACTACCAATACAAAGAGCCAAAGGATGTTGTCAAAAAGAAAGAAGAAATTACCTTAAATGTCGAAATACCTAAAGTATATATTTCTCTAAAAATTCCCAAAACTGCCTTTGGTCGTAAAAATATAATTTCCATTCAAGATCAAATTATGGTGACTTTATTAGCTAATTTTGGTAACACTTCCTTATTTAAAGAAGAACTTCTCGACAAAAAATTGCTTGCTTCTTTAACCACCCAAATTTATCCAGAACGAAATTATTTGATCTTACAAGTTGTCGCACGAACAAAATATCCGGATGAATTAATTCCTATTTTACAAGAAAGAATAAATCATTTAGAAATAAATGAAAAAGATATTAAAAGAAAAATCAAATCAGAAATTGCAACAATGATCATGAATTATGAAGATATCGAAAATGTTAATGATTTGATTATATATTTACTATATCAATATGGTAAGATTATTGATAATGAAAAAGAAATTCTCGAGAAAATTACCATTCCAAAAATTAAAGAAACAGTAAAAGATATAGGCAAATATCCAATGAGTATATTAATTGTGAATCCGAAAAAAGTCATTGAATAGAAAAAACGTCTCAAAATAAAGAGGCGTTTTTAATCTTTTAAAAGCTCATAGATTTCTTCTTGACTTTTTGAACGTGGTCCAAACTGAAAATCAGGTAGAATATGTAAATGAACATGTTTAACCTTTTGGGAGTCTTTATAATTAAAAAGAAGAGTACAAGCCTTTTTGTTTAACCGCTCCATCAAAAAAGGAACAAGTTTACGTGCGATAGCAAACATTTCGTATAACGTTTCTTGATCGAGTTCTGTATAATCTTCAAAATGCTTTTTCGGAATAATAAGAGTATGTCCTTCCGCATCACTCTGATCAATATCTAAAAAGGCAAGATATTTTTCATCTTCATATAAGATTTTACTATCCACTTCTTTTTGGGCAATCTTACAAAACAAACAATCCATAAGCCACTTCCTTTCTAAAAGGATTGTAACATGATTCGCCTCATCAAAAAAAGCCTTGACAATATTACGAGGAATTTGATATGATATTTTCTTATCGCAAAGGAGGATGCAATATGCAAAATATCTATGGTATAGGAATTAAAGAAGAAAAGCGACCTTATTGTTGGGCATGGCCATCATCCTTAGAAGAGTTAGATCAATATATTATTACAAATGGAAAAGAAAAAGTTTTAGATGCGATGAAAGCTTTTGATCCAAACATCACTGAAGAAGATCCGGAAAAAGTAGTTATTGAGCAGTATTTAAATGGTGATTGGAAAGTTTTAAACGATTTTATTCTTACTGATCCTCTAGTTTTAAACTTTTCAATATCAGAATTATTAACCAAAGTTGGAAGTCAAAAAGTCTTAAATATTTTATTTAATCATTTTGAAAAAAGTTTAAACAAACCTTATCTTAGTGAAAATTTCAAGCAAACAATTGAAGCTATGCAAAAAGATGAACAGCTCTTTTTAGATTCCTTTGCTCAATGTTCTTATGAAGAACAAAGAAAAATAAGACAATATCTAAGTAAACACATTAATCTTCATGATTATCTAAAAGTAGAAGAGCAAAAGAATCCTCTAAAGAATAAAGATGCGGCAATAGAAGAGTTGGAAATATTAAAAGAAGAAGAATATACGTTAAAAAAAGTGGCCTAAGACCTTTTGTGAAAAAAGAGGTCTTTTTGCATATAATGATGTAGGTGATAGCATGCATCTTTATAAAACCTTAAAAAGCTTTTTATATGATCAAGATTATTTTGTCGATTTATGGAAAAATTGTTTACATGTTTATGGAATTGTAGATATTGATACATTAAAAGAGCAAAAAATCGTTCTTACCTTAGAAAAGTTTAAGTTAGAAATCAATGGCGAGAACTTTCGCGTCTTAAAACTATCGAAAAAAGAAATTTTAATTCAAGGAGAAGTATCAGAAATGAAGGTGTGGCGATGAACACTTTTCTTTGGATCGAATTAGACAAAAAAGAAAAAGAAAGGTTTCTTTTAAAATGTTTTAAAACAAGAGTAAATGTATATGAAACCAAAGAAGAAAAAGACTATGTTTGGTTCCGTATTCTTGAAAGCGACTATGCCAAAGTAAAAAAGTTTTGGTTTATTAAAATCAAAGCAACAAGATTGAGTGGATTGGCCTCAGTAAAGAAAAAAATTTACTTTCATCGTGTTTTTATCGTATCCATTCTCTTTGGTTGCCTCCTTCTATATGTCCTATCCCATATCATTGTAAAAGTAGAAGTCATTCATTCCAACAAAGACATTAGAGATAAAGTAACCACAGCTTTAGCTAATTATGGTGTCAAAAAAGATACATGGAAAAAAAGCTATCAAGAATTAGAAAAGATTAAAGAAGCCATACTAAAAGAGTATCCTGAAGATCTGGAATGGATGGAAATTGAAACGAAAGGAATGAAATATACCGTTCGTATTGAACAAAGAAAACTAGAAAGCAAACCAGAAGAAAAGGATGCATGTAACTTAGTCGCGGCAAAAGATGGGATAATAAAAGAACTTGTTTATAGTAAAGGTGAAGCCTTAGTGAAAATGAATGATGCGGTAAAACAGGGCGATGTATTAATCAGTGGTACCATCACAAAAGATGATGAAAGCAAAGGATATACCTGCGCTACGGGCAAAGTGTATGCTGAAGTCTGGTACCAAGTGAGTGTGACTGTTCCTAAAGAATATAAAGAAGTTACTGAGACTGGCAAAGTGAGATGGAATTTAAAGTTAACCAATAATCAATACAACGGATATATCTTTAAAAGTAGGCTTAGCACTTATCAAGAAGAAAAGCGTCACCTCTTTAGTCTTTTTGGTACCGAACTGTCTTTTATTCGCCAAAAAGAGACCAAAGAAGAAACGAAAATGTACACCGAAGAACAAGCAATTGACTTAGGTCTTTTAAAAGCTGAAGAAAAAATCGCAGAAACTTTAGAAGAAGATGAGAGCATTTTAGAGAAAAAAGTTTTGAAAAAAGCCGTAAATGATAGTACAATAGAATTGGAAGTCTTTGTAGTCGCATTAGAAAATATTGCCCAAAAAGAAGAATTTCAAAGAATAGAGGAGTAATTATTATGGAACTAGAGTTAATAAAAGATGCAATACACGATATATGGCCTATGTTAACAATTTTTTTAGTTGTCATGATTTCTATTCGTATTACTTATATCCATGTCAATCATGAAAAATTCATCTTTTATAAAGAATTTTTGAATTTAGTGTTTGTGGTCTATGCTTTACTTTTATTTAACTTGCTAACCAACGCCGAGTTAAATACTTCAAGTGGTTTGAACTTAGTACCTTTTACAGAAATAATGCGCTATGAAATAGGTAGTCATGGTTTTTACTTTAATGTCATTGGTAATATACTACTCTTTGTTCCATTTGGCTACTTTGTTTCTTTATATGTAAAAGCCAGTAAGGTAAGCCATATCTTCTTTATCAGTGTCATTACAAGTCTAACGGTAGAATTTGTTCAGCATCACATTGGTAGAAGCTTTGATGTAGATGATATTCTATTGAATGTTGTAGGAGCAATTATTGGTTTTCTTCTCTATATTGGCTTTACAGCAATTAAAAAACATTTGCCACGTTTCTTTCAAAGTGACTTATTTTACAACGTCATCTGTCTTATCCTATTTGTCCTAGCTATTTTGTATTATCTCAATATTATGGGCATTCAATTAGGATAATTTGAAATCCAATAGAAATGTAAAATAGAGATTATGCTATGATGATAAGAAGGTTTATGGATGAAAATAAAAGAGTTGGAAGGTCATTTGCTAATAAAATAATGATAGACAAGGGTTGTGCAATGATTACCATTTCCCAATTTTTGGAAAAACTTATGAATTTGATGATAATACCCATTTGAAAAGTTGGATTTATGAAACAAGTATTGATGGTATGAATTGAACTCAATAGTAAGGGGGAATATTATGAACTACTACGATATTAATGATAATTATGGATATCACAATTACGCGTATTTAAATGAAGTGATTGAAACGACTTTAAAGAACGAAAAGGTAACTAATGCTGTTTGCTCAATTATCTTTGTCGACAACGAAGAAATCCAAAGAATTAATCGCGAAGCACGTGGTATTGATCGCGTGACCGATGTCATCAGTTTTGCTCTAGAAGATGGGGAAGAGTATCATGACGAATTAAGAGTCTTAGGAGATATCTATATATCGATTCCTAAAATGCAAGAACAAGCCAAAGAATATGGTCATAGTGAAAAAAGAGAATTATCTTTTTTAGTTGTCCATGGCTTATTACATCTTTTGGGGTATGATCATACGAAAAGTAAAGAAGAAGAAAAAATTATGTTTGCATTGCAAGATAAAATATTAAATCAATTAAACATCACACGATAAAGGAGGGAAAAACATGAAAAGTGGATTTATAAGCATCATTGGCCGTCCTAATGTAGGCAAGAGTACTCTTTTAAATGCCATACTAAACTTTAAAGTAGCCATTATCTCAGATAAGGCAGGAACAACCAGAAACATCATTCAAGGAATTTATAATGAAGAAGATACCCAAATTATTTTTCTGGATACACCGGGAATTTCTAAGCCTAAAAATAAACTCGGCAAAATTTTAAATAAAGAAAGCTACGCTTTAACAAAAGACGTCGACGCTATTTTATTTGTTGTCGATGCCAAAGAAGGAATGGGCAAAGGCGATAAATATATTTTGGAAACCTTAAAGAAAAGTGATTGTCCCGTTTTACTTGTTTTAAATAAAATAGATAAATTAAATCGCGAAGAACTGATGTATCGCATCGTAGAGTATAAAGATGCATTTCCTTTTGCAGAGATTGTTCCAGTGAGTGCTTTACAAAAAGATAACATAGAAAGACTAATTGAAGTGATTAAAAAATATTTAACAGGAAATGTCCGTTACTTTGATGAAGATATGGTTACAAGTAGTCCAATGTCTTTCATGGCTAGTGAACTCGTTCGCGAAAAACTTTTAAACGTTACCATTGAAGAAGTCCCACATTCTCTAACTTGTGTGACTACAAAATTTGAAGAAAAATCTTCCATTGTCCATATTAATGTAGATATTATTGTCGACCGTGAATCGATAAAAAAAATTGTGATTGGGAAAAATGGTGAACGCCTTAAAATGGTTGGTATCGAAACACGCAAAGAATTAGAACGTTTATTAGAAAAGAAAGTTTATCTAGAACTATACGTCAAAACAATAAAAAATTGGAAAGAAAAACAATCGTATTTAAAAGAACTAGGCTTTAATGAATTAAATTTAAAATAGAATGAATAAAAAAGAAAAAATCCACCCAAAATAAATTTAGAAAGGGTTGGAAAAAATGACAAAAAAAGAAGCATGGGAAAAGTTTAAAGAAACAGGGGAAATAAAATACTATTTAAAATATAAAGGAAAAGATGTGGAAGTATGATAACAAAAGTGACGGGTATAGTTGTAAGTACCGTAGCATATGGCGATACGTCACTAATTCTAAATATTTTAACAAAAGAATATGGGCTAATAGGTGTCATGGCTAAAGGAGCAAAATCTATGAAAAGTAGACTACGTCCCTTTACTGAAAAATTCACTTATGGCTTTTTTTACATTTATTACAAAGAAAATAAATTGTCTACCTTAAAAGATGTCGATATCATAAATCCCTTTAAAAACATTCATCAAGACATCTTTTTAATCGGTTATTTAAATTATACAACTGATTTAATCACTCAAGTCTATAAACAAAGTGAACAAATCTATCTTTTGGATCTTCTAATAGATACATTAACTAAAATAGAAGAAGGCTTAGATCCCCAAGTTTTAACGAACATCTTAGAAGTAAAATGTCTCCCATTTCTAGGTGTTGGTCTTTCTCTGGATAACTGTGCTAGATGTGGCAGCACCAAAAAAATTGTCACCATTGATGGCGATGCCGGTGGTTTGATTTGTCAAAATTGTTATCATAATGAACCTATAGTCTCCTTAAAATCTATTAAACTTTTAAGAAGCTACAATTACATAGATATCAAAAGTATTACAAAATTAGAAATTAAAGAAGAAAATAAAAAGGAAATTGATCGCTTTTTAAATACATATTACAACCGTTATACAGGATTATATCTAAAAAGTAAAGATTTTCTAACCAAATTAAAAGACTCTATTTCTGCGAAATAAGGTCTTTTTTCTTTTCCTGCTTAAGGATCTTAACAATATCTTCATCGGAAATATTCAGAACTTCTCGAATGCGATTTAAAGTTTCTATAGATGTTTTTAGCTCATTTTTCTCAATGCGCTGCAACTGCCTTACAGATAGGAAAAGTTTTTCAGCTAGTTGTTCCTGTGTTAATCCTCTTTTCTTGCGATATTCCTTAATCATAAAATACATCACCTATGACACATTTTGTCATAGTATTGTATGCTTGACCACGCCATAAAATGTCGGTTTGTTATTGTTTTAAAAATACACCCGTGTTATAATTATGACATAATAGGTCGTATTAAAAAAGAAAAAACAGATCATATTAGTAGTAGAAAGTGGGCAAAAGTATGGAACATAAGAAAAAAATATTAATTGTTTTAAGTATATTAATTGGAATTAGTGTACTTATTGGAGTGTCTTATGCTCTATGGATAGGTACCTACATGCAAGAAGGATCAAATAAAGTAGCTAGTAGTTGTTTTAACTTGAGCTTAACGAATGAAAAAAATGATATTCATTTAGAAAATGCATATCCGATTTTGGAT
>CALVUT010000021.1 GCA_944363675.1 uncultured Bacilli bacterium | reverse complement strand
AAAGAGTGAAGAACTTGCTGAATATGTTAATAAATTAGCAGAACGTAGTGAAATTATTAGGAATGGTTGTGATCCAAGAGAAGATAATATGCTTTTAGTAACTAATGATGGTAGAAAAGCAGCTCTTGATTTAAGAATGATAGATCCTAGTATGCCAGATTTACCTAATTCAAAGATAAATATGGCAGTAGAAAATATTTATAGAATATGGTTGGAAAACAAAGAGGACAAGTTAACGCAACTTGTCTTTTGTGATTTATCAACCCCAAAAAATGATGGCTCTTTTAATGTATATGACGATATTAAAAATAAACTTATTGCTAGAGGAGTACCAGCAGATGAAATTGAGTACATTCATAATGCTAAAACTAATTCTCAAAAATTAAAACTTTTTGAAGATATGCGAAATGGTACAAAAAGAATTTTAATGGGATCTACATCAAAAATGGGAGCAGGAATGAATGTGCAAGATAAATTGATTGCATTACATCATTTAGACTGTCCATGGCGACCATCTGATATAGAACAAAGAGAAGGTCGTATTTTAAGACAAGGTAATCAAAATGAAGAAGTAGAAATATATCGCTATGTTACTGAAGGAAGTTTTGATGCTTATTCTTATCAACTCATTCAAACAAAAGCAACTTTCATAAATCAAATAATGTCTAATAGTAGTGGAGGAGGAAGAACTGCAGAAGATTTAGATAGAGATACACTTACTTATGCAGAAGTTAAAGCTCTTGCTAGTGGTAATCCGTTAATATTAGAAAAATTTAAAGTAGAAAATGAATTGAAACAATTATATTTATCTAAAAGTAGATATGATAAATCACATATTGAACTTAAGGCAAAATATAATACTGAATTACCAAGACAATTAAAGTATCAAAAGCAATATTTAAGTGGTCTTGAAGAAGATATAAAAAATGTAAAAGATTTGTCTGCTGATAATTTTGTAATTACTATTAGAGATAAAGTTTATGATTCTAGGAAAGATGCTAGTACAAAGTTTTATGAAAGTTTTTCTCTTTTAAAGCCAAGAGAAGAAACTAAACTCGGCGAAATAAGTGGTTTTGACATTGTTGGTACTAAAGATGAATTATGGTATAAGCCAGTTATTTATATAAAAGGTGTAGGTAAATATAAAGTTGAAATTAATAATACTGATGAAATAGGTAATATCTTAAAATTAGAAAATATGTTAAAGAGTTTTGATAATAAAATCTGTACTGTTAAAGACCAAATTGCTTATATCGAAAAGCAACTCATAGATTGCAAAGAAGAACTTGATAAACCATTTACACAGCAAGAGAGAATTAGAGAATTGCAAAAAGAGAAAGCAAGAATTGATAGTGAACTTGATTTAGATAAACAAGAAAACACTAGGAGTGTCGAAAAAACTAATGAAGATGAAATGGAGAGATAGAAATGAATTTAAAAGATGAATTGTCAAAAATTTTTTCCAATAGTTTTAATGAACGTAAAACACCCGAGTATGACAGAATATTATCATGTAGTGTCAAAGGAGAGGTAAAGGGTGCTTTTATGACAACTGATTGCAATACTGTAAAACTTTTAACAAGTAAGTGTAAAGCAGGTTTAATTGACGTTGGAGAAATATTAGATGCTGAATTTGATAATAGTGAATCATACCATCATAAAGCAATAATCTTTTGCGATAAGGATAACGTGATGTGTGTTTATAATAGTAAAAATGATAGTTATTTTGAAGATGGATATGAGTATTTTGAACCAGCCGAAGAAAGATTATATATAAGATGTAATAGTGATGCTTCTTATGAGGCATTGAAAAACTTTATTAATCAAAGTAGTAAATATCATGAGTTCGTTGAATATGAACATGAGATACCTAGAAAGGAAGCATTTGAAACAATATTTACTGCAAATGAAAACATTGTAGATGATATTAAAGATAACGATTTAATGTTGATAGAAGAAAAAAATGATTTTAAACAAATGAAAAGATGATTTTTTGTTAAAAATCTCTTGAAAAATTTCTTTTTTTAAGTGATAAATAGAATGAACAAAAAAAGCCGTTAGATATACCTAATTTACTTTCTGGTAATTTTAGCATAATGGCTTGAATAGTTATAAGTGTAAAAAAATAAAGTTGCTGAAAAAGGCTTTAATTGGATTGTATAGTATATACAATATTTAAAAGGAGGATTGATAATATGTATGTTGCTAATACAACAGATGCTGTAAGAAGAGTAGTTGAAGGATTATTGAAAAAGGATGATGTAGCAAAATTAAAATTTTTAATTTATGTGTTCGATTTAGCAACACATCAGCAAATTAATAGTAAAAATGAAGTGAATCCAGATTTAGTTGAGGATGAAGATTTAGTTATTTTTGATTTAGAAGATGCAGGGATGGCGAATCATTATGCCGATATCTATTTAGAATATTTAGTAATGGTATTTAACGCGACAGCAACCAAATTAAGCAAGGCTTATCAAGACAATGGCAATGTGGAGGGTATTCATTACAATAAATTTGACAAACCATTGTTATCAAAATTTGAAAAGTTAACTTATAATGAAAAGCTAGATGTATTTGCTGAAATACTTATTAGATTGGATAATGATAGTTTATTTGAAACTAAATATGATATGTTAGAATTAAATGTCAACGGATTTGAAGTAGCGAGTAATATAATTAATTTAAAAATTAATAAGGGAAATGCGTAATGAGAGCAAGTATTAGATATACACCTATTAAATTAAATTTTGATGGCCATGTGATATTGCATGATTTTGAAAGAGTCAGAATTGAAAAAGGTTTTACATATCAAGCAATAGGTCAAAGATATGGATTGGATAGATCTTTGATCAGAACTGTTGTAATAGGCCAAAACAATTTATACTGCGAAAGAGCTATACAAATGGCTTTTGCAGTAGGTGTTAAACCAGATGATTTATTTTTGCGAGATATAATATTAGCAGGTGGAGATCAACTTGTTTTTATAAATAATCCAAGTGAAAACACTGTGCATTTTTTAGAAAAAATTAAAAATTTAAGCTATAAAGATAGATTAAAATTTTGTATTGAATTATTTAAAATGTGGAGTGATGGTAAAATCACTCATGAAAAAGGAGAAGTTCCGTTTACTCCAGATGTACTTGGTTTTCCCAAAGATATAGGAACTCAATTTTCTTCATTTTTGGAAACAATGTTAAAGAGTGAAGAAGTAAGAGTTGGCAATAAAATTATGATAGATGATATATGTTCAGTAAAGTCTAAAGGTAGTTACATTAAAATGCTTAAAGACTATAGTATACTTCCGTTTAAAGATAAAAAAGATATTTTGAATGAGGTAATATTAAGATTTGATACACGATGCTTATTTCAAGAAAAAAAAGATTTTCCAAAATTTCCTGGCTTTTTTACAGGATGGGATATAGCCGATACAATGAGGGACTACGAATTAGAAAACGAGTAGGCTATATCTTAATACCAATTCTTATTAGTGCTGTTAGTCAATAGTGTAATTTTATCAAAGTAGAAATGCTTTGATTTTTTTGTTTACAATTTTTTTGTATAAGTTTTGAAAATAGTTATTGTAAGGAGTGTGATGTGAATGAAAAGAAAAATTACAGTTGAAAGCAAAGAATTAAATAACCTAATAGAACACAGTGTAAAATTATCTTTAATAAAATTGCTTTTAAAAAATAATGAAATAAACAAGAAAGAATATTATAAGTTATTGGAAGCAATTAAAAAAGAACATTTTCCACTAAAAACATAGTAAAACAGATAAGTGTATGCTATAATTAATAGCGTGAGAAGATGGTGTTATAATACTTAACTCGGTCATATAGGGAAAGGAGTTTACATTGGCTGGTGTCGTTAAGGTTATAACGGCTACTCAATCAAGAATTGGTAAAATCACAAATGGCGTCAAAAGAGTTGTTTTAAGAGTTTGCGCATACTGCAGGGTAAGTACCGATAGTGAAGAACAGCAAACAAGTTATAGGTCCCAAAAAACTCACTATAAAGCATTAATTGAAGAACACGCAGACTGGGAGTTCGTTGATATATATGCTGATGAGGGGATAACAGGTACTAAAACTGCAAAAAGAACTGATTTTCATAGAATGATAGACGATGCCTTAGCAGGTAAAATTGATATGATTATTGCTAAATCAATATCAAGATTTGCTAGAAATACTGTTGACACGCTTAATTATGTAAGAAAATTAAGGGATCATAATGTTGATGTGTGGTTTGAAAAAGAAAATATACATACATTAGAATTAACCAGTGAAATGTTCTTGACATTATATAGTGCTTTTGCCCAAGCAGAAAGTGAATCTATTTCTGAAAATGTTAAAATGGGTGTTAGAGCAAAAATGAAAAGAGGAGAGCTGGTTGGCCATTATGCTCCTTATGGTTTTATATATAATGAAGAAATAGGAAATTTAGTTGAAGTGCCAAACGAGGCATTTATCGTAAGATATATGTTTGATAGATATAAAGAAGGTGTTGGTACGTCAACTATTGCTAAGGAATTAAATGATAAAAATATCCCAAGTCCAACAGGAAAAAAATGGTCTGATACTGTCGTGTTTAGAATGATACGAAATGAAAAATATGTTGGTGATTTATTAACTGGTAAAACATATACAGATAATCCTATTAATTCAAAGAAAAAAAAGAATAAAGGAGAATTTGATATGTACTATACCGAAAATCATCATGAAGGTATTATTAATAGAGAAATTTGGGATAAATGTCAGGAAATAGCAAATAGAAGATCAGGTAAATATACTGCTGATGGAAAACCAGAAAAATTTAGTCAGGTATATCCATTTAGTAGCAAAATAGTATGTGGACTGTGTGGTGAAAGTTATATTCGTCGTTCTTGGAGAGCAAGAAAAGAGGAAGATCCACCGAGAGCAGCTTGGGCTTGTAGAACGTATAATACTGATCATCTTTCTTGTCAAAGCTATGGAAATGTAAAAGAAAGTTATATTGAAAATCTATTTTTAGATTTATATTCAGTATTATGTAAGTATAATAAACAAGTTATAGAAAAACTCTTACAAACAATAGAGGAAACATTTGAAAATGATGATTATTCAAGAGACCTTAAGAAAATTGAAACAGAAATAAAACTACATAGAGAACAACTGATGGAATTATTAGATGTAAGACTTGCTAAAATAATAGACAATGATGTATTTGAACAAAAGAGTGAAAGAATTAATAAAAAAATAGAGTTATTAGAGCTTGAAGCAAAAAAGATAAGAGATTATGTAAGTCATAGAGAGCAAGTTAAAGATAGAGTTGAAAGATTTAGGATTATTTTTGAAAAAAATAAAAAATTAAAAGAATTTGATGCTGATGTGTTTGAAAGTTTGATTGATAGAATTATAATCGGTAGAAGAAATGATGATGGATCAATAGATCCATACGAAATAAGATTTGTTCTTAAAACAGGGGACGAATTAACTGACACATTGCCATTCAAAAATAAGCCTTCTTCACGGACTCAGAAAGAGGATGATACAAATGAAACAAATAAACAAGCACACACTAAAGTGTGTGCTTATGCCTACAACGGGGAACACAGTACTTGCCAATACTAGAGCCTTGATTGCTTTAGTCGAAAACAATTATTTAGAGGACGGAAGTATCAAAATTCCAAAAGTATTACAGCCTTATATGGGTGGATTAGAAAAAATCGAACCAATAAAAAACAAGTAGACATTTTATGACAATAGTCTACTTTTTTTGCTCTATTTTTGAAAAAAGAGATTGGCAATAAGTTAAAGTATGGTATAATGAAAAAGGATAGAAAGATAAACGTTAAGTGTAGAGTTTAGATTATAATGTAACTCTTATGTTAATCGACTATCAAAAGAAATGCTAAAAGGAAAGAGGTATAATTATGGGTTTTATTAAAGCATTTACTGGTGCATTAGGTGGCGCTTTTGCAGACCAATGGAAAGATTTTTATGGGCCAAGAGGTGGGGTACCAAGTACAGCAGCCATTTTTGAGGCCGTTCCGCAAGGAACAAACGCTGGACGTGGATCTAATACGAAAGGCTCTGAAAATATCATTACAAATGGCAGCAAAATCATCGTACCAGAAGGAACAGCCTTAATTACTTTACAAGACGGAGCAATTACAGGTCTTATTGCTGAACCAGGAGGATTTATTTACACTTCAGAAGATCCAAATTCAAAATCTATGTTTTCAGGAAACGGAATTTTATCTTCAACGATAGGTCAATCTTTTGAAAGATTTAAATTTGGCGGACAACCAGGATCTGAACAGACAGCTTTCTATGTTAATTTAAAAGAAATTCCCAATAATCGTTTTGGTACACAATCCGAAATATACTGGGATGATGCCTATTTAAACGCGCAAGTCGGTGCAATGACAAGAGGAACATACACTTTAAAAATTGTTGATCCATTGTTATTTGTGAAAAACTTTGTTCCAGCTAAATATTTACAGCCAGGCGCACCTGTCTTTGATTTTGCGGATATGGATAATGATGCGGGAACACAATTGTTTAACGAGGTTGTAAGTAGCTTGTCTGCAGCTTTCTCACAATATACAAATGATCCAAATAAGGGAAATCGTATTGCCAAAATTCAAGGCGATCAAATCGGCTTTGCTCAGTCCTTATCAGCTGCCGTAGAAGAAGGCTATCATTGGAAGTCTGATCGTGGACTAGAAATTGTTAAAGTAGCTATTCAAGCCATTGAATACGATGAAGATTCTAAAGCATTACTAAGCGATGTAAAAAAAGCCGATGCTTTATCAGGTTCAAGAGGCAATGCTTTCATGCAACAAGCCGTTGCTCGTGGTGTTCAAGCAGCTGGTGAAAACGAAAACGGTGGTGGAGCTGCTATGGCTTTCATGGGAATGGGTATGAATGCTGCCGGTGGTATGGCACAAGGTGTTGTTCAACCCGCCACTAATCAAGCCAATCCATTTATTAATGTAGGACAAGCTCAAGCAGCAGGAGCACAAGGCACACAACCAACACAAGAAGATCCTTATGCAAAATTGACGGAATTAAAGAAATTGCTCGATAACGGAGTCATTACCCAAGAAGATTTTGATGCAGCTAAGAAAAAATTGTTAGGAATTTAAGCTATGCAAGGAAGTAATGTAGAAAATTTATCTTCCCAAACTGAATCTCCAACCATTATTAAAACGGACGTTGGTGCTAAAGATGGCCAAAACAAATGCCCAAAATGTGGAGCAACAGATATTTCATTAAATCCGGCCAATGGACATTTACGGTGTAATTATTGTCGCCATGAATTTGATCCAGTTAAGGCTGTAGGATTAGACACAGACATTAGTAAGCTAAAAGGGCAAGTCTTAGGCTCAGGAGCTCAAAATATCGTAGCAGATGCGAGTGACATAGTTACTTTTAAGTGCAGTAGCTGCGGAGCAGAAGTGGTTATTGATACCTCTTCTGCCTCTCAAGCTCGTTGCCATTGGTGCCGAAACACGTTGTCAGTTAATCAACAAATTCCCAACGGGTCTATTCCTGACATGCTCTTGCCGTTTAAAATCACCAAAAGTGATGCAGAGGCGAGAATCCAAGAGTTTGTAAAAAAAAGACAATTTTATGCGCATCCAAAATTTAAAGCCGAATTTACTTCGGAAAATGTTATGGGCGTATATTTTCCTTATATGGTTGTCGATATGAATGCTCATGCCCTTTTAGTTGGAGAAGGGGAGCATACAACGCGTAAATATATAAGACGAAACGGAGACAGAGCTGAAACATATTATGATGCAGATGTCTATGCAGTGGAAAGAGAATTTGACGTTACCATTCATGGACTGACTGTCGAATCGAATAAAGACCGCCTGAATAAAAAGGCTTCCGATAAAACCAACAACGTAATCAACGCCATTATGCCTTTTGATATTGAAAACTGCGTTCAATACAATGCCAATTATCTAAAAGGATATACATCAGAAAAAAGAGATGTAAATGTCGATGCTTTAAAAGAACAAGTAAATACTCAAGCAACAGATATTGCGAAATTCGCGGCCAACGATTCGCTTACCCAATATGATCGAGGAGTTGCATGGACCAGTCAAAACGTTAATATCAAAGGCGAACAATGGAAATCTGCTTATTTGCCGGTTTGGTTATACAGTTATCAGCAAGTAAATGGAGATAAGAAAATTTTACATTATGTAGCCGTAAATGCGAGAACAAAAGAAACAATGGGCAGCGTTCCAATTTATATGCCTAAATTGCTCTTAGTTTCCTTTATTATTGAAATTTTAGGAATATGTGCAATGTTGTTTGTTGATTTTGATTACAGCTTTTTATTTGCTACCATAGGTTTTATTTATTTCTTTATCATTCTCGCCAAATATCGTAATTTTAATGCTCGTCATAAGTATGAAACGGAAACCAAAACAAATATTTCGAATATGAGAAAGCAAGATCAGTTTATAACGAAAAGAAAAGGCTTATCCAACACCAGAATTCATGGTGCAAATAATACCAGTGTAGCTGGTGAAAATCTTGGCAATGCTTTACTCAATTCTTTTATCGACAATAGTGTCGTTTCCAGTTTTATAAATGATGACGAAAATAACGAGAAGTAATATAGCTCAATTTCATTCGAAAAGATGGAGATAAACATTTTATGCAAAATCTCTTTCTTTTTTTGTAAAGAAAGCGAACAAACGTACACAACACCGTTGACACGAACAAACGTTTTTTGATAAAATATTATCAGAAAGAAGGTAGTGCATATGGAAAAATTTATTAAAAAGTATGGAGTTTTGATCTTGTTATATTTCACAATCTTTTGTGGAATAGTAATGTTAAACGCAAGATGTCGTTATTTAAATGAGCAAAGTGAAGTGCCAGTTAAGATGAATGGTGAATTTTCGCAAAATTAGATTTTACTAAAGCTCGATTTTTTGTTATACTTATACATGTAAGATAAGGGAGTGACTAAGAGTGAATCAAAATGATATTCGCGCAGTAAATGAGCTAAAAATATTAGCGATCGATACCATTAACAGAGCCGGTGGAGGAAGTCCAGGGATATGTCTTTCCATGGCGCCAGTAATGTATACCTTATTTACGCGCATTTTAAATGTTTTTCCGAATAATGAACGTTTTTTTAATCGTGACCGAGTGATCTTATCTTGTGGACATATTACGCCCTTATATTATGCTATGTGTCACATGGCCGGATTTCCTTTAAAAAAAGAAGATTTGATGAACTATCGCCGTTGCGGTTCAAATACACCTGGAACTCCGGAATACCATAATCCTATTTTCAGTGAGGCGACAACAGGCTATGCAGGAGACGGCGTAGGAATGGCTGTAGGTATTGCTTTAGCAAGACGTTATACTGAGGCGTTAATCAAAGAAGAAGATCCTCGCATAAATCTATTAGATTTTACAACGTATTGTTTTATTAGTGATGCGGATATCATGAGTGGAGCAAGTGAAGAAGCGTTTAGTTTTGCCGGAAGTGAAAAATTAAATCATTTAGTCTTTCTTTATGACTGCAACAAAATGAGTGCTGAAGGCTCTTTAGAAGGTGTATTGGATACCGATATGGAAAAGAATTTTACAAGTAAAGGCTTTTATGTGGATTCCCTTAAAGACGCCACTAACATCAAAGAAATTGCACGAACTATTGAAGCAGCGAAAAAAGCCGATAAACCAGCTTTAATTATATTTAGAACTGTTATTGGCAAAGATTCTTTTAACGAAGGAAAAAGTATTTTACATTCTGGAGTTTTATCTTTAGATGATGTAAATAATTTGAAAAAAAAGTATAATATCTTTTTGCCTCCATTTGAAATTTCAAAAGATTCGTTACTTCATGTAAGTAATGCAATAAGCGAAAGAACAACCAAAATGTACAACAAATGGAAAGATAGCTACGCTCGCGCAAAAAATATAAATAGCCCTAATCTGAATACCATTTTAAATATGCTTGAAAATAACATGTTCGATTCAGGATTTGATTCTTCAAATTATAAAATCAATGATGGCTATCGCGAGTCTTTAATCGAAACAAACTACAAGATAATGAATTTAATCGCACCTCGCACAAATTTATTTTTAGGAGGAAGTGCTGGCTTAGGCCTTGTTTGCCAAACCACTCTGAACAATACCGATTACATGAGCTCTAAAACACCAAAAGGCCGCAATATAAGATTCGGGCCTCGGGAAAGAGCAATGAGTCATATTTTAAATGGGATGAGTTTGTTAGGCCTTCATGTTTATGGGTCAACTTTCCTATGTTATGCCGATGAGATGAAATCGGGTCTTCGTCTTTCGGCAATGATGAATTTACCTGTAACTTACATATTTACCCATGATAGCATATACCATAGTGAAGAATCCATGGTTAAAGTCCCAATAGAAGAATTAACGATGCTTCGTAGTATACCAAATTTTACGGTCTACCGGCCTGCGGATATTGAAGAAGTAATGGGGAGTTGGGAAACAATTTTAAAACTAAATAAACCAAGTGCTTTAGTTATAAGTCGAAATAGCATACCAAAACTACCAGGCTCAAATCCTAAAGAAGTTATGAATGGAGCATACATTATTAAACCAGAAAAAGCTAAATTAGATGGTATTATCATTGCCACGGGTAGCGAAGTTGTAAGTGCGATGCAAATTGCTTTTGACTTAGAAAGAGTAGGAATAGATTTACGTGTGGTTTCTATGCCATCTATGGAACTTTTCTTGAGTATGGGTAGCGCCTATATGAAAACTATTTTACCGGATGGAGTGAAGACGGCCGTAATTGAAGCTGGAGATCCATCTTTGTGGTACCGCTTTGCAACCAGTGAAGAATACATTCTAGGAATCAATGACTTTGCTTACAATGGTATCCCAATTGAAGTTCTTCAAAAAATGAGTTACGATTATGATTCACTAAAGTTAAAAATTGAATCTCTAATGAGATAAGACATTATTCGACAAAAGATACGTATTTTCTTTGCTATCCTATAAATGGATGGTGATGAAATGCGTACTTTTTATTTATTCGAAATTAAAGAAGACCTAAAACAAATGCTCAAAAAGACTCCCTATGAACTTTTCAGAACTTTAGAAACAATATATTATGAAACCAACGAAGTTGAAACAAGTTTTCTTTTTCTAAAACAACTAATCACACCAATAAGCATTAAACAATTAGATGTGGCTTTATTTAAGAGATTTAAAGACAACTATTTCTATACAAAATTTAAAAATGTCCACTGTATGCACGATGTATATCGTAAGGAAAATACAACTTTAAAATTATATAAAACGTATTTGAAATTAGAAACAAATGTAATTAAACCACGTTTTTTAGAAGAATTGCAAAAAAATCACAACCTATTT
The DNA here is from genome assembly GCA_944363675.1 of uncultured Bacilli bacterium. Lineage (GTDB taxonomy): Bacteria > Bacillota_I > Bacilli_A > RF39 > UBA660 > Ventrenecus. The sequence goes on along the minus strand of CALVUT010000021.1, from coordinate 13,593 downwards.
GTTTGTGATTTTAAAGAAAAGGATTACTTTTGGATAGATTCATTAGAGCCAATAGTAATAGGTTGATTTTTTCTTTCAAAAGCATAAGTTTTATCAGAAGTGAGCATATCGTAAAGTTGACTAGCGATAAGTTCAAAAGAATAAAGTTTGCTTGTTTTATCTATACATGTTGGTAACTTAAATTCTTTTCGATGCTTTTTTAAATATTCCTGACCGCGCTTTGAAAAACCTAATATATGAATATAAGAAATAGGAATATTTGCGTCTGATTTTCGAATTCCTAAAAAGATGTGACATAGCATTCGATTAAGACGATTATAGGTATAACGGCTACTTTTACAGCGTCTAACAAGATCATAATAATCCGTAGCTGCGACAACTTCTTTTCGAAGTTTATTTTCTAAACCTTCGGTAACATCCAAATATTCTTCTAAATGAGAATCGGTAAGAATCCGAAATTTTAAAAATTCAAATAATCTATCCTCATCCACCTTTTTTAGCTCATAATAGGCACATGTTGGAAGATAAGAACAGATGTCCTCACAATTTTTGATCTTTTCACGAATATTAGAAGCTGAAATAATAGAATTGGTACTCTTTAAATCATGAAATCCACTTGTTCTTTGAATACATTCGTAAGAAAGAGTAAAGTGATGTTCTAAGATTGCTTTTATATAAGATATACCAAGCAAATCATTAGGCAAAATGATATTCATTTCAGCCAAAGAAGCATTTAAATTTTGAGGGTAACTCTTGTTTTTCTTTTCTACAAAAGTAAATTGAGGATCCAGTTGTTTTTTTGCTATACACTCTAAACGGATAATATCAGTAGATTCACTGCCAAAAATAATGGTTTGCGCTCCAATTGCATCTAATAAAAAGGTACTTGCATAAGCAAACTTGTCACCCGCTTGGGTACCATAAACCACGGGTAACTCAATAACCAAGTCAACTTGATATTGCAAAGCAATTTTTGTTTTACTTTCTTTAGAAAGAAGACTAACCTGGCCACGTTCCAAAAAATAGCCATTTAAGCATAAAATGACAAGACTATCGGGATATTTTTCTTTAATTTTCTGAATATGATAAATGTGTCCATTATGGAAAGGAGAATATTCACAAATAATTCCAATGACTTTCATTTACATCACCTGAATTTATTTTACCATAGTTTAAATCTTTTCATTGCTTAAATTTAAAAATCCTTTTATAATGAAGGTGGTGATTCTATGAATATTGATTTACAAAATGTACCAATTCGTGATACACAATATCATGAAAAAATAATCATGCCAGCATCATACTATCAAAAAATGGATATTGTCGAAATATCACCTGTAGATGTAAAATTTGAAATAAAGAAAGATTTAAATCAAGAAGATAATTTACATTTACAAGCAACTGGAAATTTATTATTGGAAGATGCTCGAACTACAGAAACAGTGGAGTACCCGTTCCAAATCGATTTAACGGAAAAAATCAATGAAGAAAGTGAATTTTGTGGCCGATTTTTAGAAAAATCGAAAAATACACTTGATATTCTGTCCATTTTATGGGAAAATATTGTACTGGAAATCCCAATTAGTTATACCTTGGCTGATGAGTTGCATCTAGAAGGCAAAGGGTACCAAGTAAGTGGGAAAAAGAGTGGAGAAAATATTGATCCAAGACTAGCTCCTTTATTGGAGTTGCTGGATAAAGAAAAGGAGTGAAACTATGAAACTTAACCTTCAATTATTTGCAGTTCCTTTCAGAAGAACAAGTAAGACAAAAAAGAGAATGCGTCGTACTCATTTGAAAAAAGAAGTAGGAGCAATTACAATTTGTCCAAAATGTGGAGAAGCATTAAGACCACATCGCGCATGTGCTAAATGTGGATACTATAAAAATGAAGATGTTTTACATATAGTTAAAGAAGACGAAAAGTAAAGAAAAAAATCTTGCATTTTTGATTGTCTTGGTATATAATCATTATGCAAGAACCAATGTACCCATAGCTCAATTGGATAGAGCGTTAGACTACGGATCTAAAGGTTGGGGGTTCGACTCCCTCTGGGTACACCATCTATTATAATTAGCACCTTTTAAGGGAGTCAGCGTATATTATAGTAAAGATCGAGAAGTAGCACAATTTGGTAGTGCACTTGGTTTGGGACCAAGGGGTTGCAGGTTCAAATCCTGTCTTCTCGACCATTATGAATTAAAATATATATTTTCGAATATATATTTTTTTTATGACTGCAACCCCTTAAAGTCCCATAAAAACTATATTTTTTTAATAAACTGAAATGTGTTGACATAAAAAGAAAGCCATTAAAAGTGCACTACCAAATTGCTAAAAATTCTCCGAACATTCAATAGGATTACAAAAAAATCTTTCAATACACTACAATAATGCAAAGACAAAGTAAAGAAACTCTTAATAGAGAAATTTGGTCGAGAACACAGGACTAGAGCCCAACAATCACTAATTATGAAGGGCGAACTAAAGAAACATCACAAACCCGAAATAACTTTTCAAGATCCTCTTCTTTAATTTCGAAAGTCGTTCCCTTATCTTACATAGTCCCAAGCTTTGGCCCACTTTTGTGATATCCAATCTTAATATTAACTTGAATTGTTCCGTCTTCGATTAAAGCTAAAAATTTTTCGAAGCTAATTAATTGATAAAAAGTAATACTTAAGTATTTGAAATATTCTTTGCTTTCTGAAACATCATAATAGCGAGCTACTGAAACAAAAGCTAAATAAGATAACTTAGCAACGATCCTCTGTTTTAATCCTTGAAAAGACCAGGCCATATCCTGATAAATCTTCATGGAATATCTGATGAAAATAAGAAGATGAACACATTGATTTTCATAATCAACTTTTAGTTGATAAATAAAAAAAGGTCGGACAACTTTTTCTTTCCCATTAATTTTTAGATAAAATACTTTATATTTTGGATTATCTTTACTTTTATAACCACATAATTCATAAAGTCTTTTCATCTGCATTGGTTTATCATCTAAAGCCATAGAAAATAAGCTAACATATGGTTCACTATGTACAATTTTAGTCTTAAGTTCAATGCCATTAAAATCCGCTAAAACTGCTCGATCTGCCTTTTTATGCAATAAAAATTCCAAAGTGGCTCCACAGGCTCCATAACCCTTGCTATGACTAGGCACCCAGTTTAATCTCTGAATTTCATAAAATTTAAAATATAATAATTCCATTTCTCGCTTCATAGTGAGCTATTATAGCTTAATATATCCGCAAAAAAAGTCGAATAATGACAAAGTACAAATTTCTTTGTGTTTTTAGCAAATTTATTGTATACTAGTCTTAGAGTAGAGAGGGTTAGAGAATGAAAAAAGTAGCTTTAAATGAAGAAGAGTTAAAAAAAATAGATGGGTATTTTCGCGCGACGAATTACATTTCAGCAGCAGCCTTATATTTAAAAGATAATCCTTTATTAAAAAGACCTTTATCTTTTGAAGATATTAAATCAAAGTTAGTTGGCCATTGGGGAAGTGCTCCAGGTCAAAATTTTGTCTATGCCCATTGTAATCGCGTCATCGATAAATATCACTTAAATATGTTATGGATTAGTGGACCTGGTCATGCTGGTCAAGCTACGATGAGCAACGTCTATTTAGAGGGAAGTTATACTGAAAAGTATCCGGAATTCACTCAAGACGAAGAAGGCTTACGTAAATTTTTAAAACATTTTAGTTTTCCAGGTGGCACTTCAAGCCATGTTGCTCCAGAAGTTCCTGGAAGCATTAATGAAGGCGGTGAGTTAGGTTACAGTTTAGCCCATGCCTTTGGAGCTGTACTAGATAATCCTGGCTTAATTGCTACTGTAATCGTTGGTGATGGAGAAGCTGAAACAGGTCCCTTAGCCACATCATGGCATGGCAACAAATTTCTAAATGCCAAAACCGATGGAGTCGTCTTGCCAGTTCTTCATTTAAATGGCTATAAAATTGCCAATCCATCCATATTTGCTCGTATAAGTAATGATGAACTTCAAAGTTTTTTTAGAGGCTGTGGCTGGGCTCCTTACATTGTAGAAGGCGATGATCCAATAAAAATGCATGAATTAATGGCAGAGACAATGGATACAGTAATCGAACGCATTTTAGAAATACAAGCACAAGCAAGAGAACAGAACGTTTCTTCACGCCCAATCTGGCCTATGATAATTTTAAAAACGCCAAAAGGATGGACTGGACCAAAAGAAATTGACGGCAAGAAAATTGAAGGTAGCTTTCGCTCTCATCAAGTGCCAATTGAAGTAACCAAAGAGCACCCAGAAAGTTTAAAACGTTTAGAAGAATGGCTCAAAAGTTATCATCCTGAAGAATTGTTTGACGAAAAAGGAACTTTAAAACAAGAATATCGGATGATTCCTGAAAAAGCTTTACGGATGGGTTCCAATGAAGTTGCAAATGGCGGCAAACTTTTAAAAGAACTAGTTTTACCAGATATTAAGAATTTTGGAGTAGAAGTTGGCTATCCCGGATCTATAAAAAAAGAAGATATGCGCGTATTAGGAGAATATTTAAAAGAAGTCGTTGTTCTCAATAAGAAAAACTATAACTTCCGTATTTTTGGACCCGATGAAGCATTATCGAATCGTCTTCATGCGGTATTTGAAGTAACTAGTCGGCAATTTGATGGCAAAAAGTACAAAGAAGATGAATACCTAAATAACGCGGGTAGAGTAATAGATAGTTTTCTATCTGAGCATATGTGCGAAGGCATGTTAGAAGGCTATCTCTTAACAGGAAGGCATGGTATTTTTCATAGTTATGAGTCCTTTATTCGAATAGTAGATTCTATGGTCAGTCAACATGCCAAATGGTTAAAAGTTGCTAGTGAACTTTCTTGGCGTGAACCAATTTCTTCTTTAAATCTATTAGTGACTAGCCATTGCTGGCAACAAGATCACAATGGCTATACCCATCAAGATCCGGGAATGATCAATCATCTATTGACAAAGAAATCGAGTATTTCCCGTATTTATCTACCTTGTGATAGTAATACTTTGGTTTCAGTAATGGACCATTGTTTGCATACAAAAAATTATATCAATCTTATTGTGGCCAGTAAGCACCCAAGACCACAATGGCTTAACATGAAGCAAGCAATTCGTCATTGTGAAAAAGGATTAGGAATCTGGGGCTTTGCTAGTAATGACTTAGACAATAATCCGGATCTCGTTTTAGCTTGCGCTGGCGATACGCCTACTTTAGAAGTGATGGCTGCCACAAGCATCTTAAGAACTTGGCTTCCTAATTTAAAAGTAAGAGTTGTGAATGTTGTCGATCTAATGAAATTACAATCGAACGATGTTCATCCTCATGGCCTTACCGATCAAGAATATGACGCGATTTTCACCAAAAATAAACCAATCGTCTTTGCTTTCCACGGTTATCCTAATGTTATTCATGAACTAACTTATAAAAGAACAAATCAAAATCTTCATGTCCGCGGCTATATCGAAGAGGGTACAATTACAACTCCATTTGATATGCGTGTTCAAAATAAATTGGACCGCTTCCATCTAATATTGCTCGCCTTAAAACATCTGCCTCAATTTGATAGTTATCAATTGCAGCAATACTGTGAAGACATGTTGAAAAAACACCATGCATATATTATCGAACATGGTGTGGACATGGAAGAGATTGAAAATTGGCAATGGGATTTAGAAACAAAATAAAATCCTCGAAAAATAAATTTTATGTTTTGATACCTTAGGGTATCGTTTTTTATATAAAAAAACGTTCATGTAATTTTATGAACATTTTTAAAATTTTCGAAACAATCCAATAGCCTTACCTAAAATAGTAACGTTTGGAAAAATGAAAGGTTGCATAGTATCATTTTCTGGCTGCAAGCGAATATGATCTTTTTCTTTATAAAAGGTTTTTAAAGTCACTTCATTTTCATCGGTCATAGCTACAACAATATCTCCATTAGAAGCTGTACTTTGTCTTTCAACGATAACATAATCTCCGTCATATATTCCTTTATTAATCATTGATTCACCACTGACTTCAAGAGTAAAAATCGTCTTGTTTAAAGGAACTAAATCGGCAGGTAAAGAAAAAAATTCGTTAGGTCTTTCAATGGCCTCGATAGGATTTCCAGCCGTGATTTTACCAAGTAATGGCACTTTAATTAAATCTTCATTTTGATTCGCATACTCATTGTCGACTAAAAGTTCAATTGTTCGAAATTTATTGCTAGAATTTTTAATGACTCCGGCATCCTTTAAATGATTTAAATGCGCTTGGACTGTAGCTGGACTAGATAAGCCTAATTCTTGACAAATCTCTCGCACAGAAGGAGGAAAACCATGCTCAGCCATATAACGTTTAATACAATCTAAAACCATTTCCTGCTTTTTCGTTAGCTTTTTTTCTTCTTTCATTTCTTTTTCAACTCCTATCACGATCTTATCATAGTTATCTCAAAATGTCAAACAATTGTTTAGTTTTTTGCCACATTTACATTTTTGGTATAAATAACCAGTTTCCTATCATAATAAAAATGGAGGAAAATTATGAATAAAGAAGAATATCAAAAATTAGTGGATGAATTTACCCCAAAGGAAAAAAAAGGAAAAAATGCTGTAATAGCCTTTGTCGTAGGAGGACTGGTAGGTTTTTTAGGACAAGTCTTTGTAACCATTCTTCAAAATAGTTTCGGTGTTGAAGTGACAGAGTCCTATGTTTGGTTATGTGTAACAATTATTTTTATTGCTAGCTTGTTTACGGCATTAGGCTTTTTCGATAACTGGGTAAGCAAATGTAAAGCGGGGCTTTTCTTACCGACAACAGGATTTGCACATTCGGTCACAAGTTCAGCCTTAGACTATCGACGTGATGGTCTCATTACAGGTTTAGGCTCAAACTTTTTTAAACTAGCTGGAAGTGTTTTATTGTATGGGATGATCAGTGGCTTTTTCTTTGCAATTTTAGGAGTGATAATTTATGGCTAGTAAAAAACTTAATAGTGTATATATTAAAGATGCCTTTAGCATCGCTGGTCCAGTCGAAAAAGAAGGAAGTATCAAAGACTACGATTTAGTTATGGATGACTATTATTATCGCGCTAAAACCTTTGAACAAGCAGAAATCCGAATGCAAAGAGTAGTAATTGATAATCTTCTTAGAAAAAATCATTTGTTACATAGTGACATTGATTTACTTGTGAGTGGCGACTTATCAAATCAAATCAGCGTTTCTTGTTATGCTGCAAGCAATTACAATATCCCATTTTTAGGCGTTTATTCCGCTTGTGCTTCCTTTGTTGAAGGACTAATATTAGCAAGTGAGCTCATTGAAACCAGAAAAAAAGCCAATGCCGTCTGTGTAACATCTTCTCACAATTTAGCTGCCGAAAAACAATTTCGTTTTCCTATCGAATATGGAGCTCCAAAGCCAAGTACTACAACCTTTACAGCAACAGGTAGCGTAGCTGTTTTGTTAACGAAAGAAAAGACTGATCTTCGTCTGGAAAGTTACACAATAGGTACAGTAATAGACATGGGCATGATGGATGCCTCTCATATGGGAGCTGTGATGGCTCCAGCCGCAGCCAAAGTAATCACAAGTCACTTACAAGAACTTAATCGCAGTATAGATTATTATGATATGATCCTGACAGGAGACTTAGGATGCATCGGCTCGAAAATCTTAAAAGAATATATGAAAAGAAGTTACGGCATCAAAATGAGCAATCATACTGATGCAGGATGCGAACTTTATTTAAAAAGCCAAGAAGAAACTTTTGCGGGTGCCAGTGGTCCAGTTGCGTTACCCTTATATCTATTTAATAAAATATTAAAACAAAAAAAGCCTAAAAAAATTTTGTTGATTGGTACAGGGTCCTTACATAATCCCTTTTTGGTAAATCAAAAATTATCGATCCCAGCCATTGCCCATGCGATTAGTTTGGAGGTGATTGCATGATCTTCTTAAACGCCTTTTTACTTTCTGGAACATTTTGCTTAGTTGCGCAAATCATTTTAGATAATACGAAGATGACTCCGGGGCATATCACATCGATCTTTACTGTTTTAGGAGCTTTACTTTCCTTTTTAGGAATCTATCCAAAACTAATCGAATGGGGTGGAGCAGGTGCGACCGCCCAAATTTCAAATTTTGGCAATATGCTATATTTAGGAGCATTAGAAGGATATCATGAAATGGGGATTTTAGGGCTTTTATCCGGCTTACTTACAAAAAGCTCAGCGGCCATTGCCAGTGCTGTAATCATCGCTTTTATCTTATCTTTTATCTTTAAACCAAAAAATTAAGATCAGAAATGATCTTTTTTCTTTTTTTCACTCTTAATCTTTGCTATAATAAATATGTTAAAGGGTGATGACTATGTCGAAAAGAAAGAAAAATGAACCAATTATTATCGATAAAACACCGCTAATGCCTACAACAGTGGGAAACTTAGATGCTAAAGAAAATGGACCAATAGTTGCAATTATTTGGATTGTTTTGTTTGTTGCATGTATCGTAGGCTTGCCTTATATAACGGACTTTGTTACCGAATTGCAAAATCCACCACCAACGTCAACTCCAACGACGCCACCTTCGTCAGATCAGCCGCCCGTAACGCCACCTGCTACTGGCGATGACGAACAACCAACTTATTATGATCTGTTACCCACAACAACTATAAATCTAGGTGCGTATCAAATTAGTAATATAGCTATAAACGCAAATATCTTGACGTTGACTGTAACCAATAGAAATGATTCAGGATCATTATTTTTGGAAAACGACTACTATATTGAACTCTATGATGATAATTTGACTCTTTTGCAACGAATCAAAATGACAAACACAGCAATCTCAACGTCTCAAACATTCTCATATAACGTTTCAGAAGCCATCCAAACCGGTGTACCAACAAAAATTATAATTATTGAAAAAGATGAGCAGGATTATCCTCAAGTCTCCTTAGTTTTAAATGATGAAGACTTGCCAATACTCACTTGTACAAAAACAAACGAAACGATAGAATATGTTTTTAAAAGTGAAACGGAGTATACTCTTCAGAGTCTAACCAGAACTTATTCTTATAACAGTACAAATGCAGACTATAATAATGTTTTAACTCAGTACACCACACTAAGTGCTACATATGATAATATTGCCGGAGTAGAATCATCATTAATACCGACAACGACCGGATTCATATTTACATCCGAAATAGATTTAAATCGAATCCCAATTGGAACATATAATACGACTTTTGCAGATCAAATTTATTATCCAGTAAACACTGAAGCTCGAGTGATCGCTTTTGAGCTAGGAACATCCGGTTATACTTGTAATTAGGTCATTTTGACCTTTTTCTTTTGTAACTTTTTGTGTATAATGAAAAGGGTGAAAGTTATGGACTACAAAATTCATATGGAAAATTTTGACGGGCCAATGGATTTGTTATTACATTTAGTCAAAGAAACAAAATTAGATATTTATGAGATTCAAATGAGCGAAATTATTGAAAGCTATTTAAATTACATTCAGTCTCTTCAAAACTTAAACATTGATATTGGTAGCGAATTTCTTTTGATGGCCTCAAGTTTAATTCATTTAAAAAGTAAAATGCTCATTGGTAAAACAACTGAAGAACCCGACAGTGAAGACGAATATAGTATTACAAGCGAAGAAGATTTAAAGCAAAAAATAATTGAATACGAAAAATATAAAAATATTATTAAGGATCTCCAGGAATTAGAAGAAAAAAGAAGTGAGATTTATACGAAATTACCCGAACATTTAGAAAATTATGTGACTGCCCCAGAACTAGAAAACACTGGCCTAACGGCAGAAGATTTATTAAAAGCTTTACAAAATGTCCAAATAAGATTACATTATAAGGAACCCTTAGACACGAAAATTACCCGTAAAGAAATCAGTGTAAAAAATCAAGTTTTAAAAATTCGCTCGATCTTAAAAATTCGCAAATCTTGTCTTTTTGAAGAACTTTTTGATGTTCCTTCCAAAGACTACATTATCGCGACCTTTTTAGCAATCTTAGAAATGAGTAAATTAAAAGAAATTAAACTTTTCCAAAGAGAAAACTTTGAATCTATAGAAGTGGAGATGATCTAAAATGGATTTAGAAGGAGTATTAGAAGGCCTTTTATTTGTTCAAGGTGATGAAGGTATCACTTTAAATGAAATCTGTAAAATATTAGAAATTGATATGGATGAAGCCAAAACCCTATTACTAAAACTGAAAAATTCTTATGAAGAAAAAAATAGAGGACTACGCATTCGCTTTTTAGGTAATGCCTTTAAACTCACAACTAAAGAAGAGCATAAAGCTTACTATCAAAAACTATTTACCATTCCAGAAAATCGTGAACTCAGTGCTCAAGCTTTAGAAGTTTTAGCAATTATTGCCTATAATGAGCCCATTACAAGAGTAGAAATCGATGAAATGAGAGGCCTTTCCTCAGATTACACATTACGTAAATTAATTGCTAAAGGACTAGTGAAAGAAGCTGGAAAAAGCACTATGCCAGGTAGACCAAATCTCTATAAAACAACCCATGAATTTCTAGATTATTTTGGATTGGCAACTTTAGAAGATCTACCTAAATTGCCTGAAAAAGAAGAAAAACAAGAAGAAAGAGAACTATTTACATCAATTTATAAAGAAAATGATGAAGTTTTACTGGAAAATGTATAAATTTTTTGCTATACTTTTCTTGTACCTGCTCTTGTGGCGGAATTGGTAGACGCGCTGGACTCAAAATCCAGTAGTAGCGATACTGTGTGGGTCCGAGTCCCACCAAGAGCACCAAATAAATAATAAACTTGGACTTTTTGCAAGTTTCGAGTTAAATAGACAATCTATTTTAAATCAAGATTGTTTTTTTTTTATATAATAAGAAAGTAACGCAATAACCCACAATTTGTAGTTGGCAAACATATGTTTGTATTATATAATTTGCTTAGTCAATTTGATTTATTGAAAAAAATTCCTGAATATGTGGCAAAGTATCCTTTTTTGAGTGAAGTAGACAGTTGTTCTTTAAGGAGTAGTATTACAGATTTGATGGTCGGATATGAAAGATGTCTTAACAAAAAGAAATGTTATTTAAAGACAAGAATTTTAAATCTGTTAAAAAGAGTATTAGTAATGCAAAGTGTTAGTATAATTATAAATTTCTTTTTGTGCAATTAACCAAAACTGATTTTGGAATTTAAAACTAAATTTATAAAAATATATTTATTACAAAGGAGGGATCATTTTGAACAAAATTAAAATAACAAAAGAAGAAAATAGTATTTCTTTTGAAGATATTAAACATATTGATTCAAATGGAAATGAATACTGGTTTGCCAGGGAATTGCAAAAAGTTTTAGAATATAAAGAATGGCGAAAATTTGAAGGTGTTATCGAAAAGGCAAAAAATGCGTGTGATAATAGTAATTATAATGTATCTCAATGTTTTGTCGAGGTCGACAAAACATCAAAAATGCCCAATGGCGGTGTAAAAAAAATGTTGGATTATAAATTAAACAGATATGCTTGTTATTTAATAGTCCAAAACGCTGATCCAAGAAAAAAGGCAATTGCTTTAGGTCAAACCTATTTTGCAATTCAAACAAGAAAACAAGAATTATCCGAAATAGAATATGATAATTTGCCTGAAACCGAAAAAAGATTTTATCAGAGGAATATAACGAAACAAGGAAATTATTTATTACAGAAAGTGGCTAGAAATGCAGGAGTAAAAAATATGGATCAATTTTATAACGCGGGGTATAAAGGCTTATATAATGGAGAAACTGCTGATGATATTTTCAAAAGGAAAGGGCTTCGCTATCGGGAAGATATTTTAGATAATATGTGTAGCGATGAATTAATTGTTAATTCTTTTAGAATCTCACAAACAAAGCAAAAAATAGAAAACGAGAATATTAAAGGAGAAAACAATCTAAAAAAAGCTCATAATTTAGTTGGTAAAGAAGTTAGAAAAACCATCAAAAGATTGGGTGGAACTATGCCTGAGGATTTTCCTACTCCTAAAAAAAGCTTAAAAGAATTAGAAAAAGAAAGAAAAAACTTGCAAATAAAAAATGAAGAGAAAAATCAGCTTTCATGACAAAAAATAATTAGGAATAATTTTCCTGGCATAATAAGCACTTAACAAAAGAAGAATTGGATAATCAGAATATAATTAGAGTTAACAGAAATTTGGACATCTTTATAAATAATCTATATACCTAAGAGTCATCGAATTGAATAGTTACTATTTATTTCGTGATTTTCTGTAGAATATTTGATACAATGGAACAGTAAGGAGTAGGATATGAAAAAATATCGTTGTAAAATATGTGGCTTTATTTATGATGATGTCAAAGAAAAAGTAAAATTTGAGGATCTTCCGGAAGATTGGGTTTGTCCATTGTGTGGAGCACCTAAAAGTATGTTTGAAGAAGTAATCGAAGAAGAAAGAATGGTTGAAGTCAAAGTAGAAAAAACAGAAATAGAGGATTTACAAGCACTAACAACTTATGAAAAGGCTATAATTTGTCGCAATTTGGCTAAGGCTTGTGAAAAAGAATATAAAGAAGAAGAAAAAGAATTGTTTTTAGAACTTGCAAACAGTTTTTTCACGCAAGAAAAGAGTATGGAAAGCAGCCTATCTAAGATTACGGCCTCTGTTAAAAAGGATATTGGGCTATTTGACGCTGCTATGGAAGTAGCAAATGTTCATGAAGATCGTGGAGCTAAACGAGTTATTACTTGGGCTTCAAAGACATCTAGAGTTTTGGAAACAATTTTAAAGACCTATGAGGAAAAAGGAATCGATTATTTAAAAAACACAAAGATTTGGGTATGCGATATTTGTGGTTTTGTCTATATTGGTGAAGAACCACCTAAAGCTTGCCCGATCTGTAAAGTTCCAAGTTTTAAAATTTTGGAGGTGAAATAAATGAGTAAAGTATATGCTCATCGAGATTTAAAAATATGTTCCAAGGATTGCCTATGTTTATTTGTTTGTCCGACTGGCGCCACGAATAACGAAACGGGTCAAATTGATGCCTCTAAGTGTATTGGCTGCGGGGCATGCGCAGCTGCTTGTCCGGCTAAAGCAATCACCTTAATTCCTCGTAAGATGCCTCCACAACAGAAAAAAACAGAAGAAGTTATCGAGGCTTTAAATAAGATTGTTCAAAACAAAATTCTTCAGTTGTGGCAACTTAATGATTTATTACAAAAGAGTACTTCTTTAGAAGAACGAAAATTATGGAAAGCTTTAAAACATTCGAATATGGTAGTTTTAGAAGACATCATGAGAGAAAAAGGATATATGCTGCCTGAAAGTAAAAATACTCACGATTTTTTGGAATCATTAAAATCGGAAAAAGATATAGACCAAAAAGTTGTGGAACAGTTGTTACAAAGCTTAGAAGTAAATGAATAAAAGATAAAACGTTTTAAGGACATTCTTAAGCGTTTTTTCAATTGTGAGAGTTTTGTGAAAGTTTTGTTAGGGAGTTGACAAAATTAGAAAAAAAGCATAATATGTTTACGTAAGGCAACTTA
>CALVUT010000020.1 GCA_944363675.1 uncultured Bacilli bacterium | reverse complement strand
AACCGGTTATAGGCATATTGCCTACATATAATTTAACTAATGAAGAGAATGACCCATATCAAGATCGGGCAAGCTTTGTTTTAATGTACGAAAAAAAGATCTTAGAATGTGGGGGCATTCCCATCGGTCTTTTAAATCAAAACATAGAAGAGTATTTTTCTTTGTGCGATGGGTATCTATGGCCAGGAGGAAATAAAATCTGGCCTGAGTTTTATAAAGTCATTGAAGAAGCAATAGCCAATCACAAGCCTCTATTAGGAATTTGTCTTGGAATGCAAGCCATTACCACTTTCTTTAATGTTTTAGAAGATAAGGCAACATCCACAGCCAAAACCTTTCGTGAAGTCTACGAAGAAGGTAAAAAGAACAATCCGTACTTAACTAAAGTGGAAAATATAGCTTTGCACAACCATTATGTAACAAAGAACGAAGAAACCATTCAAGCAGCCAAACATCTTGTTCAAATAAAACCAAATACTCTTTTAGCTTCCTTATACAAAGAAAAAGAATTATCTGTTGTCAGCCTTCATTCTATTGGCGTAGCCAGAGTAAGTAAAACCCTAACCGTAAGTGCAACTACCAAAGATCATCTTCCCGAAGCTGTCGAATATACGCAAAACAACTCTTTTATTATAGGCGTGCAATGGCACCCTGAGATCACAAACGATAACACTCTTTTTCATTGGTTAGTCACCTCTAGTCGAAAGGAGAATAATCATGCCAGAAATTGCTGAAGTAGAAACAGTCCGCAATACCCTGAAAAAACGTATTCTAAAAAAGAAGATAAAACATGTTCAAATTCTTTATAAACCGATCGTCTTAAACGAAGAACAAGAATTTGTTCAAAATCTTATAGGAGAGTCTTTTGTTGATATCAAACGAATTGGTAAGTGGCTTATTTTTGAAACCGAACATTACGATTTACTAAGTCATTTAAGAATGGAAGGAAAGTTTTTTATCAAAGGTGTTGACGAACCCATAGAAAAACATGAGCATATTATAATTACTTTTGAAGATAATACGACGTTAAGATATCACGATACTCGTAAATTTGGCCGAATGAAACTTCTTTCTAAAGACAAACTTTATGAGTTTGAAGGAATAAAAAAGCAAGGTATTGAACCGATAGATAAAAAACTAACCAAAGAATATCTTTACGAAAAATTTCATCGTCACAATTTACCTATAAAAACATTACTATTAGACCAAACCATTATTAGTGGGCTCGGAAACATTTATGCCAACGAAGTCTTATTTGCTGCACGTATTTCCCCTTTGAAAAAGGGAAATAAGATAACTCTTGAAGAATGTGAACGTATAAAAAGCTCTGCTTATATAATCATTACAGAAGCGATAAAAATGGGCGGCACGACCATTCGAAGTTATACAAGTTCTTTAGGTGTAACAGGTCGTTTCCAACAACGACTAATGGTTCATAAAAAAGAACATGAGCCTTGTGCAATATGTCAAACGCCAATTGCTAAAGTATTTATAGGTGGCAGAAGTACTTACTATTGCCCAAATTGTCAAAAAGAATAAAAGGAGAGAAAAACTATGTTAATTGCCATTATAATTATATCCGTGGTTGGAACACTATTTCATTTTCTATATGAACTAAGTCATCATAATAAAATTATGGCTTTATTTGCCGCCGTGAATGAAAGCACATGGGAACACATTAAGATTGCTTTAACTCCAACGATTTTGTATTCCCTTTATGACGGATTTTGCTATGGAACAAATCCCAATTACTTTTTTGCAAAAGTTTTAAGTTTATTAACGATCATTGTCGTCATACCCTTAATTTTTTATTCTTATACAGGTATTATAAAAAGACATGTTCTTATCATTGATATTTTGTCTTTCTATATTGCGATAGCTTTAAGTCAGTTCTTATTCTATACGATTCTAAAAATGCCGGCACTGCCATTTACAATAAACTACCTTGGAGCAGTAGGAACATTTATTGTATTCGGCATATATATGACCGCGACATTATTTCCTGTCAAAAACTTTTTATTTAAAGATCCTTTAACAAAAGAATATGGTATTAAAGCTCATGAAATTTATGATAAACAAAAAAAGTGATTGTCAAGCAACTGTAAATTTACAAACGCAGTTGTTTTTTGTTATAATTGTTATCGTGATAAATACGATAGTGTAGTCATAATAGAAGTAGGAGTGAGTAGTTATGACAAAAGGTAAAAGTAGATATTTTTAATAGTCGGAATAATCCTTCTCGTTTGTATATTTATAGGTATAACCTATGCTTACTGGCAATTAACTTTACAACAAACGGATAAAAATGTAGTAACAACCGATTGTTTTCATATTACTTTTGTAGATAGTAATGACATTAACTTACAAAAAAACTTATCCCATAACCGATAGTGAAGGTGCCTCCTTAGCCCCATACACATTTACAATAGAAAATACTTATGATAGTCCGGCTAGTTATCAGATTAACTTAGAGACAATGAGTCAAGATAGTGGAGTAAAAGTATTACCAGAACAATACCTTAAAGCAAACTTGATTGAAGTGAGTAGTTCTAATACAAGCACCAATAACTTAATCAGTGATTATGAAGTTACTCCAACGATTGCTAATGCCCTTAGAGCATAGAAGTTAGATACAGGAATATTCCAAGGAAGTGAAAGTAAAAACATTTGAATTAACATGTACATAGAGTCTAATGGTAAGGTCTATGCTAATTATGATAGCTCGATGTTATTTGCTTTGTTCTATAATCTAACAGAAATTAATAATCTACAATATCTAGATACAAGTTATACAGCAGATATGAGCTGCATGTTCGCGGGTAATATGTTTTTAACAGAACTAGATTTAAGCTCTTTTGATACCTCGAATGTTACCAATATGAGTTATATATTTACTAGTATGATTTCTTTAACAAAGTTAGCTTTGAGTTCTTTTGATACTTCCAATGTCACAAATTTGAGCCATATGTTTCAGAATTCATCAAGTTTAAATATTATTATCTATGGAAGCAAATTTGTTTATGATAATAATGCTTCCATTGATGGTATATTTGATAACTGCTTTGCTAACATATCAACTTACCCTTCCTGGGATAAAGCGTGGAGATAAGTAAAAAACACTTGCAATTCTTGAGTAGAAGTGTTATTCTAAGTTCATAAATCGTTGATCAAAAGACACGATAAAAAGAATTTTTCTTTATAGAGAGTTTAGATGAGGTGGAAACTAAACAAGAAAAACTTTTTGTTACTCCTTTTGTAGAGATTTAATAAAATCCGGTTAGTTCCGTTATCAATATAAAGTTAAAATAAGGATGGTACCGTCTTCATGACTCCTGTGGTTCCATCTTTTTTTGAATTTTGGAGTCATTTAGCTCATAAAATAAGATAATGAACTCGAGGAAGAAAGGAAGAGGAAAAATGGAAAATATTAAAGAAAATGCGGAATTAAATAAGCTAAATCATAGCTGTGCTCATTTAATGGCTCAAGCCGTTAAACATTTGTATCCTAATGCCAAGTTTTGGGTTGGCCCCGTTATAGAAGAAGGATTCTATTATGATATGGATTTAGGAGATGTCACTTTAACGGACGAAGATTTAGAAAAAATCAGTAAAGAAATGAAAAAAATTGCCAAAGACGGCAAGAGAATCGTTCGTAAAGAGCTAACAAAAGAAGAAGCTTTGGAAATGTTTAAGGATGATGAATATAAAGTCGATCTTATTGAAAACATGCCTGAAGGGGAAGTAATTTCTTGTTATACCCAAGGTGATTTTACAGATTTATGTCGTGGTCCACATGTAGAAAGCGTTAAAGAATGTAAACACTTTAAACTCTTGCGTTTTAGTGGAGCTTATTACAAAGGAGATGCCAACAACAAAGTTTTACAACGTGTTTATGGGGTGTGCTTTCCAACAGAAGAAGAACTTGAAAAACACTTGCAAGAATTGGAAGAACAAAAAGAAAGAGATCATCGTAAATTAGGCAAAGAACTAGGCATATTTATGTTTTCGGATCTTGTTGGTAAAGGACTTCCTATGTGGTTGCCAAATGGCTTTATTCTTCGGCGTACTCTTGTTGATTACATAACCGACAAAGAACTTGCTCATGGCTACCAACATGTTATGACCCCTTCACTTGGAAGTGTAGATTTATATAAAACAAGTGGCCATTGGGATCACTATAAAGAAGATATGTTTCCTGCAATGCAACTAGATAATGAAGCATACGTTTTAAGACCAATGAATTGTCCACATCATATGATGATGTTTAAAAACTCTCTACATTCTTATCGGGATTTACCAGTTCGTATTGCTGAAATTGCCAATGATTTCCGTTATGAATCCAGTGGCTCTTTGTGCGGACTTGAAAGAGCAAGAGCATTTACACAAAACGATTCTCATATTTTCTGTACAAAAGACCAAATCAAAGAAGAGTTCAAAGCCGTTATTGATTTAATATTGGATGTCTATAAAGATTTTGGCTTTAAAGATTATCGTTTCCGTCTTTCTTTAAGAGATAAAAACAATACAGAAAAATATTTTGGGAATGATGAACTTTGGGAACAAAGCGAAAAAGAGTTAAGAGAAGTATTAGAAAGTATGCATGCTGACTACTACGAAGCAGAAGGCGAAGCAGCTTTTTATGGTCCAAAATTGGATGTTCAAGTCAAAAGTGCCATTGGCCATGATGTATCTTTGTCTACTGTACAATTAGACTATCAATTGCCTGAGCGTTTTGAATTAACTTACATTGACGAAAATGGAGAAAAGCAAAGACCAGTTGTCATTCACCGTGCCATATTAGGTTCATTAGATCGTTTCGTGGCCTTTTTACTAGAAGAAACTAAAGGAATATTACCTCTATGGCTTGCTCCAATCGGCGTAAATATCATTCCAGTCAATTTAGAACATCATCTAGCTTATGCCAAAGAAATGGAGAGCAACTTAAAAAAAGCTGGGTATCGTGTATCCCTAGATGATCGTAATGAAAAACTAAGTTATCGTATGCGCGAATCTGTCGTTAAGAAAATTCCAGTAACTGTGATCCTCGGCCAAAAAGAAGTTGATAGTAAGCTAATTAGTTATCGTGAATCTGACAGTGAAGAAACAACTACTGTATCAATAAGTGAGTTTGAAAACTATTTGCAAAAACGAATTGAGGAGAAAATATGATCTATCCTTGGATAAACTATAGTTCATTAGAAGAAGTAAAGAAAGAAGTGGAGCGTCTTTCTTTTCTTCACTCTTACAAAGTACTCGAAGACATTTTAAATGAAATACATGATGGCGACGACTTACCGCGTCTTATCATAAGCGATCATCAAAATTATTCACGCTTTTCCTATGAATTTGATAAAGAAGTCGTGAGTTTAAATGTGATATGTGATTATGATAAGGATATACTAAAAGAACTAACGATTCATTTTTTTTCTCTAGGATTTGCCTGTGGAACTTATCATATCTATTTTCTTCAAAACAAAGTGGTTAAAGCTATTATCGACGATGCTAAAGCCCACCATTTTACAGAAGAATATTATATTCAAGAAGAGTTTGTGGCTTCGAAAACCTATGTGTATTCTCCTCAAAAAAACACTCAGAGACTAATTCAAAAAAACTATCGTCAAGGCAATGAGATATATGAAAGAAATTATTTGAAAAGAACTAGTACTTGCACGCACCTGATAAATGGCAAACCAGAGATTGAGCTTCTGCAACCATGTAGTCGTAATCAATTTGAAAAACGTCATCAAGGTATATATAAAAGAATTCGGAAGCTAGGCTATGAATATTCAAAATAAATTAGATGCTCTAGCACGTTCTAAATTTCGTAGTAGTTTTCACTTAAAATAAAAGGACAAAGAATATATTAAAGAAAAAGGGTGGGAGACGATCGAAAGACACGCTAAAGATTTTATTACCAAAAGGCTGGCTCCTGCTCATCCATTCAATGACGGGCATCAAACGCCTTGGAATGGCCATCCAGTCTTTATCGCTCAACATGCCACGGCAACTTGCTGCCGTGAATGCTTGTATAAATGGCATCATATAGCCAAAAACAAAGAATTAAATGGGGAAGAAATCGATTATATTGTGAATCTAATAAAGGCTTACTTAGAAAGAGAGATGAAACCATGAAATATTGGTATGATGGACGAGGTCATTTAAATGAATTTTCCCCTGAAACACAAAGCAAATTGTTATGCTATCCAGATCTTTTAGATCCCCGTAATTATGCCTTAAGCTATATTCGTGACGAACAAGAAACTTATCAAGTTTTAAGAGGAGAGTTTTTAAAATATCATATGTGGGCCATTCGAGAACTATATCAGACAATTCCAAATTTAGCCATGATATTAAATAATCGTGATCTAACCGAAACGGTTCATCAAGAAAATGATTTTCGCTTACTTTTAAATCACTATATGGTTGTTTATTATGGAGAGCCAAGTAATGAGATAAGTAAGCCATGGGGCTATATCTATTTTCCAGAAATCCTTTCGGGCTATCAGAAAAACGGTTTAAAAAATGCATTATCTTATTTTGAAATATATAAATTTCTTTTTCTAATGCAAAAAGAAGATGAATTTCTTGTGCCATTGAATAAAAATCCGGAGGATTTTATGCCAACCTTAAGAAAAATGTGTCGTTAACAGAGACAAAAAAAGGCACTCTAAAGCATTATTAGAGTGTCGAATCGAAATATGAGGCGACATTCGCTTGCAAAATCAAATGTTCCTCTTTTTTATTTTATTCAAGTTTCCTTGACATATTCATAATACCAAAAAAAAGGACAAAATCAATATTTTTCCAGCGTGAAATCACGGATTGTACATTGAAAAACATTTTAAGTGTTTGACTTGAGTTTTAGTGAACAAAATTTACGAAAAATGTTCCACGAAAGAAAAAACGTGTTATAATACTTATGAAATCGTTAAAGAAAGACAAGTAGTGACTGCTTGTGTTATAGAGAGATTGTGGTTGGTGAAAACAATCCTAAAAGCATTCATGAATCTCCTTTCTAGAGAAATTAATCATTTCCGGGGGAGTCCCGTTATCACAGTGAGTAAAAGTAAGGATGGTACCGTCTTCATGACTCCTTTAAGTACTATCCTTTTTTTCTTTGGAGGTGTATATGTTTACAGAAAAGCAAATCGAGTCCTATCGAAACAAAGGAATTTATGATCGATCCATGGCCTTGGTAAAAATACTTTTTCATGAAAAGAGCGATAAAGCAAACAAAAACTATATGGATCATCTAAGGCATGTCAGCAGTGATTTTAAAAGCTCTCGACTTAAATCTATGGCCTTGATGCACGACGTTTTAGAAGATACTTCAATAACAAGAAAAGATTTAGAGTCTTTGGGATATGACAACGATTTTATAACGGTGTTAGAAATCTTAACCAATACATATGATTCCTATGATGAATATATTGATCAAATCATTGCTTCAAAAAACAAAGAAGCTCTAGCGATAAAACTAAAAGATTTGCTTCATAATATGGATCTATTAAGACTAGAAAAAGTAACAGAAAAAGACTTACAAAGAGCGAAAAAATATATAAAAGCTTATTGCAAAATAATTGAAAAAATGAAAGGTGAGGAAAAATGATAGATATTAAATTAATCCGGGAAAATCCGGATAAAGTAAAGCAAAACATTAAAAAGAAATTTCAGGATGAGAAATTACCTTTAGTAGATGAGGTGGCAGCCTTAGATGAACAAAATCGTGCCTTAAAATCAAAGGGAGACAATTTAAGAAAAGAACGCAATGAAACGAGTAGTAGAATTGGCATCCTCTTAAAAGAAGGCAAAAAAGAAGAAGCTGAAGAAAAGAAAAAAAGAGTAGGAGCCATTAATGAAGAGTTAGAAAGTATCGAAAAAGAAGAAGCAACTTTGACTGAACAAATTAAAGAAAAAATGATGATTATCCCAAATATCATTGACGAGAGTGTACCAATTGGTAAAGATGATTCAGAAAATGTTGAAATCGAAAAATTTGGAGAGCCAGTTGTCCCAGATTACGAAATTCCGTATCATGCAGATATCTTTGAACGCGTGGGTGGATTAGATAAAGACTCTGCTGGTCGTGTAAGTGGTAATGGATTCTATTATCTTATGGGCAATATTGCTAGACTATCCTCTGCTATGCTATCCTATGCCAGAGACTTTATGATCGATAAAGGATTTACCTATTGTATTCCACCATTTATGATTCGCAGTGATGTAGTTACGGGAGTTATGTCTTTTGCTGAAATGGATGCCATGATGTATAAGATTGAGGGCGAAGACTTGTACTTAATTGGAACGAGCGAACATAGTATGATCGGTAAATTTAAAGGTCAACTTATTGATGAAAGTAAACTGCCAATCACCATGACATCATACTCTCCATGTTTCCGGAAAGAAGTGGGAGCTCATGGCATTGAAGAGCGAGGCATTTATCGCGTTCATCAATTTGAAAAACAAGAAATGATTGTTCTATGTAAACCAGAAGAAGCGATGGATTGGTACAATAAAATGTGGTCTTATACGGTTGAATTATTCCGTAGTATGGACATTCCAGTTCGTACACTTGAGTGCTGTTCAGGAGATTTAGCCGATTTAAAAGTAAAATCTTGTGATGTTGAAGCTTGGAGCCCAAGACAGCAAAAATATTTTGAAGTAGGTTCTTGTTCAACTCTAGGAGACGCCCAAGCAAGAAGACTAGGGATCAGAATGAAAACAGACCATGGTAACGAATACTTGGCCACCCTAAACAATCCTGTAGTAGGCTTATGCACACAAATAGGAAATTGGTTGAAATCCTTGAATTTTCAAGTAAAATCGACTCTCATAAATGCTTAACTATAAATGAAAATAATGTTAAATTTTATCTTGATTCAGTAAAAGTTGTAGTTGCTGTCTGTGTATAGCGAGTATATCATATTTCTCACAAAATTATTTATATAACTGTATGATCGAGTAACAAACTCGTAAGGAAAGGATTGATTGGTAATGTTAGATATAAAATTCGTTAGAGAAAATAAGGATAAAGTTAAAGAAAATATTAAAAAGAAATTTCAGGATGAAAAACTACCACTCGTTGATGAGGTAGTAGAACTTGATGCTAAAATTAGAGATTTAAAACAAAAGGGGGACACTTTAAGACAGGAAAGAAATACTACTAGTGATGAAATAGGTGTTTTATTTAGAGAAAAGAAAATTGAAGAAGCAAACGAAAAAAAGCAAAGAGTAGTAGAAATCAATAATCAATTAATAGATATTGAAAAAGAAGAAAGTGAATTATCAGAACAATTAAAAAGTAAAATGATGGTTATTCCCCAAATGATTGATGATAGTGTTCCTATTGGTAAAGATGATACGGAAAACGTAGAAATTGAAAGATTTGGAGAACCATTTGTTCCAGATTATGAAATACCTTATCATGCTGATATATGTGAATCATTTAACGGTTTAGATAAGGAAAGTGCAGGAAGAACAAGTGGTAACGGCTTTTACTATTTAATAGGAGACATTGCTAGATTACATGAAGCAACTATTGCTTATGCAAGAGATTTTATGATTAATAAAGGTTTTACCTATTGTATTCCACCATTTATGATTAGAAGTGACGTAGTTACTGGTGTTATGTCTTTTGCAGAAATGGAAAATATGATGTATAAAATAGAGAATGAAGATTTATACTTAATTGGCACATCAGAACATAGTATGATAGGTAAATTTAAAGGACAATTAATCAACGAAAAAGACTTACCAATAGCAATGACTTCATATTCTCCATGTTTTAGAAAAGAAGTAGGAGCACATGGTATTGAAGAAAGAGGACTTTATCGAGTTCATCAATTTGAAAAACAAGAAATGGTTGTTCTTTGTAAGCCGGAAGATGCAATGGATTGGTATAACAAAATGTGGAGTTATACAGTTGAATTTTTTAGAAGTTTAGATGTTCCAGTTAGAACTCTTGAATGTTGTAGTGGAGATTTAGCAGATTTAAAAGTTAAGTCTTGTGATGTCGAGGCATGGAGCCCAAGACAGCAAAAATATTTTGAAGTTGGTTCTTGTTCTACCCTAGGAGATGCGCAAGCAAGAAGATTAGGAATCAGAATGAAAACTGAAAATGGAAATCAATTCCTAGCAACTTTAAACAACACAGTAATTGCCAGTCCGAGATCACTTATCGCAATTTTAGAATGTGGTTACCAAAAGGACGGTAGTGTAAAGATACCAAAGGCTTTACAACCTTATATGGGTGGTTTAGAAGTTATCAAGCCAAAACAAAAATAGTAGATTTTACGAGTATGATAATCATACTCTTTTTTTATTTAAAATCGGGGGAGGTGAATAAAAATGGCAGTTTTTAAAATAGAAAAAAATAGTAACTATACCGTTATGTCTAATTATCATTTAAGAGATAAAAATTTATCATACAAGGCTAAAGGGCTACTATCATTTATGCTTAGCTTACCAGAAAATTGGGATTATTCCCTAACAGGTTTATGTTCTGTTAGTAAAGAGGGTAGAGATGGAATTAGATCTATTTTAAAAGAATTACAAGAATATCATTATTTAGAAATTGAAAAAGTAAGGGGAGAAAAAGGCTATTTTGAATATAATTATTTGATTTATGAAATACCACATTTTATTGAGTTAGAAAATGGTAAAAACAATCCAGATATGGAAAACCCATACCTGGATATTCCAGATGTGGAAGAACCTACACAAATAAATACTAAAAAACAAATAGATAAAGACGATAAAACAACAATATCGTCTTTTTTTGTACCAGAAGAACATAATAGGCTAACACTAGAGTTAATAGATAGAGGGTACATAAATGAAGATGATATACAAATATTTTATTATGATGATTTATTCAACAAATTATTAGAAGAAAATAATTCTTACAAAGAGTTGATACAAATTGTTCATTATATCGTTCCTAGAGTAGTTAAGCGAGGTTTTAGAGATGAAGATGGTAATATAATAAAAAATAAGTTCGGCTATTTTAAAAATGCAATACATTATAATATTGAGAAATTAAAAAATCCAGTTGAGAATTTATGGGAAGATGAAGAAGAATATAGTGATTTTTTTGAACGTTAAGATAATACTACTTTTGTTTTTTTAAAATGTAATCGACAGAAAAATTTGGATATATTTTAGATAAAGCATATAGAAATTCTGTTAAGATAATATTCTTTCCAGATTCATATAGTGCATATGTAGATCGACCACAGTTTAATTTATTAGCAATTTGTTGTTGTGTGTAACCATATTTTTTTCTTAAACTTCGTAAATTTTCGCCAATTATTTTAGCATCATCAGAATATGTGCCAATAAAAGATTTGTCGTTTGAAAAACCATAAAGATAGTCTATATTAAATTTGTATGTATTTGCATACTGTATAAGTCGGTTGATGGGAATAGTATCCTTTCCTGTTTCCCATCCTGAATAAGTAGAACGATGTACGCCAAAAAAAGTAGCCAAATCTTTTTGTTTAATATCTAAAGATTCTCGAGAATATCTTAAATTTTTGATAATCATAAGTTTCCACCTCATGATTAATTTTTTCATAAAAAACATAATTTATTATTTTTGTTGGGGAATAACAACAAAAATAATAAAAAATATGATAAACTACAATAAAATAGGAGGTGATTAAGTATGAAAACGAATGCAACAAAAGAAAAACAAATTTTTCTTAAAACAAATGATATAGTTGCAATTAGTTCACCAGCTCATCCAGAGATTGCAGTTGTTATTAAAAATTCCAATGGAAAACTAGTTGTAACTGTAAATGATCATCAAGAAAAGAATGAAAAGTAGGATAAGTGTACTTTAATTTAGTCATTTTAACAAAAGGAGAAAGGAAAGAATAATGGAAATATTAGAAGATATGAATATTACAGAGCTTAAACTAGTTAATGGCGAAAAATTAAAAATCGTTTTTCAAGATAAACACTTTTTTCTACAAGCAAAAAAAGATGATATTCTTGTCGAAGGAATATCATTGCAAACAGTTTTGGATTGTATAATACAGGATAAGCTTTTTTCTAAAAGTCAAAAAGGAAAAATAGAATTAGAAGAACTTATTGATCGTTATTTTTTGATGTATAAATAGTTTTAGATTAAAGTCATAGTTTTTTCGTGTCGGATCTACCTATTAACCAGTCAAGTGAAAAGGAATATTTTTTGGCTAATTGAACAGCAAAGGATGTTAAAATTATTGTGTGTCCGTTACAATAACTAGAAATTGTAGATTGAGTTGTATTTAAAAATTGTGCTATTTCTTTTTGAGTAACATTGTTGTCCTTTAATATTGTACATAAATTATTTCCGACGGTTTTAGGATTGACTTTATTGATTTTTTTAGTGTTGTTGGTTTTCTTATTAGTTAAATAATACACATAATCTATATCAACTTGAAAAATGTTACAGAAATCATTTAGTCTATTTAAAGTCATAAATTTAGTATTAGTCTCACATAAAGAATAATAAGCACGACTTACTCCTAACTTTTTTGCCATTTGCACCTGAGTATAATCTAGATGTTCCCTAATAAAAAATAGTCTATTATCACAGTTCATACAATCACCGAGAACATTTTCTCATTTAAAATTGTCCATCAATTTATTTGTAACCACATACGATATTTTTTGTGGACTTTGCAAATTTTATAAAAAAGTTTATGAGTAAATAATTTTATATTGAAAACGGTCATTTATTATTGTGATAAGTACATGTTATATTTGGATATTTTTTGAACCAAATTGTTCAGAAACATCACAATTATAATATGTAATTACATCTTATATAAAATCGAAATGTCTAAAAATAGAGAAAACAATGTTTTAAATTCTTTAAATCTTTTTCATGTGACATGAGAAATATAGTTAATTATTAAAAAAGAGTCTTTACATTTGTAAATTCTCTTTTTATTTAAAATTTAATGCTTGCTATTTAATTAACAATAATTATTATTTCAATTAACATAACAATTTAATTAAAATATAATCTTGATATTTTTATAAAATTTGATATCATATTATCTAGTATTAATTTTTTGAAAGTAAGGTGTTTAGATGAATCAAATTTTTGAAACAGAGAAGAAATATTTAGATTATATTAAAAAAGTTATTGAGTTTGAAATAAAAAAATGTCAAGACTTTGAAAAAAAAATGATAAAGGATTCTACTAGTCTTTCCTTTGAAGATAGATTAAGAGGAACACATTTTAATTTAAACGCTCAACTTCTTCAAAATGGAGAAAGAAAATTTAAACTTGAAAAATCTAAAAGTTGTCCTTATTTTGGACGAATAGATTATCAAGATTCAAATAAGAATGTATCCTCTATATACATTGGAAAATCGACTGTTACACATGATAATAATCAAGTTGTTTATGATTGGAGAAGTCCAATATGTTCATTGTATTATGATAGTGAAGTTGGTCCTGTTTCATATAATTCATTATCGGGTGTGGAAAAGGGATTTTTGCTGTTAAAAAGACAAATCACGATTAAAGATGGAGTTCTAATAAATGCCGTTGATACAAATTTAGTTTCTGAAGACGAATTGCTAATTCCTTATTTAAACGTTAATGCTGATAACGCAATGAAGACAATTATTGCGTCAATACAAAAAGAGCAAAATAATATAATTAGATCTAGAGATATTGATTTAATCGTGCAGGGTGTTGCTGGTAGTGGAAAGACTTCTGTGGCATTACATAGAATTGCTTATTTGCTATATATGCAACAAAGGAAATCAAAATCGGATGATTTTTTGATTATTGGACCAAATGATTATTTTTTAAATTATATTTCAACCGTATTGCCTGATTTGGAAACTGATCCTGTTGAGCAGAAAACTTTATTGAGGCTTATGAATGATTATATTGGAACCACTTTAAAAATACAAGAAGAAAAACTGTCTGGCGATTTTGAACAACAATGTACCCAAAAAAAGATAGCTGCATTTAAAGGAAGTTTTGAATATCGTAATTTATTAAATGATTTTGCTCAAAGCTTTATAAATGGAAACGTCTCGTCAATTCATGATTTTGTTATAGATGGAAAAACGGTTTTTTCTGCAGAAGATATTCAAAGAAAAATGAATGAATTAGGTGAGAGTTGTATTGATTTAAGCAAAACACGTAAATATTTCAAAATGTTATTTAAAAACAAAAAAGAATCTATTTATGATCGTTTAAATGATGAATACCGTCAAAAATATATTTCTTTTCCAATCAGTGATCCGTCAAGAGAAAAATATGTTCAAAAAAGTATCGAATTAAATAATTTGATAAAAAAACAAGGCGACAAATTACTAGATAAATATTTTAAGTCGATTACAGTAAGTTGTGTATCATTATATATGTTTTTCATAAATAGTTTAAATACACTAGAGTCTAGTTTGACTAACAAAGAAGTTCAGTTATTACAATTAAATGTATTAAAAGCATTGAAAAAAAAGCAAATATTATATGAAGATATATCTGCGTTGATGTATTTGAATTATTTATTGACAAACAAAACATTAGATTATCGCAATATAGTTATAGATGAAGCTCAAGATTATAGTTTACTGGCATACTATACTTTAAGAAAGATATTTAAAAATGCTACTTTCAATATTTATGGTGATTTAGCTCAGTCTATTTATTCGTATAGAAGTATTAGCTCTTGGGCTGAGCTTAATGAACTTGTTTTTGATAATAAATGTAATTTGCAAGAACTAAATAAAAGTTATCGAACTACAATTGAAATAACTGAGACTGCTAATAATGTGTTAAATGAACTAGGGTTACATGCGGCTCATCCTGTTATAAGACATGGAAACGCAGTAAAATATATCAATACCATAAATCAGCCTGATGCAAAAATCAATGCAATATATAATTGGATTAATTCGGGATATCAAACCATTGCTGTTATATGTAAAGATGAAGCAGAGGCAAAAAAGGTTTATATTGAATTGTCAAAAAAAGGAATTAGTGCTAGGTATATTTCTCAGAAAGATACTCAATATTCAGGCGGAATATTTGTAATGACTGTCATGTCTTCAAAAGGATTAGAGTTTGATTGTGCTATCATTAATAATGCATCAAGTAATATTTATGATATAAATAATGATGTAGATATGCATTTGTTGTATGTGGCTACTACAAGAGCACTTCATGAGCAAATTATAATGTATGATGGGGAAATAGTTAAACCATTTAAAAATGAAATTAAACAAAGTCAAGCTCTTAGTAGAAAATTATTAAATTAAGATATATTTATTGAATTTTATTGAATGTTAGTGGTTCAATGTCATATATATTTTGACAATAACTAAATATTTTGATATACTATCCTAAATGTTTGGTTATTTTTTGCTTTTGTATAAAGTATGGTGGAGGAGGTCTGTTTTTACTGACCTCTTTTTTGCTAGATAGGAGAGTTTATATGAAGAAAAACGATTTTTTACTTGTACGCCATAGTTATGATGATCATAGTTATATAGATGGTAAGAATGATACCGGTTTGACCAAGAAAGGAATTGAAATAGTAAAACAGGCTTCAGAGACAATTTTGTGTAAGATTGATGCTGGAAAAGTAATTATTAGGCATTCTTCTAAAAAAAGAGCAAAAGAGACAGCTGAAATTTTATGTGAGTATCTTATGAAACATAATATAAACTGTTTGTGTGTAGAAGATTCTGGATTAACTGAGTTATATCAAGGCAATTTTAATTTTGAAGGAATGGAACATATTGAAAGAGTCAATTTTTTACAGAACTGTTGGGACGACTTTGAATTTGAGAGAAAAAATGGAATTTTAAATTGTAGTTTTGGACACAAACAAGACCGAAATATTATTTTGCATTTAGGAGAAAATCATGCTGAATGGTCTGTTCGGATAGCGAATGCAGTACTAAATATTATAAATGATATAAACAATCAAATTCAATCAATAAATGTAACACACCGTGGTGCAATTCTTGAAATTCAGAAAATAATAGAAATGGCAAATGGTAAAATTCCGATAGAGGATGTAGAAAAATATGAAACCATATGGATGCAATATTGTCAAGACTATCAATTACATTTAGACGATTTACAACTGGCACAAAATCGTATAAAAAATTATATTTATCAAAGGAGTAGAGTTAAAAATGAGAATCATTATTAATCAACCTCGAGCCTCTTACTTTATTGGTGGTGCAGAAATGATTTCGTTTGAACATGCAATTAATTTTTTTGAGCAGGGGTGTGAAACTTATTATTTTACGATATCACCAAGAAGTATCGGGTTAGAATACTCACCACAATTTAAAAATTTTTATAATAATTATTCAGATAAAATCAAAATCATAGAAATTGAACAGGATAAAAAAATTAAATACATTTATGATATTCAGCCTGGGGAAGATAGATGTCGTTGGAATATAGAATCTATATTTTATAATCAATTGTTATATGAATATATTTTAAGACAAAATATAAATTATGATATTATTTTTTCCTATTATAATTTAGATGCGGTATTTTTTCCTAGAAATCTAATTAAAAAAAATGTTTTATATTTATGTGGCGTTCCCAAACAACAAAACGACTTTCAGGGCAGTTTTTTGTCAAAATATGATATAGTTATTGCTATTTCTGAAGAAGTAAAACAATCATGGGCAAAATATTATCATAGAGACATGAGGGTGGTATCAACTGGCGTTAATTTTAGCAGATTTTCTTTAAAAAAAATCGAAAAAAATAATCAAAAAAACATAACACTTTTATATATAGGTCGTCTAATATCTCGTAAAAACGTGGACAAAATCATTTATGCGTATGATATTCTTCGCAAAGAATATGATTTAAGACTGATTATAGTTGGAGATGGTCCAGATAGAAAACGATTGGAAAGTATCTCAACAAATGTAGAATTTAAGGGTGCAGTTGAAAATGTAGAAGCATTTTATGAGCAAGCAGATATTTTTGTGTCTCCTTCCGAATATGGTGAAGGACTTCAGGGAACAATTCTTGAAGCTATGAGCTGTGGCTTAACAGTAGTTGCTACTAATACAGATATAAATAAGTATTTATTGTCGGATTCCAGAGGTATTGTTGTAATTCCTACAGTTGAATCTATAACTGAGGGTATAAAAAATGCTATCACTTGCGATAGAATTAAAAATTCTAAAAAGATAAGAGATTTTATTTTAAAAAATTACAGTTGGGAAAAAAAAGTAAAAGAAATTTTAAAAATAATAAATGATGAATTTTAATTTAATTTATATATTTTAAAAACAAATTTTTAGAAAGAAAGGAAAAAAATTATGAATATAATATTTATGAGGCATGGAGAAGCAACAGATAATGTTAGAGAGTTGATTTCTGATAAAGAAATCTATTGGTCTGTTTTAACAGAAAATGGAAAGAACTCTGTTCAAGAATCTATAAAGTCATTGCCTGAAAAAATAGATAAAATTTATGTTTCTCCTTTTCCAAGAACTATTGAAACAGCTCATTTTGTTTCGGAGAGTTTTCCTAATACAGAAGTGATTATAGAAGAAAGATTGCATGAAATATTTCATGGAAAATATTCTGGTCAAAAAAACAATGATGATCTTGATCAAACCAGATTGAAACAAATTGATGGAGATTTTTTTGTCCGTTTTGGTGAATATGGCGAGAACAAGTTTGATATTGAATTGAGATTATCTAGTTTTTTAAAAGATGTATATGATAATAACTTTAAAGACAATACAGTATTGATTGTTTCTCATGGCTCTATAACTTCTTTTATGAAAAGGATTTTGAATATTAAAAGTCCCCATATTAAAACTGGGAAAATAGAAGAATTTCTTAATGTCGATTTTACTAATTTGTTTGAATATATAAAGTTATTAAAACATATAAAGTCTGAAAAGATAAAGCAAAGAGTAAAACTAGTCGAAACATTAAATATTTCCCCAAATTTAAAAAGAAATCTTATAAAAATAGCCAAAGATTTTAATAATATTGAGTTTTCTGATGAATATTTATCAAACTTTACAAGTGGACTTGCCACAAAGAATTTATTTCAAGAACAATCAACAAAATTTGATGAAGGAATTATTTTGATTTGTTTTTACAATAACTTCGAGCCTCTTGTAAAAAAATGGATGGAACATTACTTAAGTATTGGCATTAAAAATTTTGTTTTAGTGGATAATAACTCTACAGATAATTCTACAAATCTTTTGCAAGAATATCAAAACAAAGCAAATATTTCTTTTTGGAAAATTCATGAAAAGTATAATTGCTTTAAAATGTGTGGTTGGAAACAACAAATATTGGAGTTTTATGGGATAAATAAAAAATATTTAATAGTTGATTCTGATGAGCTATTTATATATAAAGATTATAATAAAGTGTCGATAGATTCTTTTTTGAAAACAACTAAATCTTCTTTTATAAAAAGTTTGATGTTAGATGTTTACCCTAAGAAAGAAATCTTCGTAGGCAAATTAGAAGAATTCAATTTTGTGGACAAGAATACTTATAAAATGTCTAATGCCAACTCTTATGGACAACGTTTCTATGGAGGACCTAGGTCAAGAATTTTTGGAATTAATCCAAGTTTACAAAAAATATCTTTGATAACCTATACTGGCACAGAAGTTTTAGCAAATGATCATTTTTATTATCCTTGGAATATAAATCAAAAAGCTATCTATTGTTCCTATTTATTGCATTATAAATTCTTACCAGAAGATAAGGAAAAATATCTTTTGTTTGTTAAAGATGGACGTCACTGGAATAATTCTCATGAGTATAAAGTTTATAATAGTGTGTTGATGCAGAAAAAAAATATTACTTTTTATGATAAAAATATATCTGTTTCCATCGATCAAATCGACTTTGAGTTTTAATTATTGAAATGAGGGAAGTATATGAAGTATTTAATCTTGAAAAATGAAACAGTTTTAAAAAAAGTGATTAATTATTTAATTCGTGAAGAAAATCTCCCAAAAATTCAACGACGATTGAATATTTTTGCAGCAGATGATACCTTACAAATAGAAATAGTTAATAATCAAGTTAGTTACAGAGAAAAAAATAGAGTTAAGTCTGTTTATATAAAAAATAAAAATCTCAAATATTTTTTTAAAATGTTAGACAATTCTAAAAATTATTATATAAATGATATTTCATTTTTAAAATTTAAAGATTGTTCTATACTGTTTGATACCTATCATGGTAATATGATTTCAACTGATAATGATGCCTTATGTTTAAAGCTTGAAAAGAAATTTAAACTTATGCGTTATGATAATATTCATGATCATGAGTTTATTAAAAATCCAGATCCAGAACATCTATTTGATGAAGTTGGAATGCTTAACAACAAAATTAGAAATTATGGAGTTAAAACAGGCTTGGATATTCGTTCGACAAGTAATTCTCTAAAAGTAAGAATTTCAAATATATCCAATGATTATTCCTATTTAGAATATTATTATGAGTATATAATGAATTGTAAATTACTTTCTACTAACTCTTGTAAAACCAGGAAAATTTCAATAATAAATATGAGTATTATAATCCCAGTATATAATCAAAACGTGTCATATACTTTGCTATCTATACAGGGTCAAAATTTAACAGTGAACGACAAACGCAAACTTCAGGTTATAGTTATTGATGATGGTTCTGAAAATGATATTCTCGAAGACATTAATCCAATAAGAGATAAACTTGATTTTGAGTTACAAATAGTTTCACTTGAGAAAAATATGGGATTATCTAATGCAAGAAATGTCGGGTTTGCTATTTCTAAATATGATCAAATTATTTTTATGGATTCAGATATTATTTTAAGTAAAGATTATCTATATGATATGAATGTTAGACTTCAGTTAATTCCCAATGCTATTTTTACATGTATGAGAAAAAATATTGATCCCAAATCTTCTCTTTTGGATTCAAGCAATTTATTGGCAGGAGTTAAAACAATTACCAATTTTGACGATAGTAGAGTGATAACTAAAGGAAAGGATTATCATATTGGAAGTGATAAGGTTTATATTGATGAAGAAATTTCAGTTTTAGATGATACTGATTATTTTAAAGAATTAAGCTTTGGTTCACAGATAAGCATTTATAATATTGCTACTGTTGTGTCCGGGCATAATATGGCTTTGAACAAAGAACTAATAAAATCCGCTCGTCCTTTCAGTACATTATTCAAAGGTTGGGGGATGGAAGATGCATACTTTTCTGCAACCTTAATATCAGATGGATGTTATGTTATACCTGTACTATCTTCTTGCGTTTATCATATAAATCATCCTCCTAGAAGTGGAAGTGCAAAGCAAAAAAGTATTGAGGCATCAAATAACTATGATATTTATAATGATTTACTTAATAAACCCTGGTAATTAAGTTTTTAAAAGCATAAGTATATTAATAATAAATAAGTAAAATTTTTATAAATGTTGTTTTAATATCTTATGTACTGTTTTGATAGTTGAAGTAAAGTGTCAATCTTAAAAATTGATGCTTTTTTATTTTTAATAAATGATACACAATAATTAGAAAAAAATTTAATACTAATCCTGTGGCTAGATATTATTTAAAATATAATTACTTATAAAAAAATTATTTTTTTAATACAATTCTATGTACATTTTTATTAAAAGATACATTTTGAATTGTGAATTGATATAAAACTTGTAGTAATTTAAGTTTTTGCAACAAAGATATATTTTCGTTTAAACAACGAATGTATAAATCAATGAATTCTGGTTCAGGATTCTCTTTTTTTGTTGCGTTTCTATAATTATCATTTAGCATAGTTTTAAGTGCTTTAGTTCTGGAAACACCAGGTAAAGCATTCATAGCAAAGTATAAATCTTTTATCCTTTCCAATGTCAGATGAAAGACATGATTAGCATATAGGTCATTTACCTCTATATAATATATTAAGTCATCAAAGAAGTTATTAATAATAGCAATTTGTTCTTTTATATATTCTTCATTTAAAGGAGGCATAGGGGAAGAATATACTGCTTTTATGTATTCTTGCAATTTTTTTATATTTTCATGTTTATCTAGTAATACAGTTCCGTACACAAACATAGATACCATTGCGTTCGACTGATGGTGAAATTCATAGTCAACTTTTTGATATAAACTAGATAATGTTTTTTCGAAATATTCAATACGATAATTGTCTATAAAATCTGAGCCTCGTATTTCATTTTTGGCATATGAAAAGACGATATGTAAATCGATATCTGAACAATCATTAGCAAATCCAGTTTGACTTGAACCATACCACACGATTCCTTCTAAATGCTCATTTTTTAAATACCCCATTTTATTCACAAATTTTTCGATTATTTTTGTGAATTCTTTCATATAAACAAACCTTTCTTTCAAAGATTGTAACAATAAAATAATCAAAATAAATAAAATTTGCATAAAATGTGCGTTTTTTTGTTCAAAATGATAAAAAAAGCAATTTATCATAACAAAATATTCACTTTAGACATTTATTCTTCGAAAAATTTGTCGATTCTTACACCTAGTACCTTTGAAATTTTATAGAGAGATTGTACAGAGTATCCGCGTTCACCTCGAGATGATTCTACTCTTCTAACAAATTCATTAGATAATTCAGCATAATAAGCTAATTTTTCTTGAGTAAATCCCTTTTCTTTTCGATATTTTATAATATTTTTAATGATTACCTGTTTAATATTTTTATTAAAATTGAAATTCTTAGGTTCATAGACAACCATAATTTATCACCAATAATATTGTACCAAATTTCTGACGAAAAGTCATTAATCTTAAGTTAAAAATATTGCAAAATAAAAAGTGTTGGATTATTATAAATTCCGACTAAAGAAAGAAAATAATCTCAACACATTTCTTATTATACACAAAATATGAAATTTGAAAAGATTAAATTCTCTCTTTAGTAAAAATGAAGGGAGTTTTTTTATGAATACTGAAGAAAATCAGAAAATGTGGATAAATAAAGTCCACGAAAATTTACTATTAAGAGGAAGGAGTGAAAAAACATTTATTAATTATCGATGTAGACTAACAAGTTTTTTTAAATACTTTAATAAAAACACAAACATTCAAGAATTAAGAGAAGAACAAATCATTCAGTTTCTTAATGATGCATTTATTAAACCAAATAGATGTAAAGCTACATATAATGTTGCTGTTTGTTCTATTAGATTATTTTACTTAGTTTGTTTTAATGTTTCATTAAACAGACTATTAATTCCATCAAGCAAGTTATCTAAAAAAATACCAACAATATTACCTAAAGATAAATTTTTAGAAATCATTAATGGTGAAAAAAGATTAAAACATAAATGCTGGCTGATTCTTGCTTTCTGTTCTGGATTAAGAGTCGATGAAATATCTAAAATTAAAGTGGAAAACATCAATGCAAAAGAACACAAACTAAAAGTATTAGGAAAAGGAAATAAAGAAAGATATACTATATTACCAGATATTACAATTACTCTTTTAAGATTATATTGCAAAGAAAAAAAGATTAAAAGTGGGTATCTCTTTCCAGGAACTAATGGAAAAGAAACGATGAATTCTAAAACAATTATTAATTATTTCTCTGTACTAAAAGATATTTATAATTTAAATGAAAACATTTCTTTCCATAGTCTTCGCCATTCATTTGCTACTTACTATTTATCTAACGGTGGTAGTCTTTTAACTTTACAATCGATGCTTGGCCATACTAACTTAAGTACTACTACCATTTACCTGCATCTATCTCAAAATTTCAATGAATTAGAAGGAATTAAATATGTCTAAATTTACGATTCAAGATATTTTTCTAAAGTATGGAGATGAATATATCCAAAATCATCATTTGTCCAAAGAACAATGGAAAGTATTTAATGCAATTCGAAACTGTGGCAAGAAAA
This sequence comes from uncultured Bacilli bacterium, assembly GCA_944363675.1. GTDB lineage: Bacteria > Bacillota_I > Bacilli_A > RF39 > UBA660 > Ventrenecus. Next base: position 1,156 of record CALVUT010000020.1, on the reverse strand, counting down.
ATTTAGGTTATCATATTTGTACATGCGAAGAATGTGGTGAAGAATATTTTGGTTTTAATTCCTGCCGAAATAGACATTGTCCGATGTGTCAAAATTATGCAAGAGAAAAATGGATTAGGAAAGAATCTAGTTATTTGCTTGACTCTAAATATTTCCATATCGTAACTACTGTTCCATATGAACTAAATGAGATATTTCTACTGAATCAAAACATTTGTTACAACATTTTATTTAAAGCAACCAGTGAATCTATTTTAGAACTAGGTGAAGATCCTAAATGGTTAGGTGCTAAAGTTGGTATTACTTCTATACTTCACACTTGGGGACAAACAATGGAGTTTCATCCTCATATTCATTCTATTGTTACTGGTGGAGGTTTAAAAAATAATCACTGGATCTCTTGTGACAAAGATTATTTATTTAAAGTACAAGTTTTAGGTTCTTTATTTAGAGGAAAATTTTTATATTATTTAAAACATGAATTTGAAAATTTAAATACAAATTTTCAAAGTTTAAAGGAATTCAATAGATTCCTAGAACCACTTTACAATAAAACTTGGATTACTTATATTGAACCTCCTAAAGGTAAGCCTGAAAATGTTATTGAATATGTGGGTAGATACTCTTTTCGAGTAGCTATTTCTAATGAAAGGATCAAAAACATAGATAAAGGTAATGTTACCTTTGAATACAAAGATTATAAAGACAATTCTAAAATCAAAAAAATAACCATTACAGCAAATGAATTTATCCGAAGATTTTTACTTCATGTGCTTCCAGATCATTTCACTAAAATTAAACATTATGGATTACTTTCGAATAGAAACAAAAAAAAGAACATTAAACTGTGTAGATTACTCATTTCTAGAATTTTATCCAACGAATTTACTTCTACTATCTCGAGAAAATTCCATGAATTTACATGTGAGAAATGTGGTTCTACTCAATTTAAATGGTCTTTTCAATACTATATTTATCGATCCTGCTAATTAGTTTTTATTATCTACTTTTTACTGCATAGCAAGCCTATGGGGTAAGGGGCCTTTTGCTTTAAAATTCAAAAATCATTATATTTTTTGATTATAGATTTCATATATCTCTATTGTTCATTATAAATACTAAAAAGAATAAAATACTTTTCCCTTACTACTTTATC
>CALVUT010000019.1 GCA_944363675.1 uncultured Bacilli bacterium | reverse complement strand
TCAATGTAGTTTAAGTTTGTATTGTTAATTCTTTTGATACTTCCATTAGTAATGGTAGGAGTAACGTGGCAGAACTCACAAATAAACTCAATACGTTGTTTCAAACTTTTTTCCATTTCTAACTCTTGGGTAGTAAACTTTATCATAATTAACACCATCCTTTCTTTTAGGATGATTTCTATGTACTTCCAAGCTCGCTACGGAAGTTCGGAACACAAAAAAATCAATCCGAACGGATTGATTATATGTTAAGTTCAAACTATAAAAGTTCGAACAGAAACGTCACTGGAGCAGATGATGGGAATCGAACCCACGTGGTCAGCTTGGAAGGCTGAAGTTCTACCATTAAACTACATCTGCATTTCGTCAATGACAATACCAATTATACCATAAATATATGAAAATTCAACAATTTTGTGAAAATATTGTAGAACTTTTGTGATTTTTCAGTAAAAATGTCTCTGTTTTAAAAAAAGTTTTTCAATGAAAATGTCTTCATCAATTTGACTATGAAAATAGTCTTTTTTTTAACTTCATTTTTCAGTGAAAATGTCTCTACTTTCCTTTTTGTTTTTATGATAATATTTTATAATTTTCTAGAATAGAAAGGAGACTTGCTAACCAATGTCAAGTCTTTTTTAATTATTATTTTTTCTAAAAAAGAGCAGATTTCCCCTTACCCCAAAATTAAGCTTAATTATATAGTGCTTTTACTCTTGCATAATATATTCTTAAAAATTTATTTAATCCTGCAATTTTGGCAGCTGTTTTATTTTTTCCTTCTGCTTCTTTTCTTAACATAAATAGATATACTGCATTATCCGTTTTTGGCCTACAAGACTTAATACTTTTAGTTATTTCATAACCAACTTTCCTTAAATATTTATTTCCTCGTTTACTTATATGTCTATTAGTTGAATTAAAATTTCCTGATTGATATGACGGCGCATCTATACCACAGAATGCTATTAAACAATTAGCATTTTTAAATCTTCTTATATCCCCAATCTCTGCAATAAGTCTTGCTCTTGTTTTTGGACCAACACCTTTCATATTATTAACTGTATCAAATTCTTTTAATTGCATTGCAAGTTCATCCATTTTTGCTATAATATCATTAGTTACTTTTATGGTATCTCTTAAAAGTAATATACAACTATTTATTGATAGTTGTAATGATTCATTATATGGACATGAAGTTATTACTGTTGGAGCTTTTGTGTAAATGTTTTCTCCAATAGCTTTACCAACTTTATGTCTATATTTTTTTGCCATATTATTTATTTCATCAACAAATTCTTCCTTGCTTTTTTCTAATACTAAACTCGGATATGAATATTTTTCGTAAATATCTAATAATAAATCATATCTATTTTCTTCATCAATAATCTTTTTAATTCCAGGAAATGTTTTATCAATCATATTTGTTAATTGAATTTTTAAACTAGTTTTAATTTTTGTATATTGACAATATTGTCTTGAAAGAAATTGTAACTGTTCCCTTGTTTTATCTGACAATTCAAACTTCCTTAATTTAAACCATTTATCACTACAATAACTTGCTAATTTCAAAGAATCTTTTCTATCATTTTTTACTTTTCTAAGATCCATATCACAATACTTTTTAATTACTAAGGCATTTTCCACGCAAACAAAATAATCTTTTTCAATTAATGAATTGAGTATTGGTAAATGATAGTGCCCCGTAGCTTCCATTAAAAATTTAATTTCTTCTTTCTTAATGTTTTTGATTTTTGATAACAAAATATCAAATCCTTCTTGATTATGATTTATTTCAAATGGTTCTTCTATAATTTCACCTTCTGTTGTTATTATTGAAATTGTGCTTTTACCTTTTGAAACATCAATTCCTACTGCATACATAAAATTCCTCCTTAATTTAAATAACTGGTTCCATCTCTTTTACATATCTTCATCCTGGCTTGTGACACGAAAGTACTAAATGTATTTCAACTTGCTTAATCGAATGCATTATGCAAAGGATGGTCAACTGTCCTCCTTTACGAACGCTAAGTTCAGGTGAAAATACGTTGACCAATTACCTCTTACATAATAATAAAAAAGAGTGTAATAATCAATTCTTAAGAATTAATATTACACTTATATGGTACCAGGTGAAAAATATGCTGAATGAAAGTGAAAAGTACAAACTAAAGATTATAGAAAAAGTAGTTAATAAACAAATAACACGAACAGAAGCTTCCTTAAAACTAAATTGCTCTCTTAGACAAATTGATAGACTAGTTAACAAGTATAAAACAGAAGGTGAAGAAGGTTTTATTCATAAAAGTAGAGGAACAAAAAATCCCCAAAAAACAGAAGAAGAAAAAATAGAATATGCTAAAGAACTTTATTTAACAAAATACTCTTATTTTAACTTCACTCACTTTTATGAGAAGGCAAAAGAAGAGCTTGGTATATCTTATTCAGTGATGTATAAAGCCTTTGTTAAAGACGGAATACTTTCCACGATGGCTCAAAGAAAAACTGTTGCTAATTACAATGTTACAATGGCTAAAGCTATACAAGAAAACACTGCTACCAAAGAACAAGTTCAACTATTTGAACAACGTAAAGAAGAAGAAAAAAGAAGGCACATTCGCCGTTCTAATATTCATCTTTCTTTTGGGGAAGATGTACAAATGGATGCGACATTTGGAATGTGGTTTGGGGATGAAGTGTATGCTCTACATTTAGCTGTTGACAGAGCAACGAGAACAGTACTTGCAGGAAGTTTTAATGACCAAGAATATACAAGAGACTATATGGAATTATTGATGACGGTCGTAAAGAAATTTGGTATTCCAGAGAAGATTAAAACAGATAGAAGAGGAAGCTTTTCTATCAATACAAACAGAAAGCAAAAATCAACCTTGAATACAACTCAATTTGGTATGATTTGCCACGATTTAAATGTCTCTTTAGATAGTAGAAGTGATCCATTGTTTAAGCCGAATGTAGAACGTTTAAACAAGACATTTAAGAATCGTTTGATTGCAGAATTGAAATTCCATGGTATTACTGAAAAAAAAGAGGCCACTGAGTACTTAAACAATGTCTTCATACCAGACATGAATAAACACTTTTCTCTTGGAATTGAACCCGATAAAAACGTGATGGGAACTTGCGGTTATACTGACGAAGAGTTGAACACAATAATTTCCGAAAGACTTAAACGTAAAATTGATAATGCTTCGTCTTTCAAGTTCAATGGAAAGATTTATATTCCTGTTGATATAGAAACAGGAGAATTGAAATGTTACTCTAAGGGGACAATTTGTACGGTTGTTGTTGCCTTTGATTATTCTTTATGGTGCATAGTAGATAATATTTTGCACAGTGTTTTAGAAGTAGAACAGAAACAGAAATTTATCCCTTTAAAAGCTTCTAAATCACAAGAGGAAATAAATAGATCAAAAGCACATAAACCTAGTGCAAATCATCCATGGAGAAATTATAATAAAAACTAGCTTAAAATGCTAGTTTTTATTAGAGACATTTTTACTGAAAAACTTTTCACTTTTCTTTTTTAATCAGAGAGACATTTTCACTGAAAAATAACCTAATATTCCTATTATATAAATAGAGACATTTTCGCTGAAAAATGTATTTCAAATTAGAGACATTTTCATTGAAAAATCACAAATTTTGTGAAAATATTGTAGAACTTTTCATAAAAATATATTATAATGATGTCAATGCTGAATTAGCTCAGTTGGTAGAGCAACGCCCTCGTAACGCGTAGGTCGCAGGTTCGAGTCCTGTTTTCAGCACCAGATGTCTATTAAGCCCTTGTTTAAGGGCTTTTTATAATCTTTTTAAATAACGTAACAATTATGTAACATTTAATATACTCCAGTTTTTTACTAACTTCCACCAATTGAAGTTTGTTTTTACTAAAAATAAAAAGCTATTCATTTTTTGGATAGCTTTTTTTCTAATACAGTTATACATTCATATATGATGAAGGATAAAATGATCAAAACGACAATACCACTCATTACTAAAGTAAGGTTAAAGACCTGAGTACCATAGATGATTAAATATCCGATACCTTGTTTACTTACTAAAAACTCGCCCATAATGACACCGATCAAAGTCATTGAAATATTAATTTTCAAAGAAGATATTATAGTTCTTTTTGATTCTGGTAAAATTAAATAACGTAATAACTGCAATCTTTTTGCTCCAAAAGATTTTAATAACTTAATCTTAATTTCATCGACACCCATAAATCCATTATAAATATTTAAGATACTGACAATTAAATTGATAAGCAAAGCCATGACGATAATTGATTTAATATTCGCTCCAGACCAAATAATAATAATTGGCCCTAAAGCAACTTTAGGAAGACTATTGAGCATTGTCAAGAACGGATCAATGATCTTAGCTAGCACAGGTATCTCATACAACAAAATCGCAATGAACAGTCCTAAAGAAATGCCAATTCCAAAAGCAAGCAACGTTTCATACAAAGTAGTCCAAACGTGTTTCCAAAGCTCGCCAGACAAAGCAAGTTCAGATAAAGTTTGCCAAATGCGGCTTGGACTAGAAAAAATAAATGGATTAATAATTTTTTTTGCCGATAATACTTCCCATAAGCCAATAAAGGCAATAACAAGGAAAATTTGACTGCCTAATATAAACCACTTTTGTTGCTTCTTTTTTTTCATGATTTTTTTCGCTTCAGCTGACATAATCTAAATCCCTCCAAATCGCATCATAAAGAGAAGCAAATTCTTTCGCCTTACGATTCTCAATTGGGGTAGAAGCGTTGGAAAGATGAATTTCATAAATCTTTTTTACTGTACATGGTCTTTTAGATAACACAACAATTCGATCAGACATAGAAATCGCCTCAGCAATGTCATGAGAAACCATAATTGTGGCAATCTTTTCTCGTTTAATAATTTTAAAAACATCTTCACTGACAGCTAAACGCGATTGATAATCTAAAGCAGAAAAAGGCTCATCAAGAAGCAAAATATCTGGTTTAATAGCTAAAGTGCGTATTAAAGCTACTCGTTGTTTCATTCCTCCAGAAAGTTCGCTAGGATATTTGTCCATAAACTCTTCTAAATGATATGTTTTAAGTAAATGACGAACATAATTCTTATTTTCTTCCGTATCTTTGTGTTGGATTTTAAGACCCAAAATAGCATTTTCAAAAATGGTTAGCCATGGAAACAATGCATCATTTTGTAACATATATCCGATAACAGGATTTTCTTTTTGAAATAGAAAAGTTCCAGTACTTAACTGATCAATACCAGCTAAAATACTAAGCAAAGAAGATTTTCCACAGCCACTAGTTCCAACTAAAGTCACAATTTCATTTTCTCGAATGGCTAGCGTGATATCATGAATTGCTTCGATTTCTTCTTTCGCGGTCACATAGTTTTTAGATAAGTGTTTAATTTCTAATAAATTATTCATTAGACAAATTTTTTACTAAATCATTAAATGGAACATAATCATCTAATAGGTCATTCTTAATCATTAAATCTTCTAGGTTTCGATAATATTCTTCACTAATATAAGTTGAGGATAACCAAGAATCGCTTTCTTTATAACGAAGAACGATACTTTCGAGTTCATCTAGACTATTGTCTGGAAATTGTGGCAAAATAATTTCAGCAATTTCCCGAGCAGAATGATTATAAACATACTCAATTCCCTTATTCAAAGCTCGATTAAACTTTTCTAAAATATCTTGATGCTCGTCAAAATAACTTTTCTTAGTGTAGAAAGCCGTATAAGGCATTTCGCCTGATAATTCTCCAATAGATGCTACTACGTATCCAAATCCTTGTTCTTCTAACTTAGTGGCGTTAGGTTCAAAGAGATTAACAAAGTCTCCCATTCCACCAATATACGAACCAGATAAGGATGCAAAATCAACCGAATAGTTAAGATTAACCTTAGAAACATCTACACCTGCATTTTCCAAAGCATTCAAGAAATTTAAAGCAGGCATTCCGCCCTTACGCCCAACCAAAACTTCTTTTCCTTCTAGATCACTCCACTCAAATTCTTGATTTTTAGAAATAATAAATTGACCATCTCGTTTTGTAAGCCCAGCAAAAGTAACTAAATAATCTTCTTCGCCACCTTCATAGACATAAATGGCACTTTCAGGTCCAGCAAAGCCAATTTCTACATCTCCAGATAAAACAGCTGCAGCCACTTTGTCCGCACCGGAAGTTAATAACAATTCAATTTCAAGACCTTCTTCTTCAAAATAACCATCTTCTATAGCTACATAAAGTGGTGCGTAAAAAGCACTATGCGTAACTTCAGATAATCGGATTTTTTGTAGACCACTATCTTCTGGTTTTAACATCGTATAAGTGACTACCATAGCTACAATTAAAATAAGCCCAATAACTGTAGCAATAATTTTCTTTTTCAAACAAATTCCTCCTTTTTTGTTTCATGGTAGTATATGTTGAAAACTCATATTTGGTTAAAAAAGTGATAATAACAGGTATTTACAAAAAAAAATTATTTTGCTATAATTAATCCAGAATAGAGGGAGTGTGGCTAAGATGACAGTCAATACGGAAAACTTATTAGATAGATTATACAATTTACGTGGTGCTGACAGTGACATCTTAAAAGAGATGGACCGTCAAAAAGATAAAGCAGAAAGCACAAAAGCAAGAACCACCGAAGAAAAAGCAAATCTCCAAAAGAATATAGCTGAGTTAAAACAACAAAGAGAGGAACTAGAAGAACAAGGAGAAAAATTTAAGGAAATTCTTCAGGGAATTCATAGAGAAGATTATGAAACAGTTCTAACTCGCTTACATATTGATTTTGATCCAAAAAGTCTTTTAGATAAATTAGAAAGAAATTTACCAAAAACGATCGAAAACGTAGAAAAAGATACCAAAAAAGCTGAAGATGAATTAGTAAAAGTTGAAGAAGAAATGAATTCGGCTATTACAGCTATCGAAGAACTTGGAATTCGAAAAGATGCTGCTTTAGCAAATCAAGAAAAATTAAATGAATATTTTGAGTTAGCCTTAGAAGGACACATTAACATTACCAGAGATTCAATTACAACACTTTTAGCAGAGTTTGGCTTTAACGAAGAAGAACAAAGAGAAACAGCTAAAATATTAATGTTCCCAGAAGATGCTTTATTCCAATACGATGAAAAAGTAAGAAATAAAAGTAAAAATGGCAAATCTATTTCAGAAGTGATTCAAGAAGCAAAAACAATGGTAGATGAAGAAGAAATCAAAATTCCAGATATTAGTTTAGACGAACAGGAAATAGAAGAATCGGTTACGACAGACATTAAAGAAGAAATGATTGAGACATTAAAAGATTTAGGAATAGATTACTTAGATTTTACAAGTGATGAAATCGAAAAACTAATGGATAATTTTGATAAAGACACAATTATAGGAAATATTAAATACATGCAAAATAAAGGCTTTGAAAATGATATCTATATCAACCATATAGAATTAATGTATGATAAAAACTTACAAAATAAAGTAGAGCTTTTATTGAGCATTGGAAAAGAAGTTTTAGATATTTATTTGGCACCAAGCATTTTAACAAAATACACTTATGAACAATTAGGTGAATCAATTCAATCATTAAGAGGAAGCGGTATGGATCCAAAAGAAGTACCACTTATGGCTTATTAAGGAGGTGCATTATGGAACAAGAACTAAATAAAACATTCAAACAGTTAAATCCAGAAGCTAGCATGACCACAACGCAAGAGCTATATAGTTACATTAATCATTTAGCTGATTCAAATATTGCTGAACTCTTAGAAGAATACAAAGTTGTCCCAACAGATATAAAATACTATGCCAGATTAGGAAATTTTAGCAAAGAAGAGTTAAATACCATAAAAAATGAACTTGGCGAAGAAACTTTCAAAGAGCTATTTAGTAATTCACCAGATAAGCTTTATCAAAAATTAGTAGAAAGAGAAAAGAAAGAATCAAGAGGTGAAGACGAATGAAATTCTTAGAAAGTGTTGGTTTTAGTAAAGAGGAAATCAAAGAATTAAAAAATAACATTGCTGATGTTATGATAGAAACCTTGAAAAAAAATAAAAGATTAGTCAAAGCAAATATCGAATACCTTAAAGACTTAGGTGTCAAAAACATTCACGAAATCTTCTTTAACTATTATGAATTATTCTTAATGGATTACAGCAATTTCACCGAAATATTTAATAAATATGATCGCGAAGATTTGGTTGAAAAATTGGCCAAAAATATTGCAATTATCGAATACTTATAAAAAGACATATTTTAACATATGCCTTTTTGTTTATTTTTTATATTTGCATTTCTTTTACAGTTGTAGTGTAAAAAAGAAAAAAGAAAAGTTTAAAAAATGTCAACTCATGATATAATAGAATCGTTAAAGAAAAGGGGCGATAATATGCAAGGCTTTACAGATTTTTTAATGAATAATTATCTTTGGTTTTTAGTTGCATCTATAATTTTGACTTTTGCTTTAATCGGTTATTTTGTAGATCAACATGAACAAAAAAAAGGCGTTTCAATGATCAATAAGCCAAAAGAACAAGAAGTAGACCTTCAAAAACTTGCCAGCTTGGCTCAAAACAAATCCATTAACAGTGCTATTAACGAATCCCTAAAAAAGGCACCAATGAGTATGCCAGCACCGGCAACATCACCGAATAACAATACAATTGTAGATACTACAACAAATTCCGCAGCCCAAACTGTAAATATGAACATTTTAAGTAAATAGAAAGAAGAAAACTTTCTTTTTTTTGTGAAAATTTCAAAAAAGATTATTTTATATGGATTATCTATAAAAAATTTGATATAATGAACGAGACAAAAGAATAGGAAGTGTTAGAATGACATTAACGACAATTTGGTCACTATTTACCAAAATTTTGGATATATGCATTGTCTGGTTTCTATTTTATTTTATTTTAAAAAATATCCGAAATAATGTGAAAATGGTACTAATTGTAAAAGGGGTTTTGCTAGTAATTTGTATTGAGATTATAAGTAAATTACTAGATCTATATACAGTAGGTCTTCTACTAGAATATGTAGTTGAATGGGGACCACTTGCAATCATAGTGATTTTTCAGCCAGAGATAAGAAATATGTTAGAAAGCATAGGCCGAACCCAACTATTGGGTAGACATAAAGTGTTAACTGGCGATGAACGAGAAAAAATGATTAGCGAAATAATGAAAGCAATTGAATATTTAAAACGAAATCGTATCGGAGCATTAATCGTTATCGAGCGAGATGTATCCCTCCAAGATTACATTAACCGAGCAACGAAGATTTATGCCGATATATCAAGTGAACTTTTAAGTAATTTGTTTTTTCCAAACAGCCCTTTACATGATGGCGGTGTAATTATTCAAGGAGATAAAATCACTTGTGCTGGAGCTGTATTTCGGACCAGTATGAATCCAAGTGTAAGCAAAAAATTAGGAACAAGACATCGCGCGGCTTTAGGAATTGCCGAAGAATATGATGCTATCGCATTAGTAGTATCTGAAGAAACAGGAAAAATTAGCATTGCCGTTGACGGTGAACTTCATTATAACATGACTTTAGATGATTTTAGAATGATGCTAATTGATGAGTTAAAACCAAAAACAGAAGTATTCTATGACTCAAATCCTGAAGAAGTTGAAAGTGAGGATATTCATGAGTAAGATAGGTAAAAAAATAGGTAAATTCTTAAAAAAATGTTACCAAATTCTTGATGAAAAATTTATTACACCTATAAGTCGTGCAATATATTTTTTGTTTGAAAAATTCAAAAATAATCCGGTTCATTTAGAAAAGTTTTTGAATCGACCTTTAATATTAGTATATATTTCTTTGATTTTAGCTGTAACGACTTTCATTTTAGTTGATTCGCAAGTGATTACTCTAGTAGAGACAGAAGCCGAAATTTTATCCAATCAACCTGTAAATGTTATATATAATAAAGAAAGCTATGTTGTCGAAGGCCTAGTAGACTCTGTAGACATAATTTTGACAGGGCGTAAAAGTTCTTTATATTTGGCCAAACAATTAGGGGAACATGAGGTAGTTTTAGATTTGTCAGATTATGATGCAAGTGATACTCCTCAAAAAGTTGCCTTAACATATAATCAAACAGTAGATAACATAAACTACAAGCTTGATCCAGCATACGTGACAGTTACAATAAAAAAGAAGATAAGTGAAGAGAAAAATGTCACTTATGAACTACTAAATGAAGACAAATTAAACGAAAAATTTTCAATATCAGATGTTTCCCTAGATCAAAATACTGTTATTGTAAAAGGCTCACAAGATACCTTAGATAAAATAGCTACAGTAAAAGCATTAATTGACTTAAGTAATAATAAATTTACTGAAGCGATAACATATGATGTGGATAACCTCCCATTAGTAGCGTACGATAGTGCTGGTAATGTACTTGAAAATGTTGAAATTGTTCCTAATACACTAAGTGCAAGTATTTCCTTTAGTACATATAAAGCAACAGTTCCAATTGTTGTAACAACCACGGGAGACCTTGTTGCCGGAAAAGCAATTTCGTCAATCACTATTAATGGTAAAACAAGTTATACTGTAGATATATATGGTGAAAAAGAAGAAATCGATAAAATCACTAGTGTTCCAGTCGTCATTGATATCAATGGAAGTGGTACCGGTGGAGCTCTAACTAGAATAGCAGATATTAAAAAGCCTACTGGAGTTCGTTCCATTAGCGAAACCGACGTTAAAATTGTTGTGACCTTTGGTGATGAAAAACAAAAGACAATCAATATATCAAATATTCGTGCCAACAATCTAAGCAGTGGCTTAACCGTTAATCGAACGAATGATGATCCAATTTCCGTTCAAGTAAAAGGTGTTCAATCTGTAATTGACTCAATTAATGAAAGTAATATTGCTGCCTATATTGACTTAACCAATTATACGGCAGGAACCTACGATGTCGATGTTCAAATTGAAAATACCGATCCACGAATTAAATATGTAGTTTCCAATAAAGTGAACGTTGTAATAACGGAAAGTGAATCATAAAGATAAGCAAAGAAAACAGCTTATCTTTTTATTTGACGGACAACTTATTTTTCTATACAATAGAAATAAAGAAAGAAGGATATATTATGTTAAAAGACTATGAAATTGCTCATCAAACCAAACTAGAGCCGATCACTGTAATTGCAAATAAAATATCTTCCGATATTGAAATAGAAAATTATGGAAAATATAAAGCAAAAATTTCGGCACCGCAAAAAGAAAATACTTCACATATTATTTTAGTAACGTCTATAAATCCGACTCCATATGGTGAAGGAAAAACAACTGTCGCTATTGGATTGCATGATGCTTTAAGAAGACTTTCAGTTCCTTCGTTACTCACATTACGAGAACCATCATTGGGGCCAGTATTTGGAATTAAAGGCGGAGCAACAGGTGGCGGATACGCTCAAGTTGTGCCAATGGAAGAAATTAATCTTCATTTTACTGGAGATTTTCATGCAATTACGACGGCGAACAATTTAATTGCCGCAATGATCGACAACGTGCTATTCCATGGGAATGAATTGGATTTGGATCCAAATAAAATATATTTTACACGCACAATGGACTTAAATGATCGAAGTCTAAGAAATATTGAAATAAAAACACCAAAATATCATCGTGAAGAAAAATTTACCATTACTGCAGCAAGCGAACTTATGAACACTTTTTGTATGGCCAAAAATTTAGAAGATCTTAGAGAAAGATTAGATAAAATTATTATAGGTAAAAACAAAAAAGGAGAATTTGTATATGTAAAAGAACTAAATATTACAGGATCACTACTTGCTCTTTTAAAAGAAGCAATGAAACCTAATCTTGTTCAAACACTAGAACACAATCCAGTGATCATTCATGGAGGACCTTTCGCCAATCTTGCTACAGGTTGTAATAGTATAAGATCTTTAAAATTAGCTACTTCGTTAAGCCCATATGTAATTACTGAAGCTGGCTTCGGCTTTGACTTAGGAGGCTTTAAATTTGTAGATATATTAACTCGTCAAGAAAATTTACCTTTATCTTGCATTGTCCTTGTTATGACAATTGGAGCATTAAAACACCATGGCACAGGCGAAACAACCGAATTAAAAAAATTACAAAAAGGATTAGAAAATCTTCATGCCCATATAGATAATCTAAAACAAATAAATGTGCCGTTTATTATTACTTTAAATAAACATCCCGAAGATACAGAAGAAGAAATATCTCTATTGCAAAAAGATGTGGAAAGCCTAGGCTATCAAATCATAATTACCGAAGTCTTTGAAAAAGGTGGAGAAGGCGCCTTAGAACTTGCTAAAGAAGTCATAAAATATGAACCGGTAAAACCAACATTCTTATACAAAGAAACCGCCAGCATAAAAGAAAAAATTGAAGCTATTTGTACAAAATTATATCATGCAAACAAGGTGGTTTATACTCCTTTAGCCGATGAAAAAATCACAGAAGCTCAACCTTTTTCCAACCTTCCCATCTGTATAGCTAAAACACAATATTCAATAAGTGATCAAAAAGATTTACTGGGTTACCCAAAAAATTACGAAATAACTGTAAAAGATATAAAAATATACAATGGATCAGGATACATTACAGTTTTACTTGGGGACATTATGACAATGCCAGGTTTGTCAAAAACTCCGGCTGCTTGTCAAATAGATGTTGTTGATGATGAAATAATTAATATTTTTTGACATATTCAGATAAACATATTAATGATATTAACTGTTTGGACCTAAATTGCAAAAAGCATTAACGTGACTTATCAACACAAAATGCGACTGTAAATCAAAATGATTTTACACATCGGGATTAACCAAAGAAAAAAACTGAAAAATTTTGTGAATTCAAATATTTACTTATATCTTCATGGCTAAAATGGATAAATTTTAGAGGCGAGTTGAATTAGCTCGCTTTTTATAATTTTTTAGAATAGATTGCCGATCTAAATTTAATGTTAATCAATAAAAAATGAATGCAAGCTAGCCAAAAATATGTTAAACTGAATGTAAGATAGGTGATAGAATGAGAAGAGGATTTACATTAGTAGAAATATTAGCTGTTATAGCACTTATGGCTGTGTTGGTTTTAATTGCTGTTCCTACATATATCACAATATCTGGAACAATGAAA
>CALVUT010000018.1 GCA_944363675.1 uncultured Bacilli bacterium | reverse complement strand
AAGTAAAGAAAGTTTTACAGATCAATATTTGTAACTATGATCGGTTTGGTTTAGGAAAGTTTATTTACCGAAGTACTTTAATGGAAAAGAACTATCATAAAATACGATCGGATAAAATAGAGATTATAGACATCAATCTTGATTATCTAAGAAAGGTAGATTATAATGATATCAAGAAAAACAGTTTAGAAGTGATCTATATTTCTTAATTGAAGAGAACCAAGAAATGTTGAGAAAACTATATGAAGGAGATAGAATTATGATAAGTATGCAAAAAGAAGTAACCAGTCTAATGGGCTGTATTGATGATTATTTTTATTACGATAAAAAACACTTAGAACAAAGTGAAGCTTATCAAAATGGTCTAGCTGACGGTAAGAAATCTGGAATAGCAGAAGGCCAAAAATTAGGTCAAAAAGAAAGTAAGTTAGCTATTGCAAAGAAAATGTTACAAGCAGGTGTATCTGAAACGTTTATTTGTCAAATGACTGGGATTACGAAAAAAGAATTACAGAGGTTGAATCCATAAAAAAACACTGAGACTTAAAAACCCAGTGCTTTTTTTTAACCCATAATAATATCTGCTAATGGGTAGCCTATGAAGGCAGATATAAATATAATGATAAACATCATTAGGAAACCGTATTTCAGTAAATTAGATGATGTTGTCCATCCGGAACTTCCAGCAACGGCAACGTATGGCATTGATGGTGGAGCAGCTGAACCAGTTGAAGCAATTAAGCCTATTACTGATGTAATTGCGGCAGCTCCTAGGGCTCCTCCGGAAGCTAAAGCTACTGGTACGGCAATAGTTGGTACAAGTTGAGCAGTTACCATATGGCTTGATACATTTGATTGTAAGCCAGCCCATAAACCAAATAACAATAGTAATAATATTGGAGATAGATTATTTGTTATTGGAGCAATGGAATCGGATAAATATTTGGTTAAACCAATTGAACTGTTTGTCATCGCAGCGCCTAAAGATAGGGTAGCAGCAACCATGATAATGCTTGGCCAAGATACGCCTTTTACCATAGCTTCATTAATATTAATTAATGGTTTCTTTTCGTATTTTAAGATAGATAGAATGATTATACCAAGTAAAGGTGGCATTGCGGTTCCAAAGCCATCAATCCATTCAAAGAATTTAATATCGATGAGACTTGGCAATACCCATAGAGCAATGACAAGGATAAATGTTGCTAAAACCATTTTTTCTCCTCTTGTTGCAGGTGGGATTTCTTTTTTCATTTTATCTAATTCTTTGGATTGTAAATCAATTCCTTTTGTACTTGGATTCATTAGGAAACGGAAGACAAGCATCATTGCAGCAAAGATAAGTAATCCGACAGGAACAGCAAATATCATATATTGTCCATAGTTAATTACATTTCCTGTTAAACTTTCATAGACATTCATAGAAAGAACTGGGAAAACGTGGGCAATCGGTGTCATTCCTGAGGATAGGCTAGTACAGAAAACTAAGCCCATCATTAACATACTTGCGTATTTATTTCCTTTTTCTAATTTTAGTATGCTGTAAATTTCCGTTAGAATTGGCAGGATAACAAAGTACAATACCGTAGGTGACATAAAACAGCCAATGAGTAAAACGGCAGCGAAAAACATTAATGCAAAACGCCATGGTGATTTACGAGCATATTTGCTGGTGACAAACCCGAGGGCAATTTTTTTTACGTAGCCTGTTTGGGAAAAGGCATAAGTAAACATAAATGTAAATAATAGGAAAGCAAACGTTTGGTTACCAAATGAGCTGGTTAAAACCGAAGACATTCCTAGTGAAGGTACTAAAGCTAGTGCTAGTAAACAGAGTAAACTAGGCCAACCAATACCTATTGTAATCCATAAGAATAGTATACCAATAAATATTCCTAGAACTTTCATACCATCAGCACTTAAACCTGACGGAGGATCAAGGAAAAAGAATAAAGCAATGATTGCAAAAGCAATTAATGTGCATACTAATTCTTTGAGGCTTTTATCTTTTGGATCTTTCTTTGTTTTTTCTTCTTTCATAGTAATCCCTTTCTAAATTAATGCACCTTGATTTACTAATTCATCTTGAATTTTTTTAATGTCGTAGTTTTCATTATCTAATGTTAAGGCAGCAGCAACACCGGCAGCTTGACCAGTTGCAAAGCCTGTACCCATAACTCTAACTGAACCTAGAGCAAGTGAGTCTGTGGAAATAAGTCTTCCAGCAGCCCATAAATTTTTCGCATCTTTTACTTTTAAGCAACCAAGTGGGATGGAAAAATACTCATTGTCTGGAATATGGGTATAATTTATATTTGTGTTGCTTTTATGCATTTCTGGACTCCATGCACCTCTGGCAATAGAATCTTCTGATTTTGGAGCAGTAATAATTTCTTCACCATACAAAGTTTTTTCGCCGATGATTCTTCTTGCTTCTCTAATACCTACACATGGTCCAGAACTTGATAATACAAGATTTTCACAGCCATCTAAGTATTTTTGAAAAGCTTCAACGTAATTGTGAAGTTGGCTACGTAAATTCATTTCGGTTTCGGTTAATGTTTTGGCATCTAAAGCTGGGACAATTGTACTTGGAATGGTACAGTAACCATAATCTTTGTCTAAGATTTTGATGATTAAACCGGTTTCTTTTTGAATTGGAATACCTGCTTCTTTAGCTTTTTTTAAGGCTGCTTCAATTTCTGGTTTAACAATTTCACGCGCTGGAATGTTATCGATTCTAAATGGTAGTGAAGATTGTTGAACTTTTCCTTCCGCATCACCCCAATTTGTTTTGATGCCGGCAAAATGAACTAGGTTGGCATTACCTGATGCGTCAACAAATGCTTTTGCTTCGACGGTGAATGTTCCTTCGTCGTCGGTACATTTTATTTGTTTGATCATACCATTTTCGTTTACTACTTCATACATTTGAGCATGTAAATAATAATCGACATCACTTTCTTTTAACATTTCATCCATAACGAGTTTGACGTACTCTGGATTAAAGGATACGGATACGTTTCCGGTTGATTTTGAAGGCCTTGGGTGAATATTTGTTCCATATTTTTCAAGTCTTTTTAGAACTTCACCACCAATTCCTTCTACGACTTGATCGTAGTTTTCACCTCTGGTGAAGAACCCACAGTATGCTGTAACTTGTGAGTTTGTTGCTTGACCGCCGAAGTAAGGATTTCGTTCGATCAAAACAGTTTTGGCACCTGCTTTAGATGCCGCGAGTGCGGCTGCAACACCGGCAGCACCGCCACCTAAAACAGCGACGTCACACTTAATGTTTCTTTCCATTAAAACACCTCTCTCTATTTTTACGATTTTATTATAACATAATTTTAAAAAAATATTGTATTGGCATTTATTTAACGTAAAGTTCTTTACATCTTTTTTTCTTCTTCAGGTTATGTTATACTTATTGGGAAAGAAGAGGAGTTGTTTGTATGTATTGTGAAAATTGTGGAAAAAAGCTGGAAAAAGGAGAAGTTTTTTGCGAAAACTGTGGTACGAAAGTTTCAAGCGTAGATGCTAAGAAGAGCGATTTGATGAAGAACAATCGTAATTTAATTTATGTTGGTCTAGTTGTTGTCGCTATTGTTCTTGCCTTTGTTTTCTTTGGCGGACAATCTGAAGAAGTTAAGTTGATAAAGTCATGGCAAAATGCTTTTTTAGAAGATGAGAATGTTACATTTGGTGAAGTTGTGGATTATGCAATGACTAATGTGAAATGGAAGGATGTTACGTATGAAGGTAAGAAAGCTGTACGACTTAGCGGAGTAGATAAGGAAACAGGAACTAAAATCGTAGCTATATTTGATCCTGATGTTGAAGCAGATACCATTTTCCTTTATTATGAAGAGAATGGAGAAGAAGAGAATGCTTTAGAAATGGCTTTTTATGTTACGGAGTACGCTGATGAGGCTGCCGAGTATTTCGGAAGAGAATAAAAAATACTTGACAAACGATGGAATTCCTAGTAATATGGATAACGTTATGAGAAAAAGCGAAGAAACAGTTCACCTGTTCACCTAAGTATAATAGTACTGGGTTATCCATTTAGAAGATTTCTTTTGATTTTTAAAATGGGATAGGTGAATACTGTTGTATTCATCTTTTTCATTGTATGGAGGTGCATTGACATAGCAAAGAAGACGGATGATTTACTTATCAATGATAATATACGTGTTAGTGAATTGATGGTAATTGGACCTAATGGTGAGCAAATGGGTATTAAATCTTTGGAGGATGCTAAGACGATTGCTAATTTTGCTGGGTTGGATTTAGTTTTAATGAATGGTAATTCTGTGCCAGCTGTTGGTAAGATTATGGATTACAATAAGTATCGTTATGAGAAGCAGAAAAAGCAAAAGGACGCTTTGAAGAAACAACGGGAAACAAATAAGGAACTTAAAGAATATCGTTTATCGGTTAAGATTGACGTTCATGATTTTGATACGCGTTGTAAGAATGCTTCAGATTATTTAGCTCGTGGACATAAAGTGAAAGCATCTATTCATTTTCGCGGCAGAGAAATTGCGCATCCTGAATTAGGACGAGAAGTTCTTGAAAAATTTGCTGATAAGTTAAGTGAGATAAGTATCGTTGAGACCAACATTAAACAAGAAGGTCGCAATATGTTTGTTATCTTAGCACCAAAAAAATAGAAAGAAGGAAGTTAATATGGCAAAAGGGCCTAAAATGAAAACACATAAAGCTAGTAGTAAAGTTTTTAAAAAGAGAAAAAATGGCGAACTTTCTTATAAGGTAAGTGGTGGTAACCATAAGACAAGTAAGGATAGTTCAAAGCAAATTCGTCAAAGACGTAATAAAGGAACATTAAGTAAAGGAGAAGCTAACAGAATTAAATCTGTTATCTAGTAAGGTGGTGGAAATATGGCAAGAGTTAAAGGTGGAACTGTTTCTAAAAATAGAAGAAGAAAAGTTTTAAAACAAGCTAAAGGTTATTTTGGAAGTAAGCATCGTTTATATAAAACGGCTCAAGAGCAAGTTTTCCATAGTGGAGCTTATGCTTATCGTGATAGAAGACAAAAGAAAAGAGATTTCAGAAAGTTATGGATTGCACGTATTAATGCAGCATGCCGTGAGAATGGAATCAGTTATTCTAAGTTTATGAATGGACTTTCTATTGCAGGTGTAGAGATCAATCGTAAGATGTTAAGTGAACTTGCTATTGATAATCCTAAGGCTTTTAGTGAACTTGTAGAAGTTGCTCAAAGCGCTTTAAAAAGTAGTAAAAAGCCTGAAGTAAAGGAAGAGAAGAAAGAAGCTCAACCTGTAAAGGAAGAAAAGCAAGATTATAGTAAAATGACTTTAGCAGAGTTAAAGGCTTTAGCTAAGGAACAAGGTGTTAAAGGTTATTCTTCTATGAAGAAGGATGAGCTATTAGCAACTTTAAAATAAGGCTGTGTTTTATAGCCTTTTTTTGTTATAATGGTTTTGTGAAAGGAAAGTGCTTATGTACGATTGTATTGTTGTTGGCGGAGGACCTGCTGGGTTGACTGCGGCAATTTATTTAACAAGAGCTTGTAAGAAAGTGGCTATTTTTGAACGTGAAGTATTTGGAGGGCAAATCACCAAGACGACTCAAGTAGAAAATTATCCTGGATTCGAGCATATTTCTGGAATGGAATTAGGCAATAGGATGAAAATGCAAGCTGAAGATTTAGGAGCTGAATGCTGTTACGATGAAGTTATTAAAATTGTTAAAAAAGATGAGGTTTTTCAAGTGATGACAGCGAATAAGATTTATGAAAGTAAGACAGTTATTTATGCTGCGGGAACAAGTCCTAGAAAACTTGGTGTAAAGGAAGAGGAAAAATTTATTGGCAATGGCGTTAGTTATTGTGCTACTTGTGATGGATCATTTTATAAAGATAAGAAGGTTTGTGTTGTTGGGGGTGGAAATACAGCCATCGATGATGCCTTGTATCTTTCTAATATTTGTAAAAAGGTTTATGTAATTCATCGTAGAGATTCTTTTCGAGCTGAACCGATTAAAGTTTCTTCTTTAAAAGAAAAAGATAATATTGAATTTATTTATAATGCAACAGTTGAAGGAATTAAAGGAAACGATAAAGTTGAAGTTTTAGAAATTGTTGTGAATGATAAAAAAATGGAAGTGAAAACGGATGGTATTTTTGTAGCCATTGGTTCAACTCCGAATACGGATATTTTGGATGATTTTGTTAGTTTGGACGCTAATGGATATGCTCTTTCGAATCATGAACTTGAAACTTCTGTAGCTGGTTTTTTTGTGGCTGGGGATGTGCGTGATAAGTCTGTTAAGCAGCTTACAACAGCGACTAGTGATGGGACAATTGCAGCAACGTTTGCAATTGATTATTTGAATACGTTATGAAGTCTAGTTATTTAGAGCAGTGGCTTTCAAGCTTAGATTCGGAGTATTTGGATTATTTTCGGAAAGAGCTTTATTTGTTCGATAAGAAATGTATTTTTGGTTTGGATGAGAAGGAAACATGGATTTTACGAAAGGTATTAGGTGTTTTTGATCAAGGAATAAGGCTGCCTTATGCTCAGGTAAGTCAAGAAGTTTTAGAAAGTGGTTATTTTGATGCAAAAGTTTCACCGCAACGTATTGTTAATTTAATGCAAAGTATTCTTTCTAAGATTACTTTGCATATGGATGGGCTTATGGAAAAAAGAAAATTACTTGAAGGTAATCAGGACGCTTTGATCGTTGGTCTTGATTTATCTAAAAAAAGTAGAAATGTTTTAAATAGAGCGGGTATTCAGACAGTGCGAATGTTGCTTGCTTGTCCTTTGGAGTATTTTGTTTCTTTTACGGAACCTGTTTGGAGCGAGCTTTTGAGTAAAGTTCGTGAATATTCTTTTTCTTTTGAAGATGCTCGAATTAATGATTTGCAACCGGGCATGAATATGCGAAAGGATCTTAAAGAAAAGAATTATCAAAATATTCCATTATCTTTTTTGTTTTGGGATAGAAATCTTGTGCAAAGATTGCGAGCAAGAGGATTATTTTCTTTACAAGATTTAATTCAACAAGATTATTTTAAATTGTATCTTGAACATGTTTTTGAAAAACCTTTTTTAGATAAAGAGTTTTATTCTTCTTGGAAAAATATTTTTCTATCTTTATTTGATAAAATTGGCTTTTATAGTAAAGAAGAAATGATTGAAAATTTGATTCGATTAGGTGAACTTGAGAAAATTGATGTAGATCAGTTATTTTCTTTTCGAATTTCCAATTTTTTAAAGCAGGAACATTTATATACCCTTCAGGATGTAGTGAGTAGTTCTAAAATCGATTCTTTTAATTATAGAGATGGTTTTTATATTTTAAATACACTTAGAAAATATGGTTTAGATTATTATCATTTTGAGCACAAACGTTAGAAAAAAAGATTTTACAAATAAAAAAAGTATGTTATAATACAGGTATCAGATTTAAGTGGGCAGAAATTCCCACTTTTATTATTGGAAAGGGTGATGAGAGCCATGTTAGATAAAATTAGGGAAGCCATCCAAAAGCCTTTACAAGAAATGAATATTGTCGTGGATTCTATTGAATATGTAAAGGATGGAAGTTATTATTTTCTAAATATTGTTTTGGATCGGGTAAACGGCCTTGATTTAGATACTGTGGTAGAAGCAACAAATATTATTAATCCAATTTTAGATGATCTTGATTTGATTGAGGAGTCTTATATTTTGGATGTGTCAAGTAAGGAAAGGGATGATCAAGATGAATAGTGAGGAATTTATTAAAGCATTGAATCATATTACGGAAGAAAAGGGTATTAGTAAAGACGTTGTTTTTGATGCAATGGAACTTGCTTTAGCAACGGCTTATAAGAAGAACTTTCAATCTAAGACGAATGTCAAGGTGAAAATTGATCGTGAGACGGGCGACATAAGAGTGTATTCTTATTATGTTGTTGTCGATGATTATGATGATGGAACAGAAACTACTGATGAAGAGGGAAATGTTGTTCGAATTCCACCAGAGATTAATGTGGACGCGCAGATTTTGCTTGATGAAGCACGGGAGATGGATCCAACCATTCAAATTGGCGATACGATTGAAAAGGAAGTTACACCTAAAGATTTTGGGCGTGTTGCTGCTGGAACGGCTAAGCAAGTATTGACACAAAAGATTAGAGAAGCTGAACGGGCTAGTATTATGGAAGAGTTCCAGGACAAACAAGGTGAGATGATGATGGGTCTTTTGGCAATGGAAGATCAAAAGAACTATTATGTTGATTTGGGAAAGTCTCGCGGTATTTTACCTAAAGCAGAGATGATTCCTGGAGAAGTTGTTAAAATGGGAACCAATATCCGTGTGTATATTACAAAGGTAGAGGAGACAACTAAAGGACCATTGATTTTGTGTTCTAGAAAACATTATGGTTTTGTGAAGCGTTTATTTGAAACCGAGATTCCAGAACTTGTTGATGGCACGATTGAACTTTATGCTGTTGTGCGTGAACCAGGTATTCGGAGCAAAGTTGCAGTGTATTCTAATGATGATCGTGTAGATCCTATTGGTGCTTGTATTGGTGAACATGGTTCTCGGATTGGTAGTATTTTGAAGGAACTTAATGGGGAAAAGATTGATTTGATTCGCTACAGTGCTGAACCTAGTGAGTTCATTGCCAATGCCTTAGCTCCTGCTAAGAATGTGACGGTGAATATTATTGACCCAATGAAGAAGGAAGCTTTAGCTATTGTGGATGAGGATAACTTGTCTTTAGCTATTGGTAAGAAGGGTTCTAATATAAAACTTGCTAGTCGTTTAACGAAATATAAAATTGAAGTGAAAACCTTAAAACAGATTAATGAGGAAGGAAATAAAGATAATGGTTAAACTTTTTACTCACGCAAGTGATCCGGATGGTTTAGGTTGTGTTATTTTGGCTAAACTTATGGATGAGCATCTTGATTTTACTTTATGTAAAGGAGTTAGAGAGTTAAATACTTATTTGGATTTCTTTTTAAGAACAGATCAAGCAAAGAATTACGACCAGATTTATATTACAGATTTGTGTCCTAGTAATGTTTTGTTGCAACGAATTGATCAAGATGAGGTTTTAAAAGCAAAATTTAGGGTTTTTGATCATCATCAGACGGCCATTGATACTTTATCTAAAGACTATTCTTTTGTTCAGGCTACTTCAAAAAAAGATGGTATTCCTTGTTGCGGCACGAGTCTCTTTTATGGATATTTGTTAGCAGTTGATGATCATTATCTTTTAAATAAACCAGGAGTGGAGCATTTTGTGGAGATGACAAGGCTTCACGATACTTGGGAATGGAGGCAGGTAAGTAATCTAGAGGCTTTTCATTTGCAGACATTATTTCAGTGGTTAGGTCCGTACGGTTATTATTATCATTTTATGCGTAAGTTGTTAAGAGAAAATAGTATGGAATATACGAATGAAGAGGCCAGATGGATTGAGTTACAAATGGCAAAAAATGAACTTTTGATAGAACAGCTTAGTCGTTCTATTCAAGTCTTACCATACGGGGATTATCAAGTTGGATGTGTTTTTGGTCCGTATGAAATACGTAATGATTTGGCAGAATATTTAAAGAAAGCTCGAGTTGATTTGGATGTTTTAATGCTTTTTGCTCCAGATAATAAAACGGTTTCGTTTCGAGCTTTAAAAGAAAATGTTGAAGTAAGAAGTTTGGCTGAAAGTTATGGTGGCGGTGGTCACGAGCAAGCAGCAAGTTGTTCGTTTGATGCTACTTTACCTTATTTGTTTGAACGTGTTTTGAAAAAATGAACAGGAGGTTAAAATGAAAATTAAAAAAAAACCTATGCGTACTTGTGTGGTTACACATGAAAAGTGCGAGAAAAGAGAGTTAGTAAGGATTGTTCGGACACCGGAAAAAACAGTGTGTATAGATCCTCACGGCAAGATGAATGGAAAAGGTGCTTATTTGAAACTTACAAAAGAAGTTATTGAAAAAGCTAGAAAAAGTAAGGCTTTGGATAGGGCTTTAGAAGTGGAAGTTCCAGATGCTATTTATGATGAGTTAGAAAGTATGATTGGAGAAGTTATCGAAGATAATTAGAAAGGATGTGTTATTTATGACTGTAAAGGAATATGCAGATAGTGTTTCTTTATCCGTAGCTGAGGTTTTGAAAAAATGTGAAACTTTAGGTATTGATGTAAAAAAAGCAACGGATGAGTTATCTGATGATGATGTTATTAATTTGGATTTTGCGACAAATTTGATTAGTACGGATAGTGAGGCAACTTATGAAGAGGAAGATAGTATTGATGAAGTTGTTGAGGAGTTAGTTGCGTCTACAAATATTCATACAATGAATCCAGAAACAAAGAAACAGAAACTAAAAAAACGTAGTGAAGTGGAGTCTAGCAAATCTGAGTATTTTAATAAACGTAAAGAAATGTATAAGCATAAAGAAAAGCTGATGACTAATCAAGCTTTAGAAGATGTTGTACTATATAAAAATAATATGACGGTTGCTGATTTAGCTAATGCTTTGAATATTAGTGGAACAGATATTATTAAAAAGTTGATGAGTCTTGGAGCAATGGTTAGTTTAAACCAACCTATTGATTTTGAACAAGCTGAATTGATCGCTTTGGATTATGGCAAAACTTTGAAAAAGGAAGAGACGCAAGATGTTACTAATTTTGAAGAGTTCGAGGTAAATGATAAGGAAGAAGATTTAGTTTTAAGACCTCCTGTTGTGACTATTATGGGACATGTAGATCACGGTAAGACAACGCTTTTAGATTATATTCGTCACAGCAAGGTTGTTGAAGGTGAATTCGGAGGAATTACTCAGCACATCGGTGCTTATCAAATTACCCATAATGGACAAAAGATTACCTTTATTGATACTCCTGGTCATGCAGCTTTCACAGAGATGAGAGCTCGGGGAGCTAGTGTGACGGATATTGTTATTATTATTGTCGCTGCGGATGATGGTGTGATGCCTCAAACAATTGAAGCTATTGACCACGCTAAAAGTGCTGGAGTACCTATTATTGTAGCAGTAAATAAAATTGATAAGCCAAACATTAATATTGAACGAGTTATGCAACAGATGAGTGAGCATGGAATTACACCAGAAACTTGGGGTGGGGAATATCCATTTGTCAATATTTCTGCTCAAACCGGTGAAGGTGTGGATTTACTTTTAGAAACGATTCAGATTATTAGTGAAGTAAATGGCTATAAAGCCAATCCTTCTCGTTATGCTTTAGGTACTGTTATTGAATCTAAAGTGGACAAAAATATTGGTGGAGTAGCTTCATTGTTGATTCAAAATGGAACACTTCGCTTGGGGGATCCGATTGTAGTCGGAGCTTTTGCTGGACGTGTTCGAACTATGAAAAATGATCGTGGTGAAGCTATTGTGGAGGCGGGTCCTTCGACACCAGTAGAGATTACGGGTATTTCGGACAATCCAAGTGCTGGCGATAAATTTATGGCTTTTGAAACGGAAAGTGAAGCTAAATCTGTTGCGGCTAAGCGTTATGCAGTAATGAAAGAAGCAAAGAATAAAAAAGAAGTTGTTTCTTTAGATGATTTGTTTGCAAAAATTAAATCTGGCCAAAAAGAAATTAATGTTGTTTTAAAAGCTGACGTACGCGGAAGTGAAGAAGCTGTTCGCTCCTCTTTAGAAAAAATTGATGTTGAAGGAGTTCGCGTGAATGTTATTCGCAGTGGTATTGGAACAATTACGGAAAGTGATGTTGTATTAGCGAATGCTTCAAATGCTATTATTATTGGATTTAATGTAATGCCTTCTTCTATTACCAAGGAAGTTGCTAAAGAATATGGCGTGGATATTCGTTTGTATACTATTATTTATAAAGTCATCGAGGAAATGGAACTTGCTATGAAAGGTCTTTTAGATCCTGAGTTTGAAGAGCATGTTTTAGGTAGTGCAGAGATTCGCAAGATATTTACTTTTTCTAAAGTGGGTAAAATTGCGGGATGTTATGTTACTGAAGGAATTATGAAAAGCGGAGCTCAAGCTAGAGTTATTCGTGATGGAGTTATAATTTATGATGGAAAAATTGCATCTATTCAAAGAGAAAAAGATCAAGCTAAAGAAGTGAAGAAAGGTTTCGAGTGTGGAATTACTTTAGAAAATTATAGTGATATTAAGGAAGGCGACATCATTGAGAATTATGAAATGGTGGAGATAAAAAGATGAGTGTAAAATTGGAACGTATTAATAGTGAACTTGTAAGAACGATTTCTGAGATATTGCTTTTAGAAACGAATGATGATCTTTTAAAAACGATTACGATTACTTCGGCTGATGTATCCAAAGATTTGTCCTTTGCTAAAGTGTATTTTACAAGTATATTAGATATGGATAAAAAAGAATTAGAAAAAGAAATGAATGAGGCCAGTGATTTTGTGCGAAAATTTGTGGCTGAAAAAATGGATTTGCGGCAGACGCCAAAATTAAAATTTATTTATGATGAATCTATTGCTTATGGTAACAAGATTGAGCATATTTTAGCGAAAATTCATCAAGAAGATCAGGAAAAGGAAGCGTAAAGTTTACACTTTCTTTTCTTTTTTTGACATTTCAGGACATATGCCAAGTCAGTTTTTCTTTTTTCGAATAAAACTATTATTGAAGGGAGAAAAAAATATGGACACAGAAAATAATTGTAAAAATGACAGTCTATGTGAGGTAGTAGATTGTTTAGTTGACCGTTGTAAAACGGGACCAACTGGACCGACTGGCCCTAGGGGACCTATCGGTTATACTGGCCCAACGGGACCAATGGGACCTCAAGGATATGGAGGCCCAACGGGACCAACTGGACCATGTTGCACAGGTCCAACAGGACCAACGGGTGCCACTGGAATTACAGGACCAACAGGACCAACAGGAGCCACTGGAATTACTGGTCCGACAGGACCAACGGGTGCCACTGGAATTACTGGTCCGACAGGCCCAACGGGTGCCACTGGACCAACGGGACCTGCAGGAGGCAACTTCAATTCGTTTGCTATGGTGCATGATGAGAGTAATTCAGCTGTACCTATGACGGAATCTGTTAAATTTAATGTTCCTAACTTGCTGAATGAGATTACTTATGATGCTACGACGGGAGAATTTTCAATACCAACTGCTGGCGAATATATGGTTCATTGGTGGATAAATGTTCGTAATAAAGATAAATCGGGTTATTGTGGACCTAGACCATTAGGAATCGAGTTCCATCAAGTTGTGCCATTTGATGTAAAAATTGCCCATTCATCTACACATAATGAAGTTTATCCTTGTGCTACAGGTACGATTAGTGGTAATGCAATTTTTAGTGCACCAGCTAATTCGAAATTTAAGTTCTTTAATACTTCTGGTGTTGATATCGAATTGGTGGCAAATGATTTATATTCTGCTTCAGTATCTATGAATCGTATTAATTAATGTATAAAAGCTTTTCTTTTTTTAGAAAGGCTTTTTTTGGCAAAAAGCTGGTGACAAAATTGTAATTGCAATTCAAGCATTTTTATACTATAATTTGGTTATATTAATTAATGTGTTATGCGTTAAGAGAAAGGATTGAAATAAGATGGCGAGTGTAGTAGTAACGATATATTATATCTTATTTGCACTATCATTTATATATTGCATGTATTTTGCAGTGACTGGTTTATTTGGATTTAAAAATTATCATAAGAGTATGTTTGGTAGACATAAACCTAAATATAAGTTTGGAATAGTTATTCCAGGACGGAATGAAGAAAAAGTTATTGGTGCTTTAATTAAAAGTTTACAAAAGCAAAGATATCCTTCTAGTTTATATGAGATTTTTGTAGTCCCTAATAATTGTACCGATAATACGGAAAAAGTTGCTAAGGAAGCAGGAGCAACCATTATTCATTGTGATGTTCCTGTAAAACAAAAAGGCGATGCTTTGGAAGATACGTTTAAAAAGTTAGTTAAACGTGAAGATTTGGATGCATTTGTAATTTTTGATGCTGATAATCTTGTTCATCCTGATTTTTTAGCTAGAATGAATGATGCTTTATGTGAAGGGGCAGAAGTTGCTCAATGTTTTCGAGATGCGAAAAATATGGGGGATAACTGGTTAACAGGTTCGTATACATTATTTTACTTTATTCAGAATTTCTTTTTTAACCGAGCTCGGATGAACTTTTCTGGTTCAGCAGCCATTAATGGAACAGGTTTTATGATTAAAAAGAACGTTGTCGAAAAAGGATTTCATACGGTGACGTTGACTGAAGATTCCGAGTTTACTGGACAATGTGCCTTAAGAGGGATTCAAGTTGCTTTTGTTGAAGAAGCTATTACTTATGATGAGCATCCTCAAAGTTTCTGGGCAAGTTGGAAGCAAAGAAAAAGATGGACGAGTGGAACGTTAAGTTGTTTAAAAGTTTATGGTGGCAAACTACTAAAAAACTTTTTGAGAACGGGAAATATTGCTTGTTTTGATATGTTTATGATGTATGTTGCGCCAATTGTTACTGTGCTTGGACTTCTTTTAACAATTGTTTTAATTATCTTCAATGTTGTTGGGGTAGAACTCTTTGATTTCTTCTCATACTTGTATGCTTCAGGATTATTATTCTTTGTGGTGTTCTATATTCTCAATGTGGCTATGAATATTTTTGTTGTTAAATATAATCATAAAAGTGCTAAGAATATTATTACGGGTATTTTGTTCTTTTCTTTATTTATTGCAACATGGATTCCAATTAATATTATTTGCTTATTTAAGAAAACGGAAAATTGGGAACAAATTAAGCATGACCGTAGTGATGTTGACTTAGATTCGTTAGTAAATTAGATACCTTTAGAAGGTATCTTTTTCTTGACAAGATTTATTACTGTATGATAATCTTGTGATGAATTTGCATGAAGAAAGGAGTGGAAATTATGGTGAATTTTGTTTTGAAAGATTTTTTTGCTGTTTTTGGTAGTACTTGGAAATGGATAATTTCCACTTTGGTGGGTTAATTTGTCTTATTTTATTTGAAAAGGCTACTTTTGAAAGTAGTCTTTTTTTTAGAAAGGTGTGAGTGAGTTGAGTAAAGTAAAAACGTTTAAAATTTTATGGCATTATATTAAAGATGATAAGTTGCGTTTGTTTGGTTATATTTTTCTTGTGGCTGTTTCTTATTTTCCATCTTTATTTGCCGCGGTTTTATGGGGGGTTTTGATTGAAGCGTTGACAGAGGGCCATTTTGAACAATTTGTTTTTTATTTGGCCATTTATGAAGGTATTTATATTCTTTTGTTTTCTATTTTACAGATTCCAAGAGATTACTTGTATAATTATTTAGAAATTAAATTTATGCGAAATGTTAGTAAAGATCTATATTGTAAAATTGATAATTTGCCAGCCATAGCTTTTGAAGATATAGGTGTTGGGGAGTTTATTAATCGTTTGTATACAGATCCAGATCGGGTTATTGAGCTGTTATCTAAAATGGTTCGTTTAATTTGTAGAGCACTAGTTGTTTTGGTCGTTTTTGTTATTTGTTTTCGTGTTTCTTTTCTTTTAGGAATGGAAATTCTTCTTTTGGTTGTAATTATGGGGTTTATTTCTTGGAAGTTTTTTCCTAAAATCAAGAAAAGTAATGAACAGATAAAGAAACAAAGTGATAAATATGTTAAGGATGCAACGGAAAATATTACAGGAATTCGTGAGATTAAAGCGTTAGGAATTAAGAAAAACATCGAACAAAGAGTTTTTCGAGTTTTAGATGAAATGTATTTGAGTCAGAGTAATGCTGCTCGTTATGAAAGATGGTACTGGGCTTTTAATAATGTTGCTTATTATTTGTTACAATTTGTTATTTTCTTTACAAGTGGTAAATATTATATTGATGGCATTATTACTTTGGGGGTTTTTATGATGCTTGAAAGTTATATTTGGCGAATTGACGAGGTTGTGGAGAGTATTAGTGATTTTGGGGTGAACTTTAATAAAGTGTCTGTTTCGTTAAAAAGAATAGATGAAATTGTTCATAATCGTTTATATGAAGATGAAAAATTTGGATCTGTAGAGCTTCGAAAAGCTAATGGTAAAATTGAGTTTAAAGGTGTAAAATTTCGTTATCGAGATGAAGAAAAGTATACTTTGAATGGTTTAAGTTTAGTGTTTGAACCTCATAAGAAAATTGCGGTTGTTGGTCGAAGTGGTAACGGTAAGAGTACGATTTTTAATTTGTTATTACGGTATTTTGATGCAACGGAAGGACAAATTTTGATTGATGGAATTCCTTTACAAAGTTTAACGGAAAACTCTTTGCGGCAGAATATTTCAATTATTCGGCAGAGTCCGTTCTTGTTTAATCTGAGTATTATGGATAATTTCCGATTAGTCCGTGAAGATGTTACTTTAGAAGAGGTTCGAAAAGTGTGTCAAAAATCTTATATCGATGAATATATCATGAGTTTACCTGAACAGTATGAAACGGTTATTGGTGAAGGCGGTATTAATCTTTCCGGTGGTCAGAAACAGCGAATAGCGATTGCCAGAACTTTGCTTTTACAGACGAAAATTATTTTGTTTGATGAGGCAACGAGTGCTCTTGATAATGAATCTCAAGAGTATATCAAGAAAACGATTGATGAACTTGTAAGTGATCATACGGTGATTATTGTAGCGCACAGGCTTTCAACGATTGTTGATGCAGATCGAATTTATGTGATTGATAAAGGTGTTTTAGCTGGCAGTGGAACGCATAAAGCATTATTAGAAAAAAATGAAGTTTATCGTAGTCTTTATTTTACAGAAAATGCAAATTCAAGTGAATAGTCCTAATTCTTAGGGCTATTTTTTCTTTTTTGAGGTGTTTAAAAAGGCTTGACGTATCTTTAAAAATTTGTTACATTATTAGCACAAGTTATACAAAGAAACGAACGGTGGTCATTTGGAACATTACTTCACAAATAATACAAATCTTCGAAGTGAATTGCGGAGCATTATTTATGAAAACAAGGGGCAAGTTTTCACTTTTTTCAGTGATTTAGGGGTGTTTTCTAAGGATAAAATTGATTATGGAAGTCGTGTACTTGTTGATACAATTTTAGCAAAAGAGGAGCATATTCCTAAAACACTTTTGGATGTTGGCTGTGGCTACGGTTTTTTAGGAATTGTATTAGCAAAAGGGTTTGATAGTGAAGTTATGCTTGTTGATGTGAATAAACGAGCGGTTCATTTAAGTGAGCGCAATCTTAAGCAGAATAAAGTAAAAGGCAAGGCTTTGGAAAGTAATATTTATGATAGTGTTGTTGGAACTTTTGATCTGATTGTAACGAATCCGCCTATACGAGCGGGAAAGACAGTTGTATTAGAAATTTTAGAAAAGGCAAAAGATTATTTGAATCCTGATGGCGTTTTGTGGTTTGTGATTCGAAAGGATCAAGGGGCCAAAAGTATTTTAAAACAACTCGAACCAATTTATACTTGTGAAATCGTAAAGAAAGATAAAGGTTTTTATATTATGCGAGCAAAAATTTATTGACATCATGCTAGATTGCTTGTAAAATTATAAATTGGTGACGTGTTAGTTTTTGAAACGTAGGGTTTTCCAAAAAATGAAATTTAGATGGGGTGAGATCGTGGCTTATAAACTAAAAAAATGTGGAGATTATCGTACGAGAAGAAGTTTTTCGAAAAGTAAAAACACTATGGAACTATCCGATTTGTTAGAGATTCAGAAGAAGAGCTATCAAAGATTCTTAGAAGAAGGAATTAAGGAAGTTTTTGAGGAGTTGTTTCCAGTAGAGAGTTTTACGGGAAATTTGACTGTAGACTTTGGAGATTATTCTTTTGATGAACCTAGATATTCGGTAAAAGAAGCAAAGGAAAGAATGGTTAACTATGCTGCGCCTTTGAAGGTTCAAGCTAGAGTTTTCATTCATGCAACTGGTGAAGTAAAAGAACAAGAGATTTTCTTAGGTGACATGCCTTTGATGACTGAGTCTGGGACTTTCATTATTAATGGTGCTGAGCGTGTTATTGTTTCTCAGTTGGTTCGTAGTCCAAGTGTATATTTTAAACGTGAAGTAGATAAGAATGGACGTCGTATTATTAGTGGAGAAATGATTCCAAATAAAGGTACATGGCTTGAATTTGAAACAGATGCTAGAGATGTTATTTATGTACGGATTGATCGTACTCGTAAAGTGCCTATTACGACTTTCTTAAGAGCATTAGGTTTATCTTCTAATGAGGATATTATTAATGTTTTTGGAGAAAATGACTATTTGACAAATACCTTTGAAAAAGATAGTACTAGAAATACTGATGAAGCATTAATTGATATTTTTGAAAAGTTGCGTCCAGGGGAGCCTGCAACGCTTGATTCAGCTAAGAATCAACTTATTACGAGATTCTTTGATCATTTCCGTTATGATTTGGCTAAGGTTGGTCGTTATAAGTTTAATAAGAAGTTAAATGTTTGTGATCGTTTGGTTGGATGTACTTTAGCTGAGGATATTAAAGTGGATGGTAAAGTTTTATTTACGAAGGGAACTTATATTAATAAGGAAGTTTTAGATGCTTTAAAACCAGTCTTGGCTAATGGTTATGGTATGAAGACGGTTCAAATTCATGAGGAATTAGATCAATATAATCGTGTTCAAGAAATTCTTGTTCAAAATAAGAATAATCCTGATAAGGTAGAGAAGATCATTGGTATTGATACAAGTGTTGAGGAAAGAAGACTTACGATTCCTGATATTTATGCTTCTGTTAATTATTATTTGAATTTATTAGATGGTATTGGAAATACGGATGAAATTGATAATTTAGGAAATCGTCGTGTTCGTCAAGTTGGAGAGTTGATTGAAAATCAATTTAGAGTTGGTATGGCTCGTATGGAAAGAGTTATTCGCGAACGAATGACGACACAAGAAGCTGAGGATATTACACCTAAGTCTTTGATTAATATTCGACCTGTAACGGCTGTTTTGAAGGAATTCTTTGGAAGTTCCCAACTTTCTAAATTCATGGATCAAATTAATCCTATTGCGGAATTAACAGACAAGAGACGTCTTTCTAGTTTAGGTCCAGGTGGTTTGTCTCGTGAACGTGCTGGAATGGATGTTCGTGACGTTAACGCAAGTCATTATGGTCGTATTTGTCCGATTGAATCTCCTGAAGGTCAAAACATTGGTCTTATTACTTCTTTAGCTGGTTATGCTAAGATTAATGAGTATGGTTTTATTATGACTCCTTATCGTAAGGTTGTTGATGGGCAAGTTTTAATGGACGAAGTGTATTATATGACTGCTGATGAGGAAGCAGATTATTATATTTCTCAAGCTAATATTGCTTTGGATGATGATAATCGTATTGTGGATGATGAAGTTATTGTTCGTTATAATGGCGACAATGTTATGGTTTCTAAAGATAAGGTTAATTATGTCGATGTTTCACCAAGTCAAGTTGTTTCTATTACAACGAGTTGTATTCCATTCTTGAACTATGATGATGCAAACCGAACATTGATGGGTTCTAACATGCAACGTCAAGCTGTGCCTTTACTTAAGAGTGAGGCTCCTATTGTCGGAACTGGTGTAGAATGGGTTGCAGCTAAATACTCTGGAAGTACGATTGTTTGTAAAGCGGATGGCGTTGTTGAATATGCTGATGCCAAGAAGATTATTGTTAAGAATGCTAAGGGTAAAGATACTTATTATTTAGCTAATTTTGAAGGTAATAATGCTGGTGCTTGTACAAATCATATTCCTTTAGTTCATAAAGGAGATAAAGTTAGTGCAGGTCAAGTCATTGCCGATGGACCTAGTACAGATCATGGAGAACTTGCTTTAGGTAAGAACATGACGGTTGCATTCATGACTTATAATGGATATAACTATGAAGATGCGGTTATTTTAAATGAAAGACTTGTTAAAGATGATGTTTATACTTCATTACATATTGAGATGTATGAAATTGAATGTCGTGATACGAAATTAGGACCTGAGGAAATTACAAGAGATATTCCAAATGTCGGAGAAGAAGCTCGTAAGAATTTGGACAGTGAAGGTATTGTACGAATTGGTACTGAGGTTAAAGAAGGCGACATTTTAGTTGGAAAAGTTACACCTAAGGGTGTTCAAGAACTTACTAGTGAAGAAAAACTTTTACATGCTATCTTTGGAGAAAAGACTCGTGAAGTACGTGATACTTCTTTAAAAGTTGAGCATGGTGCCGCAGGTATTGTTCATGATGTTAAAGTTTATACGAAAGAAAATAGTGATGAACTTCCTGCTGGAGTATTTAAAATTATTCGTGTGTATATTATTCAAAAACGTAAGATTCAAGTTGGTGACAAGATGAGTGGTCGTCATGGTAACAAAGGTGTTATTTCCCTTGTTTTACCAGAAGAGGATATGCCTTATTTACCAGATGGACGTCCAGTTGATATTATGCTTAATCCACTTGGTGTACCATCTCGTATGAATATTGGTCAAATCTTAGAAGTTCATTTAGGTATGGCTGGTAAAAAATTAGGTGTTCATTATGCAACTCCAGTATTTGATGGAGCAAATATTGACGACATTCATGAAGAAATGCGTGAAGCTGGTATGAGTGAAGATGGTAAGGTTACTCTTATTAATGGTCGTACCGGGGAACCATTTGAACATAAGATTAATGTTGGTGTGATGTATATGGTTAAGTTGCATCATATGGTTGATGATAAGCTACATGCTAGAGCAACTGGTCCATATAGTTTAGTTACGCAACAACCTTTGGGTGGTAAAGCTCAATTTGGTGGACAACGTTTTGGTGAAATGGAAGTTTGGGCATTGTATGCTTATGGAGCTGCTCATGTTCTTCAAGAAATCTTGACGATTAAGTCTGATGATGTTATAGGACGTGTTAAAGTTTATGAAGCTTTAGTTAAGGGTAAAACAGTAAATCAAGCTGGTGTGCCAGAATCATTTAGAGTTTTAATTAAAGAGTTCCAAGCTTTAGGTTTGAACGTTCAAATTATTGATAATAAAGATCAGTTGTTAGATTTAAAAGATATTGAGGTTGAAGAAGAGAAAGAAGATTTGATTAAAATCGATGAAATTGATATGAGCGACACGGAGAATGTGCCTGAAGAGGAACCATCATCTTTTGATGATGCGGATGAAACTTATGAAGATGAGTTTGAAGATGATTTAGACAGTCTTGAGTTTCCAGGAGATATAGATTTAGATAGTGAACTTGAGGAGGGTGAAGAAGAATGATCGAAGTTAATAACTTTAAAGGATTAAAAATTAGTCTTGCTAGTCCAGAACAAATTCGTTCTTGGTCTTATGGAGAAGTTAAGAAGCCTGAAACAATTAACTATCGTACTTTAAAGCCTGAACGTGATGGACTTTTCTGTGAAAAGATCTTTGGACCTACGAAGGACTATGAATGTGCTTGTGGTAAATATAAGAGATTACGTTATAAAAATGTTGTATGTGATCGTTGTGGGGTAGAAGTAACTAAGTCTAAGGTTCGTCGTGAACGGATGGGCCATATTGAGCTTGCTTCTCCTTGCTCACATATTTGGTTTTTTAAGGGTGTTCCTTCTAAAATGGGTCTTGTTTTAGACATGAGTCCAAGAGATTTGGAAGAAGTTTTGTACTTTGTTAGTTATGTCGTATTAGATCCAGGAAGTGCTCCTTTAGGAAAGAAACAAACGCTTTCTGATAAAGAGTATCGTGCTTATTATGAAAAGTATGGAAATAGTTTTAAAGTAGGCATGGGTGCTGAAGCAATTAAAACACTTTTAAAAGAAGTGGATATTGATAAAGAAGTTGAGGAATTAAGAGCTGAGTTAGAAAATGCTACAGGACAAAAGAGAGTCCGTTTGGTAAAACGTTTAGATTGTTTAGTAGCGTTTCAAGAAAGTGGTAATCGTCCTGAATGGATGATCTTGGATGTTATTCCGGTTATTCCACCCGATTTAAGACCTATGATTCAGCTTGATGGTGGAAGATTTGCAACGAGTGATTTAAATGATTTATATCGACGGATTATTAACCGTAATAATCGTTTAAAGAAACTTTTAGAGTTAGGTGCTCCAACGATTATTGTGCAAAATGAGAAAAGAATGCTTCAAGAAGCTGTCGATTCTTTGTTTGATAATGGAAGAAGGGGCAGAAGTGTTTCAGGAGCTGGTAATCGTCCTTTGAAGAGTTTATCTAGTATGTTAAAGGGTAAACAAGGTCGTTTCCGTCAAAATTTACTTGGTAAACGTGTTGACTATTCTGGTCGTAGTGTTATTGTTGTCGGACCAAATCTTAAAATGTATCAATGTGGTATTCCAAAGGATATGGCGTTAGAATTATTTAAGCCACATGTTATTCATGGTCTTGTGGAAAGAGGACTTGCTCATAATATCAAAGGAGCTAAGAAGTTAATTGATGCAAAAGATGATTGTGTATGGGATGTTGTTGAAGATGTTATTACGGAGCATCCTGTTATGCTTAACCGTGCACCTACACTTCACCGCTTAGGTATTCAAGCATTTGAACCAAAGCTTGTTGGCGGTAAGGCTATTCGATTACATCCACTTGTTTGTACTGGATTTAATGCTGACTTTGATGGTGACCAAATGGCTGTGCATGTTCCTTTGTCTGAGGAAGCTAAAGCAGAAGCTCGTATTTTGATGCTTGGTGCTCAAAACATTTTAAATCCTAAAGATGGTAAGCCTATCGTTACACCTTCTCAAGATATGGTGTTAGGTAACTGTTATTTAACACAAGAAAAAGCTGGGGAAGAGCATGAAGGTAAGGTTTATAAAGATTCTAATGAAGTTTTAATGGCTTATGCTCGTAAAGAAATTACTTTACATACGCGTATTGCATTGCCAGTTCGTTCTTTTAAACATAAATTATTTACAGAAGATCAAATGGATAAGTATTTGGTTACAACTTGTGGTAAGATTATCTTCAATGAGATTTTACCTGATAGCTATCCATATATTAATGAAGCTAGTAAAGAAAACATTGAGGGAATTACACCTAGTAAATTCTTCTTGCCAATGGGTACCAATATTCCTGAAGCAATTAAGGAAATGCCTTTAGGAAAACCATTTATTAAGGGAGATTTAAGTAAGATTATTGCTCAAGTCTTTAAACGTTATCATACAACAGAAACAAGTATTTTCTTGGATAAGTTGAAAGATTTAGGATTTAAATATTCAACAATTGCTGGAGTTACGGTTTCTGCTGCGGATATTGTTCCTTCAAAAACGAAACATCAAGTTATTGAGGAATCTAAAGAGTTAGTAGAAAAAGTCAATAAGCAATTTAAACGTGGTATGATTACGGAAGAAGAACGTTATAATACTGTTATTGATATTTGGACTAAAGCTAATGATAAGATTAAAGATGAATTAAAGGCTATTGCCAGTGATGATTATGATAATCCATTGTTCATGATGATGAACTCTGGAGCGCGTGGTTCTATTTCGAACTTTGCTCAGCTTGCTGGTATGCGTGGTTTGATGGCTAAACCAGATGGTACAACAATTGAAATTCCAGTTATGTCCAACTTCTCTGAAGGTTTAAGTGTATCTGAATTCTTCTTGTCTAGTCATGGTTCAAGAAAAGGTTCTGCTGATACAGCTTTACGTACTGCAGACTCTGGATATTTGACTCGTCGTTTAGTTGAAGTTGTTCAAGATATTATTGTTAAAGAACACGATTGTGGTTCTATTCAAGGTGTTGTTGTTAAAGACTTAATTAACGACAAAGATGGTAGTGTTATTGAACCTCTTGCTGAACGTATTTTAGGTCGTTTTACTGCACAAAGAATCGTTCATCCTGAAACGAAGGAAGTTATCGCTGAAAAGGGCGTTATGATTACAGAAAACATCGTTAAAAAGATTACGGATGCTGGTATTAAGGCTGTTGAAATTCGCAGTATCTTAACTTGTAAAACGCAAAATGGTGTTTGTCAAATGTGTTATGGCCGTAACCTTGCTACAGGAAACTTGGTTGAAACTGGTGAGGCCGTTGGTATTATGGCAGCTCAATCTATTGGTGAACCAGGTACACAGCTTACTATGCGTACATTCCACTCTGGTGGTGTTGCCGGAGACGATATTACTCAAGGTCTTCCACGTGTTGAAGAGTTGTTTGAAGCACGTAATCCGAAAGGAAAGGCAACTATTGCTGAAATCAATGGTAAAGTTACAAGCATTACTGAGGATAATGGTAAACATAAGATTATCGTTGAAAATGATGTTGAGGCTCGTGAACATGTTACAAATTACAATATGAAAGTTCGCGTGAATATTGGTGATGAGGTAAATGCTGGTGATAAATTAACTGAGGGTGTTATTTCACCTAAAGAGTTACTTGCAGTAACAAACCCAATTACCGCTCAAGAATACATCTTAAAAGAAATTCAAATGGTTTATAAATTACAAGGTGTTGATATTAATGATAAGCACGTTGAAATTATTTGTAAACGAATGATCAATAAAGTTCGTATTGTTGATCCAGGAGACACGGATTTAATTGAAGGTTTGAGTGTTTCTTTAAAAGAGTTTACCGATGCAAACAAGCCTGTTATTTTAAGAGGTGGTGTTCCTGCTAAAGGACGTCCAATTATGCTTGGTATTACAAAGAGTTCTTTACAAACCGATTCGTTCTTGTCTGCTGCTTCATTCCAAGAGACAACAAGGGTTCTTACCGATGCTGCAATTAAGGGTTCTGTAGATTATTTAAGAGGTTTGAAAGAAAATGTTATTATTGGTAAGCTCATTCCTGCTGGTACAGGAGCTCGTCAATATAGCGACATTGAAATTGAACTTCAAAAACAATTTATGGATGATGAAGCTAGTGAAGTTTTAGAAGAACATCTAATGAGTGATGAAGTAGGGGATGAAGTAGAATCTCCTGAAGTAGAGACTACAGAAGAAGCGGAAAAAGAAAGTACTGAAGAATAATTCAGTACTTTTTTCATACCTTTTAAGTATGAATAGTATTTTGGGATATCAGTTGAGCGAATATGATTGTGGCACGACGAGCTGTTTAAATGTTTTGCGGTTCTTTTTTGAAAGAAAGGAGATTGAACCGAAATGGATTAAAAAAATTGTTCAACTTACGATGGATTTGGGGCATGATGGGACTAGCCGCAGGGCAATGCAAAAGGTAGCCTCTTTTTTTCGAAAGATAGGCTTACATGTATTTTATGCTACCAAAGGGAATGTAACGGTAGAAAAAATAGTAGATTGTTTAGAAAACAAAGGAATAGTTCTCTTACGTACTCAATTTTTTGTAGATCATTATGTTTTAATTATGGGGTGTGATACTAAGTACTATTATTTATGGGATCCTTATTTTCTTAATAAAGAAGATTATCAAAGGGATGAAGTACAAATTTTTTCTACTTCTTTTGCTAATCGAAAAATTAGTCGAACATGGTTAGAACAAAATAAAAATGAAGATTACACTTTACAACATGAAACACGTCGTGAAGCTATTTTGATTTTTGCACGTTAGAGAAGCAAA
Organism: uncultured Bacilli bacterium; assembly: GCA_944363675.1. Lineage (GTDB taxonomy): Bacteria > Bacillota_I > Bacilli_A > RF39 > UBA660 > Ventrenecus. The sequence goes on along the minus strand of CALVUT010000018.1, from coordinate 4,862 downwards.
GGTATATTTTGCTTTTTTATTATTGGTTTATTTTCTATGAAACGTGTTTTGCTCTTATGATATAATAGTGTTGTGATGCTTATGAAAAGAGAAAACGGTTTTATTTTATTGGATGATTATCAAGGTCAAGCAATTTCAACAAGCGGACATAATCAAGTTCTTTGCTTTGCTATAGATGGGGAAGATTGGTATTTTAAGGAGGCAGAAGAAGCAAATTTGTATAAGGAATTGTTTTGCACTTTTATTTGTTCTGCTTTAGATATTACATATGTGGAATATTATTTGGCAAAATATAAAGGTAAAATTGGACATTTGAGTCATAATTATAAAAAAATGCATGAAAAAGAAGTTACTTTGTATGATGTTTTAATTGATTATTATTATTCTTATGCGGTTGAATTAGACGAGTACCAGGATTTGAAGTCTTTTGATGAATTGTATAATTTTCATGATGTTTTAAAAGCGTTTAATTATCGTTATCGTTCTTGTAAAGGTAAAGAGGCTATTTTGCATAGATTAGAAAAGGAATTGTTAGATGCTTTTTTACTGCAAATTTTTCTCGGTAATTCAGATATGCATTATAAAAATTTAGGCGTTTTAGAAAGTGAAGAGGACGTTCGTTTGACCCCCAACTATGATTTTGAAAGAGCTTTTTACGTTTCAATAGACAATGATTTGTTTCCTTATGCTTTAAAATGGCGGAGAAGTGAGGAGAAACAAATACCTAGAGAAACAATTTTAGAATTTATGAAAGATACAAAGTATCAAGAGTATTTTTTCTATAAAATTTCTTTATTGCCTAGAATGGAGGATATTCCTTTAGATCAAGCTTATGAAGGTCAATATCGTTTCTTTTTGCATCAATATCAGAGTTATTTAGATTATTTACGAGGTTATGCTAATCAAATCCATAAAATTTAGCACTCATACTTGACAAGTGCTAAAAAATAATGTATACTAGTTCCTGTAAAAAGGAGGTATGTAGGATGTATCCAAATAATAATGAAGAGTTAAAGAATGTTTTAGATAAATACGGACGAGATATCACGAAGAATGTTCGGGATAATAAAGTGGATCCGGTTATTGGTCGTGATGAAGAGATCCGAAATGTGATTCGCATTTTATCGCGTAAAAGTAAAAATAATCCAGTGTTGATTGGTGAACCCGGTGTTGGTAAGACAGCTATTGTGGAAGGACTTGCTCAAAGAATTGTGGCTGGAGATGTGCCTAATAGTTTAAAGAATAAAACAATATGGGAACTTGATTTAGGTGCATTAGTGGCTGGTGCTAAATATCGTGGTGAATTTGAGGAACGTCTTAAAGCTGTTTTAAAAGAAATTCAAGATAGTGATGGCAACATTATTATGTTTATTGATGAAATTCATATGATTGTTGGCAGTGGCGCTGAAGGTGCTATGGATGTTTCAAATATGCTTAAGCCAATGCTTGCTCGGGGTGAGATTCACGTCATTGGTGCAACTACTTTGAATGAGTATCGTAAATATATTGAGAAAGATGGGGCTTTGGAAAGAAGATTCCAAAAGGTCTTAGTTTCTGAGCCTACGGTGGAAGATACGATTACTATTTTAAGAGGTCTTAAGGAACGTTTTGAAATATTTCATGGCGTAACGATTAAGGATAATGCTTTGGTAGCTGCGGCTACTTTGTCGGATCGTTATATTACGGATCGTTATCTACCAGATAAAGCAATTGATTTGGTGGATGAGGCTTGTGCTACGATTAAGATGCAGTTAGATTCTGTTCCAGTAGAGCTAGACACTTTGACGCGAAAGATTATGTCTTTAGAGATTGAAAGACAAGCTTTGAAGAAAGAGAAAGACGAACTTTCTATTGCTCGTAAAGATGCTATTAATAAAGAACTTGATACTTTAAAAGAACAAGAAAATGAAATGCGTACAAAGTGGGAAAAAGAAAAAAGTGTTAAAGAGCTTATTAATAAGAAGAAAGAGGATTTGGAACAGGCTCGTTTTCAACTTCAAAATGCGGAAAACAATTATGATTTGGAGACTAGTGCTAGACTAAGACATGGTGAGATTCCAAAACTTGAAAAAGAACTAGAAGATTTAAGAAAGACTGAAGAGTCGAGTATTTTATCGGATGTTGTTGATGAAGAAGGTATTGCCAATATTATTTCGAAATGGACCCATATTCCTGTAGCTAAACTCGTTAGTAGTGAAAGAGATAAGCTTTTGCATTTATATGATCGTTTGAAAAAACGGGTTATTGGCCAAGATGATGCCTTGAAACGAGTTAGTGAAGCTATTTTAAGAGCACGAAGTGGTATTAAAGATCCTAATAGACCTATTGGTTCATTCATTTTCTTAGGTCCAACTGGTGTTGGTAAAACGGAAGTAGCTAAGAGTTTAGCTTATGAGCTATTTGATGATGAAAGACATATGATTCGTATTGACTGTTCTGAATATATGGAAGCTTTTAATGTTTCGCGGCTTATCGGAGCACCTCCAGGATATGTTGGCTATGACGAGGGTGGCGTTTTAACAGAAGCAGTAAGACGTAATCCTTATAGTATTGTTTTGTTTGATGAGATTGAGAAAGCTCATAAAGATGTCTTTAATATTTTGTTACAGATCTTAGATGATGGGCGGCTTACTGATAGTCAAGGTCGAACTGTTGATTTTAAAAATACGATTATTATTATGACAAGTAATTTAGGAAGTGAGTATATTCTCGATCATGAGGATAACGCGGAGGAGCTTGTTTTAAATGAACTTAGACAAAACTTTAGACCAGAGTTTATTAATCGTATTGATGAGATTATTGTGTTTAAACCTTTACATAAGGATGTTGTTGGTGAAATCCTAGATAAGATTATTCGGGAGATTAATGCACGTTTAAAAGCCAAACAAATTTCAGTGGAACTTACGAGTGCCGCTAGAGAAAAGATTATTGATGAATCTTTTGATCCAAATTACGGAGCAAGACCAATTAAACGTTATGTTACAAAGAATATTGAAACGTTAATTGCTCATGAAATTGTCGAACAAGATTTGAAAGTTCATGATATACTTGTTGTAGATGTTTTGGGTGAAGGATTTACTATTCATAAAAAATAAAGATTAGACTACAATGTACTATGAAATATATATGTACAGTTGTAGTCTTTTTCTTTGTTTGTCTTACCGTTGGAAGTCTCATTTGGGTCAATAAAGCTATGGCCTCGATTAATGAAGAACCAATGCATCCTTATAAGATGCAAGTAGATTCTTTTTATACACCTATAAAGTCTTTAAATCGTTATGTTACCGAAAAATTAGATACTGTTAAGTCTAACTTTTTGGAAAATATGAGACTAGCTACAGAACAAAATGATCAACTTTATACTTTAAATGTAACTTATGATACTTATGAAACAGATAAGTATTTGTCTTTTGTTTTTTATATCGAGATTTATACAGGGGGAGCTCATCCCAATTTGGAAATATGGACGGTGGTTTGGGATAAAACGAACGAACTCATTGTGACCAATGAATCATTTACCAAAGAATTTCTTGAAAAGGTGAGTGAAAAGGTACGTGCAGACTTACTTATGAATCCTAAGATCACTTCAATTACATGGCTTTTTGAAGGAACAAAGCCAGTGATGGAGAACTTTAAATCTTTTGTTTATACAAATGATGGTATTTTATTTTTCTTTTCCCCTTATCAAGTTGCACCTTATTCGAGTGGTCTTTTCGATGCATATGTTGATAATTTGCAATGAAGGATAAAGTTGTAATTTTTGTAAACTTTAAGTAAATAATACTATTTTTAAAATTGATAAATGAACACTTTCTGTGTTATACTTGTATTAGCATAGAAAAAGTAGGCTGGTTTGTATAAGAAGGTGTTTAGATTGAGTGTTTTTAAAGAAATGGTTAAGCAAAAAAGAATGTTATTTATCGTAGGGGTTATTTTTCTTATTTGTATATTTATAGGGATAACTTTTGCGTATTGGCAGTTTACGTTACGTCAAACAAACACAAATATTGTGACAACTGATTGTTTTAATATCACTTTTACGGGTAATAATGACATTAACTTACAAAAAGCATATCCGATCACAGATAATGAGGGTGCCTCCTTAAGTCCATATACATTTACGATTGAAAACACTTGTGAAGGGGCTGTAAGTTATCAAATCAATTTAGAGACGATGAGTCAGGATGCTGGTGTTAAAGTATTACCTGATGAATATTTGAAAGCAAATTTGATCGAATTAAATAGTACAAATGTAAGGACGAATAATTTAACGAGTGATTATGAGGTAAATACCACAGTTAATGGTGCGGTAAAGGCATATAAATTGGATGTAGGAGTACTTCAAGGAAATGAAAGCAAAACTTTTGAGTTAAGGCTTTGGTTAGATTATGACACGCAAGTTAGTGATGTTGTTATGAATGCAACATATAATGGTAAGATTTCTATTATAAATTCTTATTTGGATCATGTTCTAAGTGATTTAGAGTTATGTATTTTAAAATATGGAGAAGAGAGTATTCAATGTGGTATTATAGCTCTATTGGATGATACAGGGGCATGTCCTACTGTAAATGAGGATAAGACCATTGCTATTAATAGCGGGGAAGATCAAAATAGTTATATTTGTAGTGCTCCCGATGATTATGGGACATCTTATTATTACCGTGGTAATGTAGATAATAATTGGGTTAAGTTTGCTGGATATTACTGGCGTATTTTAAGAATTAATGGTGATGTGGATTGTCAACACTTTTTTAGACAATTTTTATAAGGACAACCCCAAACGATATGCTACAGGTGTTTGGTAATTTAGTGATCCGTGAATTCGAACATTGTTGTACCAATTTACATAGTCAAACAAT
>CALVUT010000017.1 GCA_944363675.1 uncultured Bacilli bacterium | reverse complement strand
GTATTTTACCTTATGAAGATTGCTGTACTATTTTTGTGCCTCGCCATCCGGTGATTAATCCGGATTTACAAAAATGTATCGAATATGAACAATTATTTGATTATGAAACACTTATTTGGGAAGCTATTAAAAAGCATGAAGTTGTTTCTGGCGAAAAGAAAAAGGAATTTGAGGAGTATCTCTAATTCCTTTTTTCAAAATTTTTGCAAATGGTTTGGCTGTTTTCTTGGCCCACAGTAATAGCTCCAAGTGTACATTTTTCTTCTTGTTTATCAAAGTATTTGCAAATGTGTACGTTACAATTAATTCTTTGGTTATAGTAATCCATTTTTTTCACCCATTTTTAGTATGTATAAGATAGTTATTTTTATACACACTAATTGTAGGTGATGAAAATGAAACAAATCGATTTTTCGCAAGTGAGTTTGTCGCGTAATATTAAAGCAACCTTGTTAAGTGATTATGTTCATGAATTTATTTCAATTGGGTGTGAGTCGGAAAAGGAAGTTCGCAAGCTTGGAACAGGACCACACTGTCTTTAATGTAAAATAACCATGGCAAAAATGTTCAATCTTTTGTATAATAGTATCAGGAGTTGAAGAATTATGAAAATTTTGTCTGTTAATGCGGGCAGTTCATCTTTAAAGTTTAAAGCTTATGAGATGCCCGAAGAAAAGGTGCTTGCTAGTGGATATTTTGAGCGTATTGGTATAGAAGGTAGTTTTTATACTATTAAATTGAATGGGGAAAAGATCGAAAAACAAGTGGCTATGAAGGATCACAAGGAAGCGTTTAAGCTTTTGATGCAAGAGTTAAAGGATTTACATATTGTTGAGTCTTATGATGAAATTAAAGGAGTTGGACATAGGGTTGTTCAAGGTGCTGACCATTATCAAAAGAGTGTTGTGGCTACGGATGAAGTGGTCGATGATATTGAGTCTTTGTCTAGTTTGGCTCCTTTACATAATCCAGCTGCGGTGTTAGGGATTAAGGCCGCTAAGGAAGTTGTTCCACAAGCTATTCATGTTGTTGTGTTTGATACAGCTTATCATCAAACGATGAGTAAGGAAAATTATTTGTATGCTGTGCCAATGGATTGGTATACCAAATATCAGGTTCGCCGTTATGGAGCACATGGTACAAGTCATAAATATATTGCTGAATATATGGCTAATTTCTTGAATCGTAAAGATTTAAAATTGATTATTTGTCATATTGGTTCTGGAGCAAGTATTACAGCTACTAAAGATGGCAAATGCGTTGATACTTCAATGGGCTTTACGCCTAATGCTGGACTTATTATGGGCACTCGGTGTGGTGATATTGATGCGACTATTCTTCCTTATATTATGGAAAAAACTGGTATGACGACAGAAGAGATTAATACGGTTTTAAATAAGGAAAGTGGTGTTAAAGCTATTAGTGAAGGATTCAGTGACATGCGAGATATTTATGATCGGGTGAAGTTGGGCGAAGAAAAAAGTACTTTGGCTTTAAATATGTTTGTTAAACGAATTGTTGATTATATTGCAAAATATTATTTTGAATTGGAAGGCTGCGATGCGATTGTCTTTACTGCTGGAGTTGGTGAAAATGGCGCGTATGAACGCAGGAAGATTGTTGAAAAGTTGAAATTCTTGGGTGTAGAATTAGATTATGATTTTAACGAAAAAATTGCTAGTTATCATGATATTCATGAAGGTAAGATTACAACCGAAAATTCGACGATCCCTGTCTATGTTATTCCTACCAATGAAGAGGTTATGATTGCTCGTGATACGTATTTTTATCTTGAAAACAAATAGTTAGGAGTGTTACATGAAGAATGATATCATCAAGAAAGTATTAAAGAAAATTAAGCAGTATGACACGATTGTGTTAGCAAGACATGTCGGACCAGATCCTGATGCGATTTGCAGTCAAGTAGCTTTGCGGGATGCCATTTTAGAAAAGTATCCTTCTAAGCATGTTTATGCAGTTGGAACAGGCGTAAGTAAGTTTAAAAAGTATGGTCGCTTAGATAAGGTGAATGTGGCTACTTTGGAAAATGTGCTTCTTATTACGCTTGATGTGCCTAATTTGTACCGTGTTGATGGTATTGAAGGTCTTAAATATAAGGAAATTATTAAGATTGATCATCATCCGTATGAAGAGGATTTTGGGGGATTGGAATGGATTGAAGATGGTTCTTCAAGTACTTGTCAAATGATTGCTAAGATGCTTTTAAAAAGTAATTTTAAACTCTCTATTCCTGTGGCCGCGAATTTGTTTTTGGGGATTGTTTCCGACAGTGATCGTTTTCTTATCTCTTATACGAGTTTAGAAACTTTTGAAATTGTCACGGCTTTGATTCGCGAAACTCAACTTCCTTTTACAAGATATTATGAAAAGCTTTATGAGCGCCCTTTAGAGGAAATTCGCTTTCATGGCTATTTAGCAACGAATTTAGAAGTGAGTGAGAATGGATTTGCTTCGATACGGATTTCCGATGAGGTTGTAAAGGAATATGGTGTAGATTCTTCGACTGCTTCTAATATGATTAATGATTTTAATTATATGAAAGATGTTTATGTTTGGACTTTTGTTACTTATGATGCGAAAAATGATGTGTATAAAGTTAATATTCGCAGTAAAGGGCCAATTATTAATGAAATTGCTTCAAGGTATCATGGTGGGGGACATAAGTATGCGAGTGGAGTGAGAACTTCTAGTAAAGAAGACATTGATCATTTATTTAAGGATTTAGATGAAGCTTGTCGTGAATATAAAAGTGAGTTAGAAAAGAAAATAAGTGTCTAGTTTGTTTTCTTTTCTTTTTTTCTGTGGTAGTATTAGTTTAGAAAGGATAGATGAAAATGGAAGAGATTTATAAGAGAAGAAGTGTCCGTAAGTTTTTGAATAAGCCTATTTCTGATGATGATTTGGATGCTTTATTAAAGGCAGGGATGAATGCTCCGTCTGCTCATAATTTGAAGCCTTATGAGTTTGTACTTGTTAAAGATAGAAATACATTGAATGCTTTAGCTGATGCTTGTATTTATTCCAAAATGCTTAGTGAAGCGGCAGCGGCCATTGTTGTTGTTTCAAAAGGTGATGATGAAAAGACACCGTATTGGCAAGCTGATTGTGCAGCTGTAACAGAAAATATTTTACTTGAAGCAATTTCGATGGAGATTGGTTCTTGTTGGTTAGGTGGATATCCTGACTTAGAGAAAACAGCTAAAGAAAAGGAAATATTGGCTGTTCCTCAGGATTATCAAATTTTTAGTGTTATTGCACTTGGCTATTCGGCTTTAGATTTGAAACCTAATGACAACTATTATCCAGAAAAGATTCATTATGAAAAATATTAAATTCAATGAAGATGTGAGGAACATCTTTTTTTGTCTTGTTTTGTCGAATCGCTTGTAAAGATGAGAATACTCTTTAAAATAGTCACTCAAGCTGATCTTTTAAGGAGGAACATCTATGAATACAAGTACCAAAAAATATACGATCTTAAATGATAAAGTCGTAAAAACTTTACTTAGTAAAAATGATCCATTTGTTAAAGAATATCTGTGTCGGATTATTCATAAGACTACGGATATACCTTTGAGTGATTTACAAAAAGACTTAATGCTTGTTCATCCGAGTATTCCCGTAAAGCAAGATGTTGTTGGCAGTGAAACAGATGTTTTATATCAAACAAAAGATTATTACATTGATATTGAAGTAAACTATCGTTATAGTAATGTCTTAGAAAGTAAAAACACTGTTTATATAGCTCAGTTACTCTTAAGAGATGTGAAGAGTTATCAAGATTATTTAAAAGTAAAGAAAGTTCTTCAAATCAATATCAATAATTATGATATCTTTGGTTTAGGAAAGTTTATTTACCGAAGTGCCTTGATGGAGAAAGACTATCATAAAATACGATCAGATAAAATAGAAATTATAGACATCAACCTTGATTATCTAAGAAAGGTAGATTATAATGATATCAAGAAAAACAGTTTAGAAAGTGATTTATATTTCTTAATTGAAGAGAACCAAGAAGTACTGAGTCAACTATATGAAGGAGATGGAA
>CALVUT010000016.1 GCA_944363675.1 uncultured Bacilli bacterium | reverse complement strand
CTAAAAGAATATGAAAATCAAATGAATTTAAGCATTCAAAATCTAAAATGTATGTGGGAGTTTTACATTTTAAAAGTTATTTTAGAAAAAATTGCTTTATATCAAATGGGCAAAATTGATTTAAGTGATCCTCGCCAAAAAAAGGATGGATGGGAAAAGTGGTATAATTTATTAAATGATTTGAATTTAACGCAAGTATTATTTGAATAATATAAGATCGTATGGTAAAATTTGTAAGGAAATGAAAGAGAGGGAAATATATGAAAACTATTGTTAAAACACATGTAGGAGCTTATGGCATTTTAATACGAGATGGTAAAATAGCTCTTGTAAAAAAGGCTAGAGGAGGTTATAAGGGAAAATATGATCTTCCAGGTGGGGGTATCGAACATACCGAAACACCTATCGAAGCTCTACATAGAGAAATGATGGAAGAAGTAGAAGGAACTGTTATTAAAGAAGAATTATTAGATGCAACTTCTACTAATATTAAATGGCTTATGGAAGAAAATGTAACAGAAGATTTACATCATATTGGAATTTTGTATCTTGTTGATATTAAGGAAGAAAATTTAAAAATTGATGCTGATGGTCTTGATTCTGATGGAGCTGTTTGGTTGCCAATCGAAGAATTAAAAGAAGAACAATTATCACCATTTGCTTGGTATGCTTTAAAAAAATTGAATTATAAAAAATAACATTTTGAAAGGGGGATGTGTAATGGAAAAATACGAATTTGAATTAGAAAAGGAAAAAACACAATCTGTTATATCTGAATTGCATCATGTTTATGAAGATGTACAATTGATGATTAATTCGTTAAAAAGACGGAATGTAATGGATCCTATTGTTTATAATAATTTGCTAAATCAATATGAAAATAAATTAAAAGTGTTAGAAAACGGATTCCAAAAACCATATTTTGCTCGAATTGATTTTACTTCAGACGATGAACATAGAAAAGAAGTTTGCTACATTGGAAAAGTAGGAGTAGTAGACAGTGATGGTAATATAATTACAGTTGATTGGCGTGCTCCTATTGCATCTTTATATTATGATAGCAATATAGGACCAGCAAGTTACGAAGCACCTAAGGGAACAATAAGTGGAACTATGGAATTAAAACGTCAATATGAAATTGAAAATGGTGAGTTGTTATCCTATCGAGATGTAGACACGGTTTCTAATGATGAAATTTTAAAGCCATATTTAGGAGTAAATGCAGATAATCGTTTGAAAAATATAGTTAGTTCTATACAAAATGAACAAAATACAATTATAAGAGAACCTATTACTAACAATACAATATGTCAAGGAGTAGCTGGTTCAGGAAAAACTACTGTGGCTTTACATAGAATTGCTTATTTGGCTTATAACTTTAGGGAAACAATTAAATCTGACCAATATATGGTAATAGGGCCAAATAAATTCTTTATTAATTACATATCATCTGTTCTGCCAGAATTAGATGTAACTAGTGTTCCACAGCTTACATATCCCGAATTTGCCCAAGAATTTATTGGTGAGGAAATTAGTATTGATGATGTAGGATATAATCCTGATGTTATAAATGGTGTAAATCCATATCATTTCAAGATGTCTATGGATTTTAAAGAACTAATAGACAAATATGTGAAATATTTAGATGAATATGAAGTTGTTCCTGGTAAAGACTTTACAATCAAAAATATTAAAATATTACCTAAAGAGGCAATTTTAAAAACATATCAAGAAATTCAGGATAAAATATATGATAATATAGAAATGAAAATTGAAAGATGCGTATTGTTATTGTCAAATTATATTAAGAATAATTCTTCTAAATTGGTTTCATCAGTAAATCAACAATATCAGGAAAAAATGGATGCTGGAACTATTACAAAAGAAAAATATCAAAAGGAATATCAAGCTTTAAAGAAAGAAATAGAAAGTGGATGTGTGGCATCCTTAAGAAAACATTTTTCAATTAAAAGCAAAAAAACATCAACAATATATAATAATTTTTTAACGAAACTATCTCAATTTGCAGATAGAGAAGTGAATGATAGCTTAAAAAAAATTACTATACCAATTAAAAAAGGAATTACTTTTGAAGATTTACCAGGTATTATTTATTTACATACATTATTACATGGATCTCAGGAGTATAAAAAATTCCGACATGCAGTAATTGATGAAGCTCAAGACTATGGTGTATTCAATTTTTATGCTTTAAAAAAAGCTTTACCAAATTGTACATTCAGTATTTTTGGAGATTTAGCTCAATCTATTTATGATTATAGAAGTATTGATAGCTGGGAAGAAGTTGAAAAAGCATGTTTTAATAATAAATGCAATGTTGACTATTTACTTAAAAGTTATCGTACTACTATTGAAATTATGGAACAGGCTAATCAAATCTTGGATTATTTAAATATGAAAGTATCTGAACCTGTAATAAGACACGGTGAAGATGTAAGATATACATTATATGACCCAAGCAATATTCAATTATTAAAAAGCAAAATAGAAGGTTTGATTGCACAGAATTTTTCTTCTATCGCTGTAATAAGTCGTACTGAAGAAGAGGCTAATCAAATCGCGGTTAACTTACAACAACTAGGAGTAAATATATCGTATATAAATATGAATAATAGTGTATATGAAGGTGGTATTTGTTCGATAAGTAGTCAATGTTCAAAAGGATTAGAATTTGATGCAGTTATTATTGCAAATGTAAGTGAAAAAACATATTCTTCTGATAACAATACTGACTTAAAAAACTTATACGTCTCAATGACTCGTGCTTTACATGATTTAGAAATTTTATATCAAGAGCCAATTACTAAGCCTTTAGCTAGAAGTTTATATCGAAAATAGTCATAATCAAAAGTAGATTATGGCTTTTTAAATCTTTAAGTTTAAGTTTGTCCATGATATACTTTTACTGAGGTGTATTGTTATATGGATTATAATAAGAACGGCCCATTTTTAAAGGATTTAAGGTTAAGTAAAAATATGTCTCAATATGATTTAGCAGAGCGAATGCATGTAGATCATTCGAAGATAAATCGTCTTGAAAATAATAAACGTCGTCCAACTTTTGAAGATTTGATATATTATAGTCAAATATTTAATATTTCTTTGGATGAGTTAACCGCATGCGAAAGAAAAAATAAACAAAATGAAAAGAAATTGCAAAACTCACTTTTTAAGTATTTGCAAAATCAAAATTCAAAATTTGAAAAAGCACGAAATATAGCTATATTACTAGCTATATTTGTAGTAATTAGTTTTGGTGAAATGAAAAGTTAAATGCAACACTTTGAAAAGAGCAAAGAAAGTTAGTATTTATGCAAGATTAAGTGCAACAAAAAATGCACTTTTTTGTATGGAAAAATCAAAAAAAGTGTTGCAGTTAC
>CALVUT010000015.1 GCA_944363675.1 uncultured Bacilli bacterium | reverse complement strand
TAAGGCTTTAACGTATCCAATTGGACTTATTACAGTGGATGAACTCATGTTATCCGGATATGCAAATAATTATTTAAATAAATCCGCATATACCTATTCTTCTTATACTTATTGGACAATGTCTCCGAGCAATTTCAATGTCAGTTCTAGGTCGGCGAATGAGTTTTATCTCAATTCGGTTGGCTATGTGAATAACACTGGAGTGACGAACGGCAATGGTGTTCGCGCGAGTTTCCTATCTCGATTGACTAAGATATAAGTGAGATTATCTCTAATAGCATTATTTTTAGTGGTAATTATTGTAAATTATATTGATGAATATTTAGGGATAATCCAGTTGATTTTGACTTGTCTCCGAACCAGTTCAATGTCAGTAATACGACGGCGAATGAGTTTTATCTTAATTCGGTTGGCAATGTTGGTAACAACTGGGTGACGAACAGCATTGGTGTTCGCGCGAGCTTCCTACTACGGTTAGCTAAAGCTAATGTACTTAAGTTATTGGTTAAGACTGATAATGAGAAGAAGTAGCTAGAAATAGCAATCGATTCAGATTGGAAACAGGATTATTCCTGAGTAGAATACTCAAATAGAAAGTATGGAAGACATGAGAGAAATATGTTTCTTGCGTTTGCTTATCCATACTATTGGTGGCGATTGTGTCACCTTTTTTTTCGTGTTGCATAGAATAAAATAGGGATAATCTAGTTGATTTTGATTTGTCTCCGCGCAATTTCAATGTCGGTGATGCATCGGCGAATGATTTTATTCTCAATTCGACTGGTTATGTGACTAACAACTGGGTGACGAGCGGCTATGGTGTTCGCGCGAGCTTCCTACTACGGTTAGCTAGAGCTAATGTACTTAAGTTATTGGTTAAGGCTGATAATGAGAAGAAGTAGCTAGAAATAGCAATCGATTCAGATTGGAAACAGGATTATTCCTGAGTAATATGCTCGAATAGAAAGTATAGTAGACATAAGAGAGTATGTTTTTTGTGTTTATTTATCTATATTAAAGGCGGCATTATGTCACCTTTTTTTTACTTTGACATAGAATATAGTAAGGGATAATTCAATAATTTTAATACGTGTCTCCGGGCCAGTTCAATGTCAGTAATACGGCGGCGAATGAGCTTATTCTCAATTCGGAGGGCAATGTGAATCAGTGGAATAATGTGACGAACAGCTGGATTGGTGTTCGCGCGAGCTTCCTACTACGGTTAGCTAAAGCTAATGTACTTAAGGTTATTGGTTAAGACTGATAATGAGAAGAAGTAGCTAGAAATAGCAATCGATTTAGATTGGAAACAAGATTATTCCTGAGTAATATGCTCGAATAGAAAGTATAGTAGACATGAGAGAAGAAATTTTTGTGTTTGTTTACTATGCTATTGGTGGCAATTATGTCACCTTTTTTCTTGGTGCTGCATAGAATAAATTAGGGATGATCTAGAAGTTATATTGCTTGTTTTTGAATGTCTCCGAGCTTTTTCGTTGTCGGTATTACGACGGCACGTGAGATTGTTCTTCTTTCAGATGGTTATGTAAATCAGTGGAGCAATGTGACGGGCGGCAATGGTGTTCGCGCGAGCTTCCTACTACGGTTAGCTAAAGCTAATGCACTCAAGGTTATTGGTTAAGGCTGATAATGAGAAGAAGTAGCTAGAAATAGCAATCGATTCAGATTGGAAACAGGATTATTCCTGAGTAGTTATTGCTTAAATACATAATGTATTTATTGTCATTTTGGACAAATATATTGTTTTATAGTGGGTATAGATGTACTCACTTTTTTGATTTTTTGACATATTATTAGTAATAAGGGATAATCTGTATTGTTGTGAGCTGTCTCCGAACCAGTTCAATGTCAGTAATACGTCGGCGAATGATTTTGCTCTCAATTCGGTTGGCAATGTTGGTAACAATTGGGTGACGAACGGCAATGGTGTTCGCGCGAGCTTCCTACTACGATTAGCTAAAGCTAATGCACTCAAGGTTATTGGTTAAGACTGATAATGAGAAGAAGTAGCTAGAAATAGCAATCGATTCAGATTGGAAACAAGATTGTTCCTGAGCTTTAATTACTCAAATAGAAAGTATGGGAATTGTACAGAAATTATTTTTTGTTTATTTAGCTTATACTATGGTGACTTTCTTGTCACCTTTTTTTTCGTGTTGCATAGAATAAAGTAGGGATAATCTATATTGTTGTGAGCTGTCTCCGAGCAATTTCAATGTCAGTAATATGTCGGCGAATGAGTTCTATCTTAATCCGGTTGGCTATGTGAATAACACTTGGGTGACGAACGGCAATGGTGTTCGCGCGAGCTTCCTACTACGGTTAGCTAGAGCTAATGTACTTAAGTTATTGGTTAAGACTGATAATGAGAAGAAGTAGCTAGAAATAGCAATCGATTTAGATTGGAAACAAGATTGTTCCTGAGCTTTAATTGCTCAAATAGAAAGCATAATGGGGTTTATGCTATTTTAAAGTGGTTTTATTTTAAAGAAATGGAGATATTATGGAAATAAAGTTTAAGTTGTTATCTAGTACTGAGAGGTTGATTGCTTATATGAATAAGTGGCTTCCTAATTTTCCAAAGAAGGAATTTGTATTACGTAATAATATAGAGAAAAATGAGTATGAATTGATTGAAAATATTTTTGGCTATAATATACAGCAAAGTCAGAGAATTAAGGATAAATATTTAAAAGATTATTTGATTAAGCTTGCTATGTTTGATTTTTATACACGACAAAGTTTTCATAAAAAATATATTAGTAAGCATCAGTTAGAGGTTTTAACGAGTATTATGATTGATTGTCGAAAGCTCGTGTATGGCTTGTTTAGGAGTGGGGAAGATGTATGATAAGCTTTGTGATATTGCTAAGATAGAAAAATATTATCATCATGTTCGCTTAACTTCTAAGCATCGAAGAAAAATTGTTAATTTTGAAAATTTTTATATGATGAATATTGCTCAGATTTATTTTGTTTTAAAAAATAGGCAGTATAAGCATAGTGCTTATAATGTGTTTTTGATTAAAGAACCGAAGTATCGTATTATTATGAGTGAGATTATTTCAGATAAGATTGTTAATCATTTGTTGAGTGAAGAGATTCTTTTGCCTATTTTGGAGCCAAAATTGATTGAGATGAATGTTGCAACGCGTAAAGATAAAGGATTAAAGAAAGGTTTGGATTATGTTAAAAAGTATGTTAATTCTTTAAAGTTTAAATGTGATAATTTTTATATTTTGAAATGTGATATTTCCAAGTATTTTTATAAAATTGATCATGAGATATTATTGGAAAAATTAGCTTGTTATATTCAAGATCAAGAGATATTGGATATGATTAAAGATATTATTGAAACGACAAATTCTGAAGAAACTAATAAACGTATTCGAGCTTTGATTTCTAAAGAGGAAAAGCGTATTAAAGAGAAGAATTTAAGTGATCAGGAATATCGTCTTTCAGAATTGCATAGGATTCCGTTTTATGATAAGGGTAAGGGTATTCCAATAGGTAATATGACTAGTCAAATTTTTGCGGTTTTTTATTTGAATGATCTAGATCATTTTATTAAGGAAAAATTAAAGATTAAATATTATGTTCGTTATATGGATGATTTTATTTTGTTTCATCCGGATAAAGAGTATTTAAAATATTGTTTGAAAGAAATTGAAAAGGAATTGGCTAAGGTTAAATTAGAATTGAATCGAAAAACACAGATTATATCGATGAAACAAGGTTTTTCTTTTATTGGGTATCGTTTTATTTTAAAAGGAAAAAAACTTATTGTTCTTTTAAATCCACAAACAAAAAGACGTATTCGTAAAAAAATGAAATATATAGAGAATCATCCTGAGTTGCCTTTTTCATATAGGCAATCGGCACTGGCTAGTTATAAAGGGTATTTTTTGAATGCCCATTGTGGAGCTTTTTTGTATCGCCATGGCTGGTATAAACGAAAGAAAAAGTAAGTAATTCTTTTGAATCTATAGCGTTATTATGGTATACTCTTTTTATATAAGAGAGGGTTAAATTATGAATGAATTAAAAAATGAATTATTGTCATTGCAACAGAAAGTTGAATCTTTAGGGAGGTCACTTTGACTTAGAATCTAAGGTTGAAGAAATAGCTCGTTTAGAAAAAATTACTCATCAGGATGGTTTTTGGAATGATGTAGATTTTGCTAACGAAACGCAGAAATCTTTGGCAGGACTACGAAAGATCGTAGATAGGGTTAATTCGTTAAAAAAGGAAATTCAAGATGATTTGGATTTACTTCCTTTGCTGAGTGAGGGTGAGCTTGAGGGCATTCCATTGGATCTTTTAAAAAAGGAAATTGAAGAGCTTGAAATCACTACCTTATTAAATGGAGAATATGATGCTTTGAATTGTTATTTGGAAATTCATCCTGGAGCTGGAGGTACTGAGTCTTGTGATTGGGCTAGTATGCTTCTTCGAATGTATAAAATGTTTTGTGAGAAAAATGGTTATGCTTGTGAAGTGATTGAAGAGCAAAAGGGGGATGAAGCTGGAATTAAAAGTGCAACGCTTCATATTTCAGGAGATTTTGCTTATGGGTATTTTAAAAATGAGAAAGGGGTTCATCGGTTAGTACGAATTTCACCATTTGATGCAGGTAGACGGAGACATACTTCTTTTGCTTCTGTAACTGTTACTCCTGAGTATCATAACAATATTGATATCGATATTAAGGAAAGTGATTTAAAAATCGATGTATACCATTCTAGCGGGGCTGGTGGACAGTCTGTAAATACTTCGAATTCGGCAGTACGTATTACACATTTACCTACAAAAGTAGTTGTTACTTGTCAAAATGAACGGAGTCAGTTAAAGAATAAAGAACAAGCTATGAAATTATTAAAAAATAAGTTATATCAATTAGAGGTCGAAAAAAGAGAAAAGGAAAAAAATGCTTTAAAAGGTACGGTTAGTTCTATTGATTTTGGTAGTCAGATCCGCAATTATGTTTTGGAACCATATAAGTTAATTAAGGATTTACGTAGTGGGTATGAAACAAGTAATGTAGATAAAGTATTGGATGGAGATTTAAAGGAATTGTTTGAGTCTCTTTTGAGGGTTAAGTATGATGAAGATTAAAGTAAAGAAATATTTGTCTATTTTGATTGGGCTATTGTTCATTGCTATAGCATTTAATTTGTTTTTATCTCCTTATAATTATGTTACAGGAGGTGTCAGTGGGCTTTCTATTGTAGTTAATCATTTGATAGATGTTAATGAAAGTGTTTTTATGTTTATCATGAATCTTGTATTAATTGGTGTTAGTTATTTCTTCTTGGGAAAAGAAAAAACGAAAAATACGATTTTAGGTTCATTGTTATTTCCTGTTTTTGTATCTATGACTGAAGGAATTGGCAACGTTATTGTTTTAGATTTAGATCCTTTTATAGTGGCCTGTTTAGGCGGTATTTTAAGTGGTTATGGATATGGTCTTGTTTTTCAAAACAATTATACAACAGGAGGAACAGATATTTTAAATCAGATGATGGAGAAGTATTTTCATATTCCAATGAGCAAGTCTATTTTATATGTGGATGGTTTGATTGTTTTTTTGGGTGGTTTTACTTTTGGTGTTACCAATTTAATGTATTCTTTAATTGCATTGGCTTTGATTAGTTATTTTTCAAATAATACGCAGTTAGGTATCAATAAGCATCGTATACTGTATATTACTTCTTCACGTGTTGAGGAGATTCGCTCTTATTTAGTGAGTGAAGGGTATGATGCTACGATTTTACATACTCAAGGTGGGTATTCAAAGAGAAAAAGAAAAATATTGTTTTCTAGTGTTCATGAAAATGATTATTATCGTATTCGGCAAGATATGCTTAGAATTGATCCTCGTATTTTTATTGTTGTTACAAATGCTTATGAGCAGCATAATGCTAATTTGCTTGTTTCAGAAAGATCAAATTGACACTCTTTTGCTTTAAGTGCTAAAAAAGGTTGCAAAAAGGAAATAAATACAGTACAATATGGGTGGTCTTAAGGAGATTTATGAAAGAAGAGAAAAAGTTTATACAATCTTATATTTCGAAAGATGATGTTTGTGTTCTTGCTTTGTCAGGCGGACCGGATTCAATGTGCTTACTTTCTATTCTATTAGAGCTTGACATTCCTGTTGTTTGTGTTCATGTTAATCATCATACACGGGAGTCTTGTGAACGAGATTACCTTTTTGTGCGTGATTATTTGCAAAAACAGGATGTTCCTTTAGAGTATTTTGAGATTGATCATTATGTTAAAGGAAAATTTACGGAGCAAGAGGCAAGAGAATTTCGATATGAACGTTTTAGAGAGGTTGCTTTGAAGTATCAGGCCAAGTTTTTGCTGACGGCGCATCATGGTGATGATTTAACAGAGACCATTTTGATGCGTATTTTAAGAGGTAGTACTTTAGAAGGCTATGCTGGTATTCAGAGAAAATCTTTATGGAATGATATTGTTGTTTTAAGACCCTTATTGACTGTTCGAAAAAAGGATATTTATGCTTACTTAGATGAACGTCATATTCCTTATGTTGAGGATGAAAGCAATTTGAATGACGCTTTTTTACGAAATCGAATTCGTCATGTTGTTTTACCTTTTTTAGAGCAAGAGAATCCTAATTATCATTTAAAGATGTTGCAGTTTAGTGAGATTCTTTTAGAAAGTAATATGCTTATTCAAGAGGAAGTGAAAAGGTTACGAACAATTATAGAACAGAAGCAAAAAATTAATGTATCTGCATTTCAAAAACTTTCTTTGGAGATGAAGAAAGCTTATGTGGAAAGTTATTTAAGTGATGTTTATAAGGATGATATTCAAGTGATTTCGAAACGTCATGTTTTGTTATTTGTTCAAATGATTAATAATTCAAGAAGTTCATGTATGTTGGATTTTCCTAAACAGTTTTCTTTGATTAAGCAGAATGGATGGTGTTTTTTGCAAAAAAAGCAAAGGATTGAACCTTATTGTATAAAGGTTTCTAAAAATACTATACTACCTAATGGAGATCGATTAGAGCAGGTAGATTCTTATGGAGAAAAGAGTAATTTTGAAATTCATTTACGAAGTTGTGATATTCGTTTTCCGCTTTATTTAACAACGCGTAAAGCCGGAATGAAAATGGAAGTTAAGAATTTACATGGTTCAAAGAAGGTTAATGATATTTTAATTGATGCACATATCCAACAGATTAAGAAAGATACTATTCCTATTTTGGTAGATAGCGAGGGGAAAGTGTTGTGGATTCTTGGGTTAAAAAAGTCAAAATATGACCTAGAAAAAGATGAAAGTTATGATATAATATACAAGTATATAAAAAGAGAGGGAAAAGAAATATGAAGAAAACAAATCAAAATACAATTAAAAATTTGTTTCCTTATTTAATACTCGTAGTGGTTATTTTTGTGGTTTTAAGTGTTTTAAATCTTGGTAGAACAACGGTTCATGAAATAACTACTGGAGAATTGATGAGCGAAATTGCAAATAAGAATGTTACAGAAATTACGATTACGCCAAGTAGTGAAGAAAGCGTTTACTATATTGATGGTAAGTTAAACGGTTATGGTGAGAATGAACATTTTCGCGCAACAGTTGTTGAAGCTGAGATTGATAGTATTACTAAATATGCCGAATCGAATAATTTGAAAGTTTATGAAACTAATCCAGATCCTGGAACGATTTCATGGTGGTATATCATTATTAATATTGTTCCACTTCTTATTTTAGTTGGAGCTACTTATTACATCTTTATGAAGATGGCTAATTCTAATAAGGGAAGTATGGATTTTGGCAAGAGCCGTGCAAAGTTGTCTAGTGATGGTGGTAAAGTACGGTTTAAAGATGTGGCTGGACTTAAAGAAGAGAAAGAAGAAGTGGCCGAGCTTATTGATTTCTTGAAAAATCCAAAGAAGTTTCAAAGACTTGGGGCGCGTATACCAAAGGGTGTTTTATTGGTAGGTCCTCCAGGTACAGGTAAAACTTTACTTGCTAAGGCTGTGGCTGGCGAAGCTAATGTTCCATTCTATTTTATCAGTGGTTCTGATTTTGTTGAATTGTTTGTTGGTGTTGGAGCCAGTCGTGTCCGTGATATGTTTAAAGAAGCTAAACGCAATGCTCCTTGTTTGATTTTTATTGATGAAATCGATGCTGTTGGACGTCAAAGAGGTTCTGGTATTGGTGGTGGACATGATGAAAGAGAGCAAACACTTAATCAGTTATTGACTGAAATGGATGGCTTTGGGGCTAATGAGGGAATCATTATTATCGCGGCTACAAATAGACCCGATGTACTTGATCCAGCATTGCTTCGTCCAGGTCGTTTTGATCGTCAGGTAACCGTAAATCTTCCAGATACCGAAGAACGTGAAGCTATATTGGAAGTTCATGCTAAAAATAAGATTTTAGCACCTAATGTTAATTTAAAAAGTATTTCGCAAAGGACTTCTGGTTTTTCAGGCGCTGATTTGGAAAATTTAATGAATGAGGCTGCGTTGCTTGCTGTTCGTAAAGATGAGTCTGCCATTACTTTACAAGATATTGATGAGGCTACTGATCGTGTTTTGATGGGACCAGCTAAAACAAGTCGCAAGTTGAGTGATGATGTTAAATGGCTTACAGCGGTTCATGAATCTGGTCATGCAGTTTTAGGTTTGAAACTTAAAGATGCTATGGAGGTTCAAAAGATTACAATTGTTCCACGTGGTATGGCCGGTGGATATACTGCTTATACTCCTAAGGAAGATAATATAAGCCGCTATACAAAGAGTGAAATGATTGCTATGATTACGAGTTGTTTAGGTGGAAGGGCTGCTGAGGAGTTATTTTTAGATGATATAACGACTGGTGCTAGTGATGATTTTAAAAGAGCAACTGGTTTAGCAAGAAGCATGGTTACAGAGTATGGTATGAGCGATTTGGGACCAATTCGTTATGAAGCTAATTCAAGCGAAAATGTTTTCTTGGGTAGGGATTACAATAAGACAAAGAATTATTCTGATCAAGTGGCTTTAGAAATTGATCAAGAGGCACGTAAGATTATTATGGAGTGTTATGAAAATGCTAAGAAGATTTTGAAGGAAAATAAAGATTTGGTTATGCTTCTTAGTCATACTTTGATTGAGCGTGAGACAATTACTAAAGAGCAAATTGATGAGCTTGTTCGCACAGGCAAAATTGAAGATGATTCATTTGATATTAGTGATGAACCTACTTTAACTAAACTTCGTGAAGAGGCTAAGGCTATGAAAATTAAGGGTTATTCAAAAATGACTAAAGAAGAGCTCGAACAGGCAATTTCTGATGCTAAAAATGAGATGGAACAAGAGTAGATTCCATCTTTTTTCTGTTAAACATTAGTTAAAATGATACCGATTTATAATGTGGATAACAAACAAAGGTAAACCTTGTTTGTAGTCATAGCATAATCGATGAAATCTAAAAAGCAAGGGTTTCATGAACTCACT
>CALVUT010000014.1 GCA_944363675.1 uncultured Bacilli bacterium | reverse complement strand
GGCAACAAGCTGTTGCCAATTTTCATCATCTGCATATTCTTCGTAAAATAACCGCATTGATCTTATATTTCTTTCAGAAAAGCCTTTCATGTTTGGAAAAGTTAATTTAAGTTCTATAGATACTTGTCTGGTAAAATTATTACCATATTTTTTGTTTTCTGAAACTATCTTACCTAATCTGAAATATAACATGATTAAATTGCTATTGACTTGTTGCATTGTTTTTATCTGTGCGTTTAAATTAAAAAACGTGTAAGATCTCAATGCTCGCAATCTCTTTATTTATAAAGGTTTCTCAAAGGGGGTTAAATAAATCGGTAGCAAGCAATTGATATTGGTACTTGTTGGTATTTTTTTTGCTATTCATTACAATCACTTCCTTGTTTTAAATCTATCTCAATTATAGCATACCTTTTGAGAAAAAGATAAAGTAGATGTTAATCCACTTTATAAATCTTAATGTGTAATTAAAGCTCATACCCAAATACTTTTTCAAATTTTTTATAATTTATACCATCCGATGCTCTCCATCTATTTATTGGATAATCAAAATCATTTTTATGCTCAACTGGCGATCTACGGTATTCGTCAACAAATTCATCTTCATAACATGGAAATTCATCACTTGCTAATACACCGCATATTCCCAAAATATTTAAAATGCCACTTATTTCATTTTTATTACTTTTAAATATTTTTTCTTTCTTTTGTAATTGCATCTCTAAGTTTTCCAGCTTTATCTCTAGGTTTTAATTTATGTGCACACTGTAATATTCTTTTTAAAATTTCCTTGTCATTATCATTCGGAGTAACTTTAGGCAGCTTCAAAAATTGTTCTATATCAAATAAAATATAATCAAGCGAAAGATACCTTACACCACCAAATTTATATCTTTCAAAATTAAATATATTTAAACCATGTTTCAAAGCATATTCATTTGGTTCTTTACTCCAAGCATACCATCCACACATGTAACAGTGTCTAGAATTTAATTTGTTATATGGATCATACAAAGTATGCTTAGGTATTGCTTTTCCAAAATAATAACTTCCTAATATAGAACGATATTCAAGCTTTCTCGAGGATAAACTATATAAAAAAGCATTAGCAACATCTTGAGGATCAATTTTTCTTAATAACCAATCAAGTTTTCTAAGCGCTTCATCATGGGAGATATATTCAGGATAATCAAACATAAATCCTTCTTTTTTAGCTACTTCGAAATCTTCTTTAGATATTGTGCCATCTTTCCAACCTCTACTATCCCAATATGTATTTAATAATATTTTTAAACCTTTTTTCATTACACAACTCCTTTCAAACTTCAAGTTATTTATCTCTTCTTGCCTTAAATCAAAGTTGGACTCATGTCAAATTTTTATATCCTTATTGATGATCGTTGAACTTTTTGAACGCCAGTCTTTGTCACGAAGCAATTACCAAATACATATGAACCAAATAAAAATTGGCAGCATACTAGTCATAACTTAAATTATTACTCTTTCAACTGAATTATCGTATTTATAAGCGTATCATACTGATTTTTGATAGCATCATTTTCAAACATAATATTGAAATACCATAAATTTCTTTTCTTAAACATTACATTATTTTACACACTTACAACGTTTTTTTCTCCTCTGCTTTTAAATCCTCTTTGATATACTTTTCTTTGATTTCATTACGGATACCATCAAAGCCCTTAATAGGCACCCAATCTTTTTTTAAACTATATCCTCCGATTTTCATATATTCCATGCCGAGATAACGATGTGCTAAAAACCAATCTCGTTGATAACTACTGATCACTTGCGGTAAATAGAAAATCAAAATAGAAGCTTGATTCTCACTTTTAACCACCATATATCCTAAAGATGCTAAAAGACATGGACCAATATGATAGTCCTCTTGATTGATCTTTAGATTCAACTTTTTTTGATGAATAAAATCTATAAGCCCAACTGTATGTTCTTGACCGATTAAAACATCTAGATGATATTCTTCTTCAGGTAAAAAAGGAATGATCCATAGATCCCCACGTTTATTCATTTTTCATCCTCCTTATTTTGCTGTGCACAATATTTTATCCACTGCCATTTGTTTTCTACTTTATTTATAATACTTTTTTCTAAAGCAACAATATTTTTTTCAAAGAGTGATTTACAATTCCAACTCCATTCCATCAAATGCAATATGATATCCATGCAAAATAGCTCTTTGCTCTATAGCCTCATGATATTTCATTCCCTCATGAGATATATGTGTTGCAAATATTTTCGTATTCTCATCAATACAATGAATTTTCTTCAGTTTGTCAATTTGTTCTAAAAACAATTTTTCATTTAAATGAGAGTAAGAATAATCGACATCACCAAAAGTATGATCCATAATAATGACATTCATTTTAATATTTTCTAATTGTTTTAAAGCATTTTCTGAAAGCTCAGGTGTATCAGTAGCATAAAATAAATTTTTATCCTGTTGATGAATGACATATAATAAAGAGCCATGTTCCAGATCATGATCGGTTTCAATAGCCTTTACTTTATAATTTGCAAACGTCACAACATCCCCAGCTTTAATATCATGAATAGCAACATTCAATTGATTTGCACCTTCTTGAGACATTAAATCAACTTGTTCCAACTCCTGTATTTGGGCATTCATATATTTTAAACACCATGGATGAGCATATATATGAAGTTTTTGCAACTTTTTCTCTATTTGATGAGGTAATCTTGTACATAGTAAGGCAGGCTCAAAATGATCAGCATGTATATGAGTTTGCAATAAATATTTAAGATTACCCATATCTTTACCATACATCGTCATAGAAGTTTGCACATCAGGCCCTAAATCAATAAGCAAATCATCATTAATTAAAATAGATGCACATTTCCGAATGCTTTTTCCCTTACGAATTCTCGCTTGCTGACAATTTTCACAATTACAAAAAGCTAGAGGATAACCTATCGCCCCAGTTCCTAACACAGTAACTTTCATTTTTCTTACTCCTTTTAATAATCTTCATAATAATTCAAAATCTTTTCCAATGTACTATCATTGGAAATTCGCTCATATTCTTTTTTATACAGCTTTCTTGTTAAGGGTTTATCCAAAAACAGCGTTTCAAATTCAGCCCTTCGTTCCATCAATAAAGGATTATTTGTCCATAAATTAAAATGGCCATTGTCGTTTATCCTTTTCAATAAATAGTTATAACAAAATTCAAAATGTTCCCCCAAAACTTTTTAAAGAAACATTATTTTTTAAAGAAGTAGCCAGTTGTCTTTTGACTAAAACATCGATATCAAAATTTCTATCCGAATCAGATAAAACTTCCCCATAAAAATTTCTAGGATGTTCTTTTCTAGAACCACGATGATCTTCAATAACTTCTTTCATAACTTTCAATTGCGCATATGTAAAGTACTTTTTTAACTCCTGATCCGCCATAAATATTTTACCAGATTCAACTTCATGGTAATTTCGGCCGACCTTTAACCTCAGATCATGATAAATAGCAATGACTTCACACATTTCTGGATTCAAATGATAGTAATCAGCTAATAATGTTATTTTGTTTCTCGATCAATCCATTCAAGATATTCATCATTACAGCTACTAAGAGAAAACACAGCAAACTCAAAACAATCATAAGTATGAATGTCCTTTATAACCCGATAAATTTCCTTTGACAACTCACTCTTTGTCTTTAAAAACACCAAATATTCCAAGCTATCTTCTCGATTATAATGCCAATGCCAAGAACTATGACTTTCCACTACCTGACAACTAGCAACCAATCGTTTACTCAAAAGTAAATCGACTACCTCTAGAACTTCTTTTTGCTTTCCAAAAGCAACTTCAATCATACAATATTCACTCATAACTTATCCTCCTTCATCTTGTAACTATCTTTAAATCCCCAATCTCAAATGAACCTTGCGGCTCATTTTCTTTCTTAAACAAAGTATAACAAATTTCCCTAACTTCCTCAATATTTTCTAAAATTTCATTGAAATTGAATTTATATTTAGTTGTTCCTTTGACCAATGAGATAGACCGTCTTATAATATTACCTTGCGCAAGTTTAATTTCCAAGACAAGATTTACAATATCATCAGCTTTAAAAGTTATTTCCAAATGCGTTGTATCCCGACTATACTTTTCTAAATTTAAAGGATAATCTTGAAAATTATAATAAACCATAACAAAACTCGTCGATGTACAATTCTTGGCAAAATGATACGAGCAAAACAGTCCATTTTCGTTTTCTGTTAACACCAAATGCCCCCCATTTTCAATAGGTAAAAGATTTTTCCATGAAAAACAAACAGGCTTTACAAAATCTTGATATTCTAAAAGCCTATTTTTCACCTTTAAATTGTCCTTTTTAATTTCTTCTACTTTTATACTACTTTGTCCAGACTTCGTATCAACAAAAGAAAAAACACAATATAACTTTACATTCGAAGACGTAAGCAGAAAATACACAGCTTTATACCAAAAAGTTTCATTCATATCAACCTTTAAGTTCCATACTGAATGTTTAACCAAAACAGGCATATAATATTCTTTCGGCTCTCGGATATTTTCCATTTTTTCTTCATTATATAAAGTAAAAATAGCCCTCATATCACAAATGGAACCCCCATGATTTTGAAATCGAATACTTAACTCATCTTCATCCCATAACACATCAGAAATAAGTTCAACATCATCTAACCGCCAAAACAACTTAATCGTTAAAAAGGTAGTCATCAAAGCAAGCGCGACAATTCCAACCATAGCTAAAAGATTTTGAATAACTACATCTCCTTCTAAAGCTCCATAACCAATAGTATAAAGAAAATAAAGACCCGTTTCTTTAAAAATATCTTGAGGTAAAATTTCTCCTGCCCATACCTTACATAAAGCCAAACAAAAACAAATTCCAATCATCACAATCAAAAACGTCACAATGGTTTCAATGATTTTTTTTAATTTAGACATACAACTACCTCTTTTCATCAAGAAAAAGTGAACTGCATTTCTTGGCTTCTAAATATGTGTTGCAATAAATTGAACAACATCACTTTCGTCTTCAGAAAGACACCTTTTATCCTTTTCACTCACATCAGTAAAATATTTATCAATAGCTTTATATTTAGATATTGAATTTAAAGGATAACCAGGATTTTTAATCGCTGATGGAACATCAACCATATAAAAATTATCTTTAGACCATGTATAAACGCTTTCTTCACCGTTTGCATTAATAACGGCCAACCCATAAACCCATTTACAGTTTACTTTTCCTTCAACTCCATACTCTTTTACTATATTTATATAATAATCCAATAACTCTTCATCATTCAAAGCCTTGCCATGAATCCTTCGCACAAATAATCCGGGCTGATGATCCGCAGGAACACCTTCCATATACAAAGTATCATCCATGCCTATAACAGGCATATGTGTTAGTTTATAACACGCCCTAGCTTTAATTAAAGCATTTTCAATAGCAGATTGGCCATTTTCATCTACATTTAATACCAAACCTAAATCTTTTAAACAAAGCAACTCAACCCCTTCATTTAAAAGTCCATGAGCAAACCTCTTTACCTTACTTGGATTGTTTGTTGCAAATACAACTTGTTTCAATTTCATTCTCACTTCCAATCATTGTACATTTCCATCATCAATAGAGCCCTTATTTCTCATTATTAATAAACGCCCCAAATTCATTAATCATCCGAATTATTCTACCTTACCAAACTTACTAAATGGAAACAAAATAAAATCTGTTACCCCTTGAATATTTTCCTTTTTTACTGGCCCAAAAATATGACTATCTAAAGAAATACTCCGATTATCACCTAAAATGAAATATTCATCACTCCCAAGCGTCACGGCTTCAAAATCACTCGTTGTACCATAAGCATACGGATCATCAATACGTTCATCATTCACATATAAAATACCATTCTCACATTTAATAGTCTCTCCAGGCAACCCATATACTCTTTTAATTAAAGTATCTTCTTTCTTTCCATCTACAATTAAATCTGCAACAACAATATCATACCTGTCTACCTTCTTTTGCTTCCAAAGAAGCATAATTTCATTGCCATTTAAGGTATCATACATACTCATTCCATTCACTTTAATAGGCGTCACGATAAAACTGCGAATCAAAATAACAACAATTAAAATAATAACGTAGGGGATAATTTCCTTAATAAATTTCATGATTAAACCACCAGTATAAGTGTAACATAATTTCAAATAGAAAAAAAGAGTCCGAAACACATCTCTCTTCAAAATGGAATAAAGAAAGACGTGTCACCATCCATGATTAAAACGATTCTTATTGACTTTACACCTAGTTTCTGATAATATTTTTAAAGAGAAATCTTGGAGGTGAAACAAAATGGCAAAAAAAGTATCAACGAAAAAACCTTTAACGGTAAATTCAAGAAGTAAAGCATTAAATGCAACAAAAAGAGTCCAAAAGCCAAATTTTCAAAAGAAAACAATCAATGGTGAAAAAGTAATTATCACTGCTCGTGAAGCAAAGAAGATTGCTTAAAGCAAAAAGACATCAAAATTTTGATGTCTTTTTTAGTGCTTCGATTTGCCTTTCCATTGAATCGGCCATACAAACATATGACCCAGAAACACATTGATCTACATAATCATCAACTAAAGAAATCGTTTCCTCATTGATTCCTCCATCTATAGCTAAAACAAAGGAAAAGCGCGACTTAAATTCCTTTAATGCTTTAGCCTTAGAAACACTACCTTCTAAAAACTTTTGTCCACCTTTGCCCGGATAAACACTCATCAGTAAGACTAAATCAATTTTATCTAAAAAAGGAATTAAACTTTCAATAGGTGTATCTGGATTCAGTGCTAAGCCGCATTTTATACCATAACTTTTAACCAAAGAAATAAGTTGGTCATCCTGTAAAATCTCAACCGGAATTGTAATATAAGAAGGATGTAAACTGGCCAAAGTTTGAATCACACCAGCGGGATTTACCATCATCAAATGAATATCCAAAGGCTTTGTACTCAAGTGAAGTTCTTGAAAAACACTTTCTTGATCATAATTGTTTGTTCCCGCAAAAACACCATCCATTAAATCCACATGAAGAAAGTCACAACTTGTCTCATTAAGCTTAAGAATTGTTTCCGCAACGGAATACGGACTTTTTAAATATGATACAGACACTTTCATTTCGTACACTCCTCAATCATCCTTTCATACGATGCATACCTTGAAGGAAGAATTTCTCCACGATATACAGCGTCCTTCACCGCACAATGAGTCTCCTTTAAATGCATACAGTTTTTAAACTTGCATGTATACCTTTCAAACTCTTTGAAAGTAGCTTTTACATCTTCTTTAGAATAACCCGTAATCTCCAAAGCCGAAAATCCTGGTGTATCACAAAAAGCAACACCGCAAGTCCAATAAATTTCTGTATGCCGAGTTGTATGTTTACCGCGATTCAAAGCTTGTGAAATAGTATCAGTTTTCAAATTTAATGAAGGATCAATTCGGTTTAATAAACTGCTTTTCCCAGCCCCAGTTTGGCCGGTCAAAACAACAATCCTTCCCTTTAAAAAAGAAATTAAATCATCAAGATGCTGATTATCAAAACAAGGAATACCAATACGTTCATAGTATTCCCTGTAACTTTGATAAACCTTTAAGTCACTTACCAAATCAAGTTTCGTAAAGCAAATCACCGGTTTGACTTGAGCAAGTAATATAGACGTAATCTCCTTATCGAGCAAAGTGAGTTTCAAATCAGGCTCTTTTAAAGAAGCCACGATAAGACCATAATCCACATTCGAAACATTTGGCCTTTTCAATTCATTCTTCCGCGGCAAAAGCTCTAAAATATAACCGTTTTCTTCATCAATGACACAAGTATCACCAACTAATGGCGTCACACCTACTTGGCGAAAACGTCCCCGTGGTGTACAAACATAACTCTGATTATCACAAAAAACGGTATAAGCATTACTCACATTCTTAACAATAACACCCTTTAACATAATCCCTGCTCTTCACAACTTTCTGTATCATCATCACTTTCACTACCTTCATCATCACCCGTAGATGAACTAGAAGCCTTTGCTACGGTAATCGTGACACTCGTTCCACTGACAATACGAGTACCCTCAGCTCTACTTTGTCCAATAACAATACCTGGACTAACTGAGCTATCTTCTTTCTCAACTTTATTAACGGTAACATTATATTTTTTCAAATAATCGACAACATCATCATATGTATAAGTCCCATTAGTAAAATCAGGGTATTTATCAACATTTGGAATATATAAAGTAACATAATCTCCAACTGAAACTTTTTCTCCCGCAGCTGGCGTTTGATCAATTACTGTATTTTCTTCAACGTTTTCATCCGTTGTTTCCTTTTTCTCAACTAAAACTTGAACACCTAAAGCTTCAAGCTTTCCTTTCACTTCTAAATAATTAGCATTCTTGTAATCCTCCAAAGTAATCTTCGTATCGCCTTCACTTACCCAAAGCGTAACCTCTGTTCCTTCGGTTCTCTCAGTTCCCGCAAGCGGACTTGTTCGCACAACTTTACCTAAATCAATTTCTTCGGAAGCAATCTTTTGCTGATCACTAGCTACCGTAAATCCAGCATCCTGTAAAGCCTTAATCGCTTCATCCACTGTAAAACCTGCCACATCCGGTACAACAATTTCTTTATTGGTTGTCAAAGCTGGAATCAAAACAACTACTGTTGTAATTGCCACGACTAAAACCGTAAAAATAGAAGCAAGAACAATTAACAACTTATTTTGTTTCTTCAAATCATTTTTCGTTATTTGCTTGGCCAAAACTTCACCTTCTTCATCCTTTTCTACTGACTCATTCTTCTCGACCTTTTTCGGTTCTTTTTTCTCTTCATGACTTACCTTTTTTGAAGACTTTGTTTTACCTTCATCCGTATTTTCTGGATAAGGAAGAACAATCTTTTCCTCATGAGCACGATCTTCGTCTAAACAGGTCAGTAAATCATTGTGCATCTCCCTGGCATCACTATATCGATTCTTAGGATTTTTGGCGGTAGCTTTAATAATAATATTTTCAATGCTTTGTGGAATATTAGGAAGCTTTTCCCGAATACTTGGAAGAGGTTCCTTTAAATGTTTCAAAGCAATTTCGACCGCATTATCTCCCCGATAAGGAAGTGAACCAGTTAAAAGTTCATACATAACAATTCCCATCGAATAAATATCACTTTGCAAGGTAGCCCCTTTACCATTTGCTTGCTCTGGTGGTAAATAATGCACACTACCCATGACGGAATTTGTCTGCGTAAGCTGCGTAGAATTCATAGCCATAGCAATACCAAAATCCATGATTTTCACTAATCCATTTTCTAAAATCATAATATTCTGTGGTTTAATATCCCGATGAATAATATAAGAATCATGAGCTACACTCATTCCATCCGTAATCTGAAGCATAATATCAATGACTTCGCTAATCGTTAGCTTCCCTCGCTTTTTGATCAAATCTTTTAAATTTTTGCCTTCAACATACTCCATAACAATATAATATTGCCCGTTATCTTCTCCAACGTCGTACACTTCAACAATATTAGGATGTGTTAGACTACTTGCAGATAACGCTTCTCTTTGAAAACGACGGACAAACTTTTCATCATTAGCTAAATCGCCTCGTAAAACTTTCACCGCGACATTTCGATCAAGAATAGTATCATAAGCCAAATAAACATTAGCCATACCACCTTCACCAATAGCTTTAATAATTTGATAACGATCGCTTATCTTCTGACCTTTCATTATCATTGTTCACACCCACTTTTTATTTCTAAATATGCAATAGAGATATTATCCGTTCCCCCTCTTGCATTACATTTCCGAATTAATTTTTTTACCCTTTCTTCAATCGTTAAATCTTCTTCCAAAACCTTCTCAATTTGTTCAGTCGTCAGCATATTTGTAAGACCATCACTACATAAGAAAATGCCATCCACATCACTTTCTACTTCAAAAATATCCATATCCACATTCTCAGAAGCCCCAAGGGCCTTCATCAAAACATTTCGTTGAGGATGGTTTTTTGCTTCTTCTTCTGTAATATCTCCAGCTTCCACAAGTAAACTGACCAACGTATGATCCTTAGTAACCTTATGAAGTTTATTATTTTTTAGAACAAATCCCGAAGAATCACCAATATTTCCAAAAATCAAAAATTTATCCGTTAACAAAGCCAGTACAAGAGTTGTCCCAAGTCCAGTCGAATCAAAATGATTTTTTGCATACTCTAAAATAGCCTCATTAATTTCGTTGACATTATCATTAAGCCAATTGACTGCATCTAACTTAGATCCAATACTACTAATACTAGAAAAGCGTTTCCCAAAATGAGTAACAACCAAACTCGATGCA
This sequence comes from uncultured Bacilli bacterium, assembly GCA_944363675.1. GTDB lineage: Bacteria > Bacillota_I > Bacilli_A > RF39 > UBA660 > Ventrenecus. The sequence goes on along the minus strand of CALVUT010000014.1, from coordinate 10,320 downwards.
ACCTCACCGGCTCGATGTCCCCCCATGCCATCCGCTACAATGAGCAAATGCTCACCACTGCCATTCTTAATAATTGTAACCGAATCCTCATTATGACTACGTACTCGGCCAACGTCCGTTAAATAATATGATTTCATTTATGTGCCACCTCTAAGTCTCTCAACATTAGCATACCAAATATTTTTCCTTTCGTCTATTCCTAACCCTTTTTCCCAAAATTATTTGACACAAGCGTTCGTTTTGTTTACACAAAATTGACAAAAAAGAGAACTCGATTGTTCCCTATATAAAACTTATCAGTCGCCATTTCTTTTCCCTTTTTTCTACATCCCAAGCATTCTCATTTTTATCTTCCTGCTTAATTATTTGATGATCTTTAATCACCTTTAATATAGCTTGTTTTATAAAGTGCAATTTTTGCCCTTTAAAATGGACAATTTATTAACCACTTTTTTCATAATACTCTTCTAAAGTAAGATTTTGTTCCCATAACGTATGAGCTAATTCTAAACCAACAAATCGGTAATGCCAAGGTTCATAAGAAATATGTGTTATCTTCTCTTTTCCTTTGGGGTAGCGTAAAATAAATCCAAACCGATAACTATTTTCTTTCAACCATTCTACTTCTTTATCCCCATCACAAACCTTATCCGTATAAACACCATCTCTATAATATGCGATATCAATAGCTAATCCCGTTTGATGCTCAGAGGCACCCGGAAGAGCAACCGTCGCATAAGCATTGGCCCCTTTTTCTAAAATATTCTTATTTAAAACAAGTTCTTGATAAGCATAAGAACGATATCCACTGTCAATCAAAATATGTAAGCCTACTTTTAAAGCATCCTCTTGCATTTTCAAAAAGTAAGGTAAAACATCCGCCCGGATCATCGGCTTCAAAGAAGGATCCTTGTACCCATGAAAATTATTTTCATTTTCATCCGTTACAACCAAATTTTCTGGCACATAATCTTTAGAAAGCAAATGTTCACGATTAACAAGAATTGTATAATCTTTCATTTACACGCCCATACTATTTGTTTCAGGAAGGGTACTTCCTCCATCAAAGACAATCGTCTCCGCCGTAATATAACGAGAAACATCGCTAGAAAGAAAAGCCGCCAACTCACCTAATTCAAAAACACTGCCCATTCTTTTCAAAGGAATAGACGCAGCAATCCCTTCAATAACACTTTCTGGATCTTCTGGGTTACTTTCTTTAGCCATCCCTTCAACCATAGGTGTCCTTATATATCCTGGCAAAATCGCATTTACTCGAATATTTTGACTAGCTAAATCTGCGGCTAAGCCTTTCGTAAAACCAGCAATAGCTGCCTTTGTAGTTGCGTAAGCTACCTCTCCTGGATCAGCAACTCGTACACCAGTTACACTAGAAAGATTAATAATACTACCTCCTGGACACGTTAAATAAGGAAGAACTTCTTTTGTCACATTCCAAGTCCCTTTAATATTAATATCAAAATGAAAGTCTCGAAGCTCATCCGTTGTATCCTTAAAAGAAGCAAGCCGACAAACACCTGCATTATTTACTAAAACATCAATATGCCCAAAGCGTTTAACAACATCTTCTACAGCCGCTTTTATAGAAGCACTATCTCGTATGTCTACTAAATAACCAAAAACATCTTCAAAAATATACTTTTCCTGCAAAGCTTTAACCGTATCATCTAGTTCTTTTGCATAATCGAAGATAGCCACCTTCATCCGATACTTTAAAAACACATCGGCAATTCCTCTGCCATTACCCATGGCACCTCCTGTTACAACTGCAACCTTACCATCTAAATTCATCATTATCCCTTTCTATCTTTCTAACCAAATTGTCGTTGGTCCAACATTGGTAAGTGTCACATCCATGTTGGCTCCAAACACACCCGTTTCCACAGGAACGCTTTCACGCAATTTCACATTGAATCGATCATACAAAACCTTTGCTTCATCGCCACCCAAAGCCTCAATATAACTTGGACGATTGCCGTTTCGCACGTCCCCATACAACGTAAACTGACTGACCGATAAAATACTTCCCCCAACATCCAAAACACTCTTATTCATAATACCAAACTCATCCGGAAAAATACGCAGATGAAGAATTTTTCGCACAAGATAATCTATAGTCTTTTCATCATCATTTTTCGTAAAGCCAACGAAAACCAAAAGACCATTCTTACACTGACCAGTAATTTTACCATCGACAACAACTTTTGCATCCCTACATCTTTGGACTAAAACTCTCATGAAACATCCTCACTAAACTTCAATTCCACTTCATCTGGATTAATATGATAAATACTCCGATAAATCGCATCCACATCCAAAGTCGTTAATTTCGCCTCATCATAATGAACAAGGCTTAAAAAATTTTCCACAGCTTCTACCGAAGGCCCTTCAATTTCCACATAAGTGGGTAAAAAAGGCCAAGTATCGATATCAATTTCTATATTTTGATAAACATATCGAATACGTTTATTCTCCTGTAAAGCTCGTGGCGTATAACCAAGTTCCTTTAAAATTGCGTTCGTCTTATCAAAATCTGAAACAGCAATTTCTAATTCTTTAGTTCCATCTACCTTCGTGGAATCAACTACTTCCTTAATCGCCAAAGTACTTTCTATGCCATTTGTTCTTAATCGAATCCATTTATTTGAAACTTTCGGTTGAAAATCGTACACATACCTTTTTTGAAGCCAATTGCCCACTTCTACTGCTCCCATATCCTCAAGCATCTTAACCCAAGTATTGATATCAATCTCTAAGATACGAACTTCCTTTTCTCTCATTTTCGTTTGACCTCCCGAATAAACTTAAAAGTCTTCAAACTATCCATGAAATTTTCTAAAGCCTCCTTATTCTTCATTTTTACCGTTAATTCATAAATAGTTTCGTTATCCTTTTCTTTCGTTTTCACAGCATCAACATAAACATCCTTACTAGTTGCCTTGCCAATAATATCAAGCAAATAATTTTTACCCATCTCACAAACAACCGTCACAACAGCTTCATACGTATTATCTTTAGCTATATTCCATTCCACATCAATAAGTCTTTCTTTTTCATTTTTTAAATTTGGACAATCCTTACGATGAACAGTCACTCCTTCACCCTTAGTCACAAATCCAACAATCTCATCTCCTCGTACTGGATGACAACACTTTGCTAAACTGACCATAATATTCTCTTCATTATTAACTAAAATATCGCTCTTATAATTTTTCTTGGTCGAACTCTGTGATTTTGCTAAAACTTTTTCAAGTAAAACATCATGAACATCTTTTTTCTCCTCCGTAGCCAAAGATAAAATATAGGCTGCCGTATACCGCAAAGTTCCAATTGAAAAATAAAGATCTTCTAAGTCTTTTAACTTAAGCTCAGTACATATTGCTTTCACCGTTTCATTAGACAAAACAGTTTCAAAAGACATCTTTCTTTTTCGCAACTCATTACTTAAAATAGTTTTTCCTCGTTCCGTATAAACTTCTTTTTCTTGTTTGCTAAAATAAGCCTTAATCTTATTCTTAGCATGACTGGTTTTGACAAAGTTTAACCATTCTTTATTAGGCGTTCCAGTATTACTCGTCTTAATCTTTACCACATCATTATTAGAAAGTTCATAATTCAAAGGCACAATAGTATCGTTGACAATTGCTCCCACCGTCTTATCTCCCACATCCGTATGAATACGATAAGCAAAGTCTATAGGTGTAGAGCCCTTTGGCAACTCCAAAACATCTCCTTTTGGAGTAAAGACATAAATACTGTCATTTAATAAATCACTTTTAACATCACTTTCAAACTCTATATCCGATAAATGATCAGAAGACTCAATCAAATTACGAAAAATTTCCAACTTTTGCTCCATAATATTTTTAATCACTTGATGTTTTTCTTTATAAGCAAAATGGGCTGCAACACCTTTCTCAGCAAATTCATCCATCTCCTCAGTCCGAATTTGCACTTCATACTTATGACCATCTGGACCAAACACACCTGTATGCAAGCTCTGATACATATTTTGCTTAGGCATAGCAATATAATCTTTAAAGCGCCCTGGAATAGGCCTGTACTTAGCATGAATAAGACCAACCGTCAAATAACACTCACTGACCTTTTCTACGATAACCCGCAAAGCTAAAATGTCATAAATTTTTTCCCAAGTTTTGCCATTATTTAACTTATTATAAATACTATAGACACTTTTGACCCGACTCTTAATCCGAAACGGAATATTTTGTTCTGTAAGCATTTCACTAATAGATTCTTCCATTTCTTCTAAACTCGTCTTTAATTCCTTCTCCGTTGCATTTAATCTTTCCAAAATATCTTCATACACATCCGGTTTACTATATTTTAAGCAAAGATCTTCCATTTCCCCTTTAATTTTATACATACCAAGACGATGCGCTATAGGAATTAAAACCGTCATCGTTTCATTTACTTTTCGCTTCCGATCTTCCGGATTTAAAGCATCCGCTGTTCTTAAATTATGTAAACGATCAGCAAGTTTTAAAAATAAGACCCGAATATCTTCGCTCATCCCAACTAAAACTTTTCTTAAATTCATTGCCGAATACTCTGAATCATCCGTTAATTCTAACCGATTAATCTTGGAAATCGTCGCCACAATATTGGCAACATCACTGCCAAAAGCCTCTAAAATTTCTTCCTTCGTGGCACTAGCATGATTAATCGTTTCATGAATTAAAGAAGCAGCAATCGTCGCAGCATCCACATTCATATCAAGTAAAATTTCCATGACTCCTAAAGGATGCGTCATATAATCCGTCCCATTAAGTCTTTTCTTACCTTTATGTTTTTCTTTGCCAAATAGATAAGCTTTCTGAATCATTTTCACTTCCTCTTGAGTATAATATTCCTCACACTTAGAAAGTAACCCCTCAAAAATTTCATCAATCTGCATGTCATCACCTTTTCTACTTTAATAATATTTTACAAACAATCTCTTTATCCAACCTTTTCTTAAAAACTTCAGCATCCTTAATCGATCCAACCACATAACCATAATGGATAGGAATCGCTAACTTTGGTTTAATGCTATTGCACAAATTTGCAGCCTCTAAACAATCCATAGTATAAGTGCCGCCAACAGGAATAAAAAGAACATCACACTTTACTTCTCTGGCTTCCTTTGTATTATCCGTATCACCCATAACATAATAAATGACATCATCTAAAGTAAGCACATAACCGACCCAACCACTATCCTTGGGATGATTCTTTTTATGAAGATTATACGCTGGAACAGTCTTGAACTCCAAATTCTTAAACGCATAAGTTTCATTTGGTTTTACAACAACAATATATTCTTCATTGACCCCAACCGAAAGAAGTTCTTCGACAATATCTTTTGTCGTAACAATAACTGTATTTTCCTTTTTAATCTCTAAAATAGACAACAAAGAAAAATGATCAAAATGAGGATGCGTAATGAAAATGTAATCCGCATCATGCAAAGGACTGACTTCTAAAGGATCAAAATAGACAACTTTACTCCCTTCAATTCTTATACTACTTTGCTTATTTACTGTTATAGGTTCCATTATTTCCTCCTCTATGACTATAAATGGTAAAATTATCCGTATTTAAAATATCATCTACCATAACCCCTAAAGTAAGGGCACTTTTTCCTGACCATACATACCGACAAAAATAATACCATATCTCTCTTTCTGTAATCCCATGCATCTTTTCTCTAAGCATCTCATTTTTCTTCGTACGAAGGGCTGGCAAAAGTCTTTGATATAACTCCTCTAAATTACTGAATTTTTCTTCATTCATACAATCACCCATTCTGAATTTCTCTTAAAAATCATACTATTATTATAAAGCAAACCATAAGAATAGGAAAGTGATTATTTGAAAAAAGACACTTTTAAGACATCGATTTTTATTTTATTAATTGGCGGATTTCTAACGAAAATCTTCGGTTTTATCATCCGTATTTACTCTACAAGAATCCTGGGAACTGAAGGAATATCTTACCTAACGATTGTAACCCCCACATACTCTTTATTTATCACATTGGCAACGTTTTCACTACCTATCAGTATTTCAAAACTCATCAGCGAAGGCAAAACAAGAGGCAAACATATTATCTTTTCCGCCGCATTCTTTCTTCTGTTTTTTCATTTAGCACTCATCCTACTTGTCCTTTTCTCTTCCTCTTTTATTGCTGTAAACTTGCTCAAGCAACCGAAAGTAACCCCCCTTATCGTAGCCATGGCCGCGACCCTTCCCTTTATCAGTCTTTCCTCAATTCTCAAAGGCTATTTTCTCGGCAAAATGAAAGTAAGTCCAAACGTCATATCTAATATTTTTGAACAACTGTTTCGAATTCTTTTCATCCTTATTGCCCTGCCAGTCATTGTCCATCAAAATGTTCTTCTAGGCGTCATCGCCTATATTCTTTTAAACGCCATCACCGAAATCATAAGTGTCTGCACCTTCATCTTCTTTTTGCCTCGTCACGCCAAAATTCATAAAGAAGACTTAAAACCACAAAAAAATATTATCTTTTCAATCTTAAACACAAGTATACCGTCTGTGTCTTCTCGTCTTGTTGGCAACATCGGCTTTTTCTTAGAACCCATTATTCTTACGAACTTTCTTTTATACTGCGGTTACTCCAACACTTACATTTTAGAAGAATATGCCGCCTACAATGCCTATGCTATCACTTTGCTTACTATGCCAAGCTTCTTCGTTGGAGCTATATGCCAAGTTTTAGTCCCGGAAGTCAGTAAATTTAAAGCAACCCAAAATGAAGCCATGCTCAAACGAAGAATACGGCAAGCCTTATCTTATTCCTTTATAATTGGCTTAGTTAGCTCAGCAATCATCTTTGTCTTTCGTGATCCCTTACTAGCCGTTCTTTACAAAACAAATCTAGGCAGTGATTATATCTTCATATTAGCTCCCTTCTTTGTCCTATTTTACCTAGAAGCCCCATTATCCAGTATCCTAGAAGCCAGTGGCAATGCTAAACAATCTTTCAAAATCACCTTTCTAGGTGTAATTTTAAAACTCATCACTTTAAGTATTTTATCCCTATGCAAAATAGGCTTATACTCCCTTGTCTTCAGTGAAATCATCAACATCATCTTTGTTGTTTTCTATAGTATAAAAAGCGTAAAAAAAGGCCTTAAACAGCCTTTATAACAACATCATTATTATCGGTAATAATAACTTGATATCCCTCTGTGATAGAAGAAGGCAACTTTGTATACACAACTTGCTCATCTTGATATTCGACCTTTAAATTAGCAATAAAACGACTCAAAGACAAATACTCCCCCGTAATTGCCTCTTCTAAAGTCATCTGGGTGGAACCATAATTTAAATAAACATTTTCTAAACAATCATAATAATACGTATACCCATCATATTGAAATTTTTCCTTGACCTGACACCGATTTTGTTTATGATAACTAATTATATAACTCGTATAATCATCAATTTTTTCAATTCTTTCTACACGTTGCAAACAATACAAATAATAATTCAAAAGAAAAACAAGAAAAGCAGTCAACAAACACAATCCCAAAAAAAGGAGAAATACGCGTCTTTTTACTCTTCGTAGTGCATGTGTCTTTTCCAAATCTGCCACCCCACTCCTGTCTTTATATTCTACCACAAATTTAACCTTTTTAGAATTGTTTTTCTTAAGGGAATATGCTAAAATATTTTTAGAATAAAGGAAGGCTTGTGATACTATGTATACAGAATACGATTATGCCAATCAACCCGTCGTTGATATTGTCAATGCCATGCTTGCCGATGCTGCTCGTAAAAGAGTTAGTGATATTCATATGGACCCTACTCCCGAAGAACTTATTATCCGTGTCCGCGTCGATGGTGAACTTGCTTTGTATTCTAAAGTTCCTGCCAATGTTAAAAAAAACTTAGTCACCAGAGTCAAAATTATTTCAGGAATGAATATTACGGAATCCCGCGTTCCTCAAGACGGTGCAATTAAAATGACTATCGACAATCGTGACTTAGACTTCCGTGTTTCCACATTACCTATTGTCTACGGTGAAAAAGTCGTTATTCGTCTTCTAGATTACAGTTCTGCCATGACCTCCATTGAGGCTTTAGGATTTTCAGATACAAACCTTGAAAAACTAAACGAAGCTATTAGTAAACCAAACGGAATCATTTTAGTTACCGGCGCTACTGGATCCGGTAAATCAACAACCGTCTATTCCATTTTACAAAAACTAAATACTGTTGAACGAAATATTATTACCGTAGAAGATCCAGTCGAAATGAAAATCGATGGCATTAATCAAGTCCAAACCATGAGTGAAATTGGCTTAACATTTGCCAGTGCCTTGCGTTCCATCTTAAGACAAGACCCAGATATTATTATGATTGGTGAGATTCGTGATAATGAAACAGCCCGCATAGCCGTTCGAGCATCTATCACTGGTCACTTAGTTTTATCAACCATCCACACCAACAACTCCCTAACAACCATCGAACGTCTTGTCGATATGGATGTTGAACGTTACCTCTTAGGTTCAGCCCTAGAATGTATTGTATCTCAAAGACTTTGTAAAAAACTTTGTCCAAAATGCCGAACATCAAGAGAAACAACTAATTACGAAAAAAGAGTATTTAAAGAAGCCCTAGGGTTGGATATTAATTACATTTATCAACCTGTAGGCTGTAAAAGCTGTTATAAAGGCTATTCTGGACGTATTGCCTTACAAGAAGTTCTCGTTTTAAACCAAGAAATTCGCGACGCCATCGTAAACAATATGAAAAAAGAAGACTTAAGAGCTTTAATTTATCAAAATAAACATACCGTTAGTCTATTAGATGATGGTTTAATAAAAGTAATAAATGGTTTAACTAGCTTTGAAGAAGTCTTAAGAGTTATTGACATTCAAGATGACTTAGGCGAAGAACAAGTAGACCTTAAAAATGCTCTTATCGGTAAAAAAACAAAACCAGAAACTATTGAAACAATCGAAACCTTATAAAACCACCTCATCGGTAATCAAATAACAATCGGCATATTCTTGCCTTGTTTTCTCAAAATGATGGATACCATAAAGAAAAACATCCATCTTTTTTTGATGAAAAAAATCAACCAACTCTCTTGTTACAACACTCTCCAAAAGACAAATAAAATCATATTCCTCATAATCAGATTCACTATTCAAAACATAATTCAAAACACCTAACTTATAAGAATCACTCTTGGGAATCTTTTGAATGACTTTATTATAAAAACTCATCAAATAAACCTTCTTCCCACTTTTTACAATCTTTTTAACTAACTTTAGAGTATCTATACGAACTTCCTTAATTTCAAGCAAAAAAATCTTATCACTTTTTAATCGCAAAACGTCCTTAAGTAAAGTAACTCCTTGTAAATCATAAACATTACTAACCGAGACAATATTTCCTTGCCAAACGGGATCATGAACAACCACAAACTCCCCATCTTTACTCGTCCTGACATCGCATTCAAACCCAACATAATTTATATTTTCTAACGCCTTACGAATAGCCTCAACACTATTTTCCTTCACTCCCTTAACCCTCAAACCCCTATGCGCAATTAACTTTGTCATAATAAATCTTATGTATCCAAAGGAAAACTAAGAACCAAAAAAAGATGGATCAACTCCATCCATTAACCAATAACTCTATAACCACTTACGACAAAAGGATCGTTACTTGTTCCAATTCCACCACTAATCTGAGTGTCAGACTTCAGATTGATCACCGCGCGAACACCAACGCTGCTCGTCACATTATACCATTGATTCACATTTCCATCCGAATTGAGAACAGTCTCATTCGCCGTCGTATTACTGACATTGAAAAGGCTCGGAGACATACAATATAATTTTCCAGATTATCCCTAAACACTAAACGTTCAATATATGGTTATTTAGCCCAATTTGAAAAACGGGTTTCAAAATGAAGAGTCATTTTGAAACCAAATCACACTCGTCCTATATGTTACTTACTACAAAAGGATCGTTACTTGTTCCAATTCCACCACTAATCTGAGTGTCAGACTTCAGATTGATCACCGCGCGAACACCAAAGCCGTACGTCACCCAGCCGTCAGTCACATAGCCAACCGAATAGACAGCAAAATCATACGCCGACGTATTACCGACAAAGAACTGGCGCGGAGACATTGTCCAATAAGTATAAGAAGAATAGGTATATGCGGATTTATTTAAATAATTATTTGCATATCCGGATAACATGAGTTCATCCACTGTAATAAGTCCAATTGGATACGTTAAAGCCTTA
>CALVUT010000013.1 GCA_944363675.1 uncultured Bacilli bacterium | reverse complement strand
TTCCACTTCGTGTGTGCTAAACTATTTACGTCCATTAAGGACACCTCCTTTGATTTTTTGTGCTTACGACGAACAGCATCTATTTTATCAAAGGAGGTTTTTCTTTGCAACGCTAAAGCTCTTTAGACCCCCCTGTACAACAGGGGGTTTTCGTAACACAAAAAAATCGACTCATAAGAATCGATTTCTATCAACAAGTCTTTCGACTTTTTTCCATTCTGGGGCGAAATATGGGGGTCGAACCCATGCATGCCGGAGCCACAATCCGGTGTGTTAACCACTTCACCAATTCCGCCATGTAAAGGTATTTTAACAAATTCTTGTTTCTTTTTCAAGTCTATATTATAATTATTTTAAGAAAAGAGTGATTTTATGATTATTGCTAATATTTTAGATGATGTATTAGATTTTTTCTCACCCGTCATCGATCTATTCAAAGATCTTTGGACAGATATCAGCAATTTCTTTCTACAATACATGTCTCAAAATGTATTCAATATTTTAGTATTCGGAATTGTGGTAGCTATTATTTTAATTATTGTTCTGGCAGTTATCAATCGGGATTAATAAAACTACTGCTGAATATAAAAGAAGTCTGCCCACGGATCTTTCCTCTTTAACCGCTTCAATGCAACATCAATAGTGATTTCATCTGGTTTAACTTTATCCAGTTCACTCCAAAAAATAGGCATTGATACAGTCGGTTTCTTTCTTAATCGTATCGAATATGGTGCTACACTAGTAGCACCCTTTTTATTGCGTATCCAATCAATAAAAATTTTACCCTTACGTTCCTTTTTACTCATGCTCATTACATAACGATTTGGCCATTTTTGAGTCATAAGTCGCGCAACACCCTGTGCAAAATCTTCAAACTTTTTCCAACTGCGAAAACTTGTAAAAGGCACAACCACATGATAGCCTTTTCCACCACTAGTCTTTAAAAAACTCTTCAAATGAAGTTTATCCAAAATAGCCTTTAAATCTTTCACTCCTTGTCGAAGTTTAACTAATCCTAACCCTTCATCCGGATCAAAATCAAAAACCATCATATTCGGACGATTTAATCGTGTAACTTCACTTCCCCAAAGATGAAATTCATACCCGTTAAGTTGTACCTCTTCGATAAGTCCAGCCATATTTAAAATATACGCATAATCTTTTTGCACACCCTTATCATTAGTAAGCTGAACGCGTTTCATTCCTGGATTCACATTCACATCAAAATGTTTCACATAAAAAGAATGATCTAAAACTCCATCAGGGCAACGCCTTGCACTTATTAATCGATTTTCTAAAAAAGGAAACATCCTGTGAAAAGCCTTTTCATAATAACACACAAGTTCATACTTACTTACCTTTCCATATGAAAAAATAATCTTGTCTGGACTAGTAATTTCAATGCCATGAACTACCCAATCTCCTTGTTTACTCTTGCCCTTTTTCTTCGCAATCTCACTCATAGAACACCCCGTTTTTACACTTCTAGTAAACAAAGAAGGCCTACACCAATTTTCAAATTCATCTTTTTCTTTAATAAAAAGCCAATAATTCTCTTTAAACGGAACAAGCGTCCATCTTCCTTTTAACCTTTTTCCCATAAATTCAATTTTCATTTCTGTTTTAACAAACGGCTTTTTCACATCAGAAATAAGATTCCAATAACCCTCGTCCCAAAGCATGACTATTCCCCCACCATACTCACCCTTTGGAATAACTCCTTCAAAATTCCGATATGAAAAAGGATGATCCTCAACCATCACCGCAAGTCGTTTATCACAAGCACGATATGAAGGGCCTTTAGGAAGCGCAAAACTTTTTAAAACACCATCCCACTCGAATCTTAAATCATAATGATCATGACTAGCTAAATGATGTTGCACTACAAATTTTAACTTTTTATTTGGCTTTTCCACTTTACCTTTAGGTTCACTAGTTTTTTTAAAATTTCTCTTTCTCTGATATTCCTGTAAATTTGCCATCATACTTCTCCTTACCTATAGTTTGACAAAAAAAGACAAAATTTATACCAAAGAAAAAGGAAATTCACTCAAAAAAGGATATATATTTATAGAGGTCAACTCTTAGAAAGGATAAATTATGCTTCAAAAAAAAGAATTACTTGCCATTAAAGGAGGTAGTTGTCTACAACTAAAAAACATCTTAAATTATCTCTGGAAAATGCTTACTCAAAATATGCTTATTCTTGAACAAAAAGGAATTTATAAAAAATAAATTTGCTATTTTTCCCTTGAAGTACCTCACGGTACTCCTTTTCTCATTTTATAAAGACCATATTCAGGATGCGTCACACCCGTACTTTTTCATTTAATTGTTATACTAAACTTAACTCCCTTAATCATTCTTTTAAAATATTTCTACTAGCATCCCCCTTGACAAATCGAATTATATAACAAAAACGTATATTTGGTGGCGCAAAATTGTAGGCTATTGTATTACTTTTTTGTTGTACAAAAAAATCGATACTAAGATCGATTTTTTAATTATTAATATGATGATGAACCGTTGGAGTATCCATTGTAATTGGTCGAAAAACGTAACCGTTGACTAACCCATACTGAATTATACTTTCAACAGCATCGACACTATAAGATTTAATATCATGTTGTAATACCATATAAGTACTACCATTTCCTAACTTACTAACGACATTTTTGACAATTTGATTTGTATCCGTAGTTTCACCTGCATCCCCACTGCTAATATTCCAGTCAAAATACCTAAATCCCTTGGCTTCTACAGCTAAAGCAAGCTGAGACATAATTCGAGACCCACCATCATAACTTTTGCTAATAGTATTAGAGCTTCCACCCGGAAACCGAATAATCGTTGACGTAGAACCAGTTATCCGCTTTACTTTAGCTTGAATAGCATACAAATCATCAAAATACGTCTTTGTATTTGTATAAATACTATAGCTATGCGAGTCCGAATGAAGGCCTATAGTATGTCCTTCTTGATAAGCTCTTAAAATAATCGAATCATAATTTTTGGTCAACCCTTGATTAGTAACAAAGAAAGTTGCCTTTACATTATACTTCTTCAAAATATCCAACAACTTCTCCGTATAAGGACCAGGACCATCATCAAATGTTAAATAAATACTTTTTCCTGAAGGTGCTGTATAGTCATTATTGCGATAAACATAAACAGTTCGAGCAACCGAATTTTCATTTCCCGAAGAATCCACCACCGAATAAGTAAGCTGATATTCCCCTGCCTGTGTAACATCAACTTCTCCTGTAATTTTAATTTGACTAGTCAAATCACCATCACAAAAATCACTTGCTGAAGCTCCAAGTTCCTCATAAGTACCATTTAAAGGAATATAAACAACACTATCTCCATTTAAAGAGATATCAGGTTTACTTTCGTCTATTGCCATTGCATCCCGCCGAAAAAAAGTTCGATTACCAGATGAATCTTCAACAGAAAACAATACTTGCCCTTTCTCAAGTTGAACCGTCACCTTATCGGTCAAATCCCCATCATAATTATCCGTAGCCGTATACGAATAAGTAGGCATCTTTCCATTTGGGCAATAAATTAATTTCTCATCATTCACAACCAAAGTTGGAGGTTCTTTATCAACAACCATAACCGTTTGCTCTTTTGTATATACTTTATCTTGATATGTATACTGATAAGTAATTTTATATTCTCCAAGCCTATCAGTATCGACACTGCCTTCTTGACTAACAGAAACTTCCTGACAATGAAAAACAGTACCATAACAAACATTACCACTAGCCATTTGATAAGGATTTTTATAATTAAGTGTCACCGTATCTTCAAAATTCTGAACACGAAATTTCGGATAAAATAAACTAAAGCATACTAACGGTACAATAAATACGACAAATAAAAGGCCTAAAACAAGTAATATTTTTTTTTGAACTTCCATACTTCTCATTACAACCTACTCCATCTCTATTAGTATGCAAAAATCATTTTAGATCATACTACAAACGCTCTTCCAAATCTTTGACAATAAAAGTTGGCTCAGGATAACGACTAGTTGGAACGAATCCACTTTCCATCTTTATTACCTGCGGAATACGATTTACTACGTCAGCACAAGTCAACCGCACCGTATCTGGACTAGAATTACAAACCATTGTCGTTGGTTCTCCATAAATCGTCCACTCATTTTCATCTTTTTCTGAAGAAACATAAATCTTACCAATACATTCTACTTCCAAAACGATATTTTCCTTAGTCATACACTCAACAATAGCATTCATTCCCCGAATAGAACCCTTAGGTAAAGTCATATTTAATGTAGAACTTTCGATAACCTCATCGGCCATAACAGGAACACATCTTTGCTGCATAGAAAGCACATGCAACCCCAATTTATCACAAAGCCAGCCAACAACATTCCACATATAACTTGGAAAAAATTCCTTATGCTGCATCATTTCTTGTCTTTTATCGTCCGTTAGGCCATTATAAATAGCAATTTCTTTTTGAAAATCCTCCTTAGACAGTCCTGCCCCATGGGCTTTAGCAAGAGCGAGTCCATAATCTTCAACATTATAAGAACTCCTTCCCTTAATCTTCGTTACACGCTGCATCGAAGCACAAATAGAACTAATCATATTACCCCAAAAAATATCTTGATATCCACATCCTGTAATCGTTACATTAAAAGCCTTAGCTAAACTATCAAGTTCTAAGTAAAGAACAGGATTAGAGTTTTCTGGATAAAAAGCCTCCTCACAAGTAGTCAAAACATTGACACCTTTCTTTACACACAACCTGACAACTTCTTCAATATCATTTAGAAAACTCATCGTAGCTACGACAGCAACATCCACTTGAGTATTCTCTAACAAATCAGCAAGATCTTCCAAGGAACTTATTTTCACGCCTTTGTTCTCAGTTTCCATAACTTCGCCAATGTCTTTTCCAATCAAATCTGGCGCAATGTCCACTGCCCCAACGACTTCCCCATTTTTTTCATATACATAACGCATAATATACTTACTCATCTTGCCACAACCAACTTGTAAAACTCTGATCTTTTTCATCTTTCTATCCCCTTTCATTCAAATCCACATTCTCTTCTTGAATCAAATCTTTAAATTCAACTTTAAACCGTTCAATTTCTTTTACTTTAACATCTTCATAAATATTCTTGGCATTACAAATAGCCTTATAAATATGCTTAATCTTAACTTCAGACTCATTGTCGTAAAGTGCATATGTAAATGCATTAGCAAGTATTGTCAAACAAATGTCAGGATAACGAGAAGCAACTTCATAAATTCTTTTATACTCATCGGTCATTTCAACAATAAAAGTCATAATTCTCTCTTTAACAAAATCAGAGTAATTAAGTTTCACCCCAATTTGTTTTTCCAACTTAGGAACAGTTCCCATTAAAATCTTAACTGTCGTAGGCTTATCTGTTTCTAAAACATCAATTTTTTGAAAACGTCGCAAAAAAGCCCGATCTCGTAATATATACGTTTCATACTCCTCCGTTGTAGTAGCACCTATCATCTTTATTGTCCCGCGGTCCAAACCAGCTTTCAACATATTCGCAAAATCAATTCCTGAATTCTCTTGTGTATTCTTATTTACTAAAACATGTGTCTCATCAATAAATAAAATCGTTTTCTCCCGAGCATTCAATTCTTTAACCAATAGATCAATTCGATTTTCTGTTTGTCCATCAGATTGTACCGAACCTAACAAAGAAGTAATATTAATCTTGATAATTTCCCAACCTTTCAAAGCATCAGGAACATTTCCCTTTTGAATACGATAAGCAAGACCTTCCACAATTGCTGTCTTACCAATACCAGGCTTACCAACAAGTAAAGCACTTTTTTCCGGCGTAAGTAAAGTTAAAATGCACTGCTTAATTTCGTTATCACGAGCAATTGCTGGATCCGTAATATAAGTTTTTTTAGTCAAATTCTCACCATAACGTTCCAACATACTAATATCCATATTAAGTTGTTCCATTGTCATCATCCTTCTAATTTAAGTTTAGCATAAATAAAAGAAAAATTCATCTAATTCCCTATAAAATAAAAGAAAAAGAAGTCCAGTTTACACGAATAGACTTCTAATAAAATATACTACAAGAATTGTCTTGCCGTTGTGAAACCCCAGTCTTATCCGTTTCAACAATCCGAACAACCTCATTCTCATCAAAAATATGTTCAATATCCGTATCAATATAAGATTGATAAGTTTTAAAAGTAAATTCATACGTCTTACCAGGTTCAAGCGAGGAAGCAAGAGAACTAGATAATTTGACAGAACCTAAATCATCCTCTAAAAACTCAGATAGAACAACAACTTTTTGTAATTCATCATGTGTATCTCGAATCATTTCAACCGTATAAGTCCGAACAAATTCACAAGCCGAATAATTCGTATGGTTTTCATAATACTTTTGGCGATTTTGCTTAATCACCTCTATATTTTTTTCATTTGCCGTAATTGTAATAATAGGCTCAATATAATAATTGTAAACCTTCTTTTCTTTCAGATCATTAATCATATGATTTAAAATTTCATCTTTTAAATAAATCCGTTCAATATCCCAATTCAAATACACAAAATTATCCGACTTAGAAACATTCGTACTCATTTGCGTACCAACAGGATAATACTCATAAGTAACCTTGACTGTCTCTAAACTATTATCCACAACATAATTAGCAATATTACCGATAAAAATCGTATCTTCAGTCATAGTAAGTTCCTCAGTTAAAACCTCCAAATTTAAATCACTTGGCACTCCATTAATAAATTCCGTCTGTGCCACTTCCAAAGAAGCAAAACAACAGCCCAAACCTAAAAACAATATAGAAACCATAATACTAATAAACAACTTTTTCCCATTATTTTTCTTATCGACAACAAAATTAAACAAAATAGAAAAGAAAATAACTCCAAAAAGAAACAATGCTATCATAACCAAATATAACCCAAAATAAGTAACACCACGTATCAAAAGATAAATACAGATTCCAACAACAAAAGTCATGCCAATTAAATAGCAACTAATGCCAAACAAAATACATATAGCTACAAACTTCAAAAAAACAACACATATTTTAACAATGAATTCTCCAACGGAAGCTAGCCGAGACTTTTCAGCCTTCACGGGTACGACAACACTTTCTACAGTTTTTTCATGATTTTTTTTCTTTTTGGAAACAACCTCCAATTCATCTATAGACGTATCATCTTTAACACTTTGCTCTTTCTTTAAATATCTTTTTTCAAAAATACGAATAAAAACTAAAATAGAAAGTATAAAGTAAGCAAATTCCAAAATAAATTTCCAAATACTGAAAAAGATTCGATTAAGTGGACTAGATAAAATATAAAAAACATCTTTTCCTAAATTTACCAACATCCCTACAGGAATATGACAAAGACCAATAATAAATAGAATAATAAAGATCTCCACAATAAATCTCAAAATTTCCTTAGAAGACTTTTCACTAAAATCGTCCACCAACTGATTAATAGTTTGAATCACCTTTTTTGAAAAATCTCCAATTGGATCCTTATCCTTTTTTACATTAATCTTATAAGCACGTAAAAGTTCATCCGCAAGCTCATCAATATCTCCAAAAGATTCTACTGCTTCTTCTTCACTGGCGCCATTATCAATCTTTTCATCAATATATCCCTCATATTCTAGAATAATATCATCCACTTCACCATCTTCTAAAATATTTAATTTTTTTCGTAGTTTTTCCAAAAATTCTTTCTTCTTCACTTCATTCACTCTCCTTGAAAAAATCATTTACACTTTGAGAAAACTTTAACCATTCTCTTTTTAACTCTTTTAAATGTTCAACACCTTTAACCGTTATATGATAATACTTTCGAATTGGCCCCTCTTTAGATTCTTCCAAATACGTCTCAAAAAAACCCTCATTAGTTAACCTTTTCAAAATAGGATAAATAGTTCCCTCATTCACATCCACAATACGACTTACTTCCTCTACCAATTCATACCCATATTTGTCTTTACGTGATACAATAGCTAGAACAAGTAACTCTAAAACACCTTTTTTAAACTGAGTATGAATAGTATCACGTCCTTTCTACCAATAGAATATCACCACTACTATGCATTGTCAAGTACTAGTTATTTTAAAAGAGTGACAATTTTGTCACTCTTCAAAAAAAAGGATCTCCATACTTCACTTAGAAAGAAGTGTACTTGAGGTATTTCAAAAAGTCAAAAATAAATACCAAAAATAAAAGCGTTTATTGTATAGGGTAGTAGTTTAATTATAAGAATATGGAAAATCCTTTACCAAGCCTTTTTCTGCTTGGTGGTTTCTATACTAACTTAATCATTGCTAAAACACAAGAAAAGAAAATGACAAGTTTTGTCGCAAAAAAACATCTTTTGTCGAATAGTCCGTTTATTCCGTACGCAAAGCCACGACAGGATCTTTTTTACTAGCCAATTTAGCCGGAATCCATCCTCCAATTAAAGTCAAAATAAGACTTATAGTAATCAAAATAAGAGCATGAAGTGGATTCATAACGGCTACATTCTCAAGTTCAGTCAAATTATACAATAAGTTATTAATAGGGAAAAGTAATAACCACGCGATAAGAATACCAAGCAATCCTGAAGCAAGACCTATAATAAAAGTCTCTGAATTGAAAACTCGTGAAATATCCTTCTTACGTGCCCCTAAACTTCTCAATATGCCAATTTCTTTCGTTCTTTCTAATACAGAAATATACATAATAATTCCAATCATAATAGAAGAAACAACAAGGGAAATAGAGCTAAAAGCAATTAAAACAATCGTAATACCATCCATAATACTTCCAGACAAAGAACTAATCATATCAGCTTGATCTAAATAAACAATTTGATCTTTCTCATCTTTATCTTTATTGTAATCATCTAAATAGGCTGTAATACGCTCCTTAGCATCAAAATCATTTGTATAAATATAGATAACATAAGGCAAAGACTGATAGCCAAGATAATCCAAAATTGTTTTTTTACTTTCTTCATTAAGTTGTTCACCAGATAAAACATTATAATTAACACCTAATTGTTTTTGGACAACTTGAGATTTTTCGTTTTGAGCAACAACATAATCAATAAGATCATTTGTATAATACAATCCTCGATATCCCAAATAACTAGCATAATCTTCTTTTAAACGAGCCACTCCAACAATCCTCAAAGTCAAATTATTTGAATTATCATACAAACCATTCAAATCATTCGTTGGAACAAAATAATTTCCTACAGATGTATAATAATCATCATTAAAAGCCAATTTAATTTCTTTGCCCAAAATCGAATCGAAATCAACGGATGAATTTGTATCAAACCCTAAAGCATCAAGCAATGCTTTAGAAACACGATTCTTAGAATCAACTACCAATAAAAGTTCATCTTTCTCTTTAGGAATGTCTCCAGCTAAAATATCCATTTGCTCTTGAACAAGCGAAGTTTCACTATCATGTAAAGAATGAGGTAAACTAGAAATATCCAACTCATTTGTATTTAACAAAGCCACCCCATTATTACCTTTAGCCAATAAATTCAAAGCAACTGCATAACTATAATTAATGCCCGATGCATCTAAAGAAGACAAATTCTCTATGTATTGAATATAATCTTTCGTCAAAACATTTTGATGAACACTAGAATTGGCTTCTTCATCCAATGGAATTACATAAGAAGTACTAGGATACTCTTCTAAATCATCCTCAAAAGATTGCATGAATTGTTCCAGATCAACCGCTTGTCTTTGAACAACAACAGGAAGAGCACTAAGTGTATTTCCTTCAAACTTAGAAATTTGTTGATCAAATCCATTTGACAAACTCAAAATCAAGGCAATACCAATGATTCCTATGGAAGAAGCAAAGGCTGTTAATAAGGTTCTTCCTTTCTTAGTACGAATATTAGTTAAAGACAACTTCAAAGAAGTTAAAAAGCCCATTGAAGTTTTTTTAATAGTATAATCCTCACTATTCTCTTCTTTTTCTTTTAAAGGATTAGAATCACTAAGAATCTCACCATCCTTCATTTCAATAATCCGTGAAGCATAAGTATGAGCCAATTCTGGATTATGAGTGACCATAATAACAAGTTTATCTTTAGCAATTTCTCGAATCAATTCCATAATTTGAACACTTGTCTTGGAATCTAACGCTCCAGTCGGCTCATCCGCCAAAATAATATCCGGGTCATTAGCTAAAGCCCTAGCTATAGCTACCCGTTGCATTTGACCACCACTAAGTTGATTTGGACGCTTATGAGCATGCTCAGCTAGCCCAACTCTTTTCAATACTTCTAAAGCCTTCTTGCGCCTTTCTTTACTACCAATACCACTCAAAGTCATACCCATTTCCACATTAGCTAAAACATCTATATGCCCAATTAAATTATAACTTTGAAAAATAAAACCAATGCAATTATTTCGATAAGCATCCCATTCACTATCTTTGAAATTTTTGGTTTCCTTGTTATTAATAATTAAATTACCTTCATCATAACGATCAAGCCCGCCAATAATATTCAAAAGCGTTGTCTTACCACTGCCACTTGGCCCTAAAATGGCAACAAACTCATT
>CALVUT010000012.1 GCA_944363675.1 uncultured Bacilli bacterium | reverse complement strand
TGCTTGAAAAAGAGCT
Source organism: uncultured Bacilli bacterium (assembly GCA_944363675.1). GTDB lineage: Bacteria > Bacillota_I > Bacilli_A > RF39 > UBA660 > Ventrenecus. The sequence continues at coordinate 10,776 of CALVUT010000012.1, read as the reverse complement.
AAAAACAGTTAAAAATAGCCTAAAAAACGTCTTTTTAAAAAAGTATAGATTGATAAATTAATTTAACAAAAAACCGTCAAAAACGAATTCTCGGTTGACAACGGGGGGGGGGTATACTGGTATAATCATCATAGGAAAGCTATGGTGTTTTTATATGAAGAAAAAAGGTGTATTAAGTTTAAGTATTTTTGTAATTTTGATGAGTATACTTGTTATAAGTAAAAGACCAATAAATAATCTAATTGAATATGATGAAAATACCACTTTAGCCTTATTTAATGAAGATGGAAGTAAGATTGATCAAGTGCCATCTAGAGATAGTGGCTACATATTAGATACAAAGAAATCTAGTTGTGCAAACGGAAGTATTTCTTGGGATACTGATTCCTGGAGTCCAGTTGTTACTGTAAATAATGAGGTAAATGGCAGAGTGCGTTGCACTTTATATTTTAAAGAAGCAACTGCTTATGATCAATGTATTGTTCAGTATGGTGAAGGAACATTTCTTTGTAATGCTATTGCAGATTTAAATGAAGAGAAGTGTCCAACGGTAAATAAAGATGGGACAATAAATGTTACTGCTGAAAATCAAGACGGCTATGTTTGTAGTGCACCCGATGACTATGGGACAAGCTATTACTATCGAGGAAATGTTACCAACAACTATGTTAAATTCGGAACAAATGAATCAGGACAAGATATGTATTGGCGCATTATCCGCATCAATGGCGATGGTTCAATTCGTATGATCTATGATGGTACACGTGCTCATGTTAATGGCGAGGAAAGCGATGATCGCAATATCGGTACAAGTAGTTTTAATGAATTGATTGATACTAATGGTGATTTTCCATGGATTGATTCTGTAAGTTACACTTATAATAATCATCAAAATGATAGTATAATTAAAAGCTATGTTGATGCTTGGTATGAGAAAGTTTTCTTAGGAAGCGAATATGAATCCTATTTAAGTGATGAGATTTTTTGTACGAGTCGAGTTATTGGTGAATATAATCCTTGTGCTTATGAATTGCTAGATAGCTTAAGTTGCATTAATGAGGAAGATCGTTATACGGTAGATGAGGCAAAAGGAAACGGTGGCTTAAAGTATCCAATAGGTTTGGTTACGGCTATTGAAGGAAGGTTGGCTGGTGGTGTTGGTATCAGTGGTGTTATAGGTCATTATTTAGATGCTGGAGTCTATTGGACTATGTCGCCCTCTTATTATGATCTGGGATGTGGTGGTCTCGTGGTGTATACAATAAATTATGGTGTGGTTTCTCAAGGTCTGTCTTTAGATGTTACAAGTACATCTGGTGTAAAACCTGTCATCAATTTAAAATCCAATAGTTTAAAAAGTGGTGCTGGTACAATGGATAATCCTTATACGGTAGGTTGATAAATACATAGATAAATTAAAAAAGTATTAAGTTTTGGCTTAAAATGTGTTAGAATACTTTTCATGAAAGGTGATGTAGATGAAATATTTGAGCCAAAATGGGATTTATGTTGGTAAGGTGATTCAGCCTTTAAATGTTGTTGAATATCAACATGATTTTCCAGAATATAATGTTGTAGCTGGAGATAAGCAGATTGTTCGTTATAAAGTGTTAAGAAGTATGTTATATCGTAAGATTGGACAAGGGTTAGCTAATGATTTATTGTATGAAAGTCCTAATTATTCTATTTTAAGTAATGATTTATTTATTGAAGAACGTGTTCCTTTCGGGGTTATTGATGAATATCCTTTGGAATGGAGTTTATATTTTAGCGGGTTTGCCGACAAATTTCGAGGAAAAGACATGTGGGCTATTCGTAAACGTCTTTTGAATGGAGAGTTGTTAAAAAGAAAGAAGTTGTTAGGGTTAATGAAGAGAGTTCCTTCTTTGCCTCGGGAAGAATTAGAAGTTTTAGATATGTATGGAAGTTATGGGTTTCAACCTCATGCCGAAGAGGGAAGAATTAGGAAAATTAAATATTAAGTGAAAAATACTTAATATTTTTTTTAAATGTGTTATAATTTTGGTAATGAAGGTAGGTAGTGAATTATGATGAATAAAAATGGTTATACAATTAAAGAATTAATTATTTTGTTTTCACTTTTGGCTATTGTGTTTGCAATTGGAATTATAAGGGGAAGTTATGCTTTAGAAGATGCTTATAAAACAGATGAAATTAAAGAAATTCAGACAAATACTTTGATTTTAGCGGCCGAGACTTATGCTAAAATGAATGAAGATAAATTTCAAGATGAAGAAACTTATTTGTTTGGTAGTGAGTTAGTAAATAATGGACTTCTTACGGAGACTGAAAATTTGGATTATAGTCAGGCTAAGATTAAAGTGACTAAGTCTGGAGATTCGTATAAGGCAGAGATTGTGGAATAATGGCTATTTCGAAGACGCGTTTTTTAAATTATTCACGGTGTCCGAGGTATGTTGCTTTGGAAGGAGTTAAAAAGGAAGCTTTGAGTGGAGAGCTTTCTTATGCATTATATAAGGAAGAGGAGTATCAAAATGAGATTTCTGAGCTTTATCAGGCTATGATTGATGTGGATGAGGATGATCACGTTGTGGATAAAACTGAAGTCGTAAATCGTCAACTTGAAGCTATGCTTCCTTATTATAAACGGGTAGAGTTTGAAGCGGGTAAAATTGTTTCTCGGATGTTTGGAGGGACGACAATTTATGCTCAAGAGACTCAGGATCAAGTGAAGTATGAGTTTTGTTTGGGCGGCATTCGGTATTTGTGCTATGTGGATGTGTATAATGAAAGTGCTGGAGACATTCATATTGTCGAAGTAAAAGCGACCACTTCTAAGAAGTATACCGATTTGGCTAGTGGGTATCGTAAAGGAAAGAAGCATTCTATTTTTAAGAAAAAGAATAATTTGTATCGTTTAAAAGGCGAGATTAGTGGATATCCTTTGGAAAGTGAGATGCCTTTGGAGAGTTATGAACGAGAAAGGCAAAAGCTTTTTGATCGTTATAAAGTAGGGGAGTATATTCATGATTTGGCTGTACAAAGATTTTTTATTGAGTCTGAATATAAATTAAAGCATCAAGAAGACAAATTGTCCAAGTTTCATTATTATTTGGCGGTGTTAAATCAAAATTATATTTTTGATGGGACTTATGAAGATAATGAACCCGTTTATCATGAATATCATGGTGAAGAGTTGATTACCTTGTTTCAGCTTGATCAGGTTACTTTAGAATATTTGCCATTGATTGAGAAGGAAAATGAAGGTATATTAAAAGCTATTGCCAATATGGATACGAAGCCTTGTTTGCTTGGTGTTTCTTGTGGATATAAAGCTCAGAATTGTTGCAAGTATTTTCAGAGTGTATGTGGGAAGTGTATTCCACTTAAAAATAGTAGTTTAAGTTATGTGAATAATCCTTTTGGGTTTGTAACGGATGAAGGAAAGAGATTAAAGGGGTTAGAGCTTATTAATGCTGGCTATTTGCATCTTTTAGATATTCCGGAGCGTTGGATTACAAAGAAGAATCATAAGATTCAGAGGGAATGTGTTGTTTCTCATCGTCCATTTATTCAGAAAGAAAAAATTAAAAAGGCTTTGGCTTGTTTGGAGTATCCAATTTATCATTTAGATTTTGAAACGTTTCCTTGTCCCTTACCTAGGTTTAAAGGAGAGTGGCCTTATATTCAGAGTCCTTTTGAATTTAGTTTGCATATTGAGTCTTCTCCTGGAGTCTGTGATCAGTATAAAGATAATATTGTTTTTTTAGCGCGAACAAAGAAAGACGAAAGGGAAGATTTAATCCGAGAATTATTAAAACATATTGATCCGGATCAGGGAACTTTATTAGCCCAAAATGTAGCTTTTGAAAAGGGAAGAATAAAAGAGCTGGCGATGATTTTTCCGGAGTATAAAGAATCTTTAATGAAGATTTATAATCGTGGATTTGATTTGTTATGGCTATTAAATAATAATAAGGAGTTGTATGAAAAGTTAGGCTTTCATGGTGAGGATTTAGAAACCTTTAATTTTTATGATGAAAATTTGAGTGGGTCTTTTTCGATAAAAAAAACTTTACCTGTTTTTAGTAAGCTTTCTTATAAGGATTTAGTTGTACAAAATGGGACGGATGCAATAGTTTGTTATGCAAACTATGATAAGATGAGTACAGAAGAACGAAAAGAAAAGCAGGAAGCTTTACGTATTTATTGTGCGCAAGATACGTGGGCAATGGTAGAAATTTTAAATGCCTTGCGAAAAATTGTAAATGAAGTGTAAAGAGTTAAATCCTTTTCTTGTATGTTTTAAGGAATATTTAGTATGATAATAAGGTAAGGACGTGATTTTATGTTATATCCATCTATTGATAAATTGCTGACAATAGTTGATTCAAAATATAAATTAGTTCATGTTGCTTCCATACGTAGTAAACAAATGCTTGAGAATAATCATTATCAAATGGCAGAGAAAGATTATAAGAATAAAAGAACTATTGGTCGGGCATTAGAAGAATTGGAAAAAGGACTTATTAAAGTCATTTCACACGATGACGGTAAGTAAGTCTTTTTTTATGCGAAATTTTTAAATTTGTGATATAAATCCGGTCAAAAAGAAAAAAAACTCATAAATTATCCGTGAAAGGAGTTATTTATGAGTCGAATTTTATATGATGGTGAAAATCAAATTACGAATGATTATCGTGCATTAGTTCATCAGGGTGTTGATGTGGTGAAAAAATGGTATCAAGCAGATGCCGTTATTGCGCATAGTGATGGAGAAGTTGTCCTTGTTCAAACCGGTATGACAAATAGTCCTGGTAGTACGGGAAATGCTAGTTACGGAAATTTTGTCAAACTACGGCATGATGATGGGTACTATACTTTATATGCTCATCTTAATACAGTTTATGTGGCAAAAGGAGATAAAGTGACTAAAGGACAGCAGATTGGATATATGGGACAAACGGGAAATGCATATGGCGTTCATTTGCATTTTGAAGTTCGAAATCAATATGATACAAGAATTGATCCTACACCTTATATTGATAGTGATTTACCCAAAGCTGAAGAAGCCGCGTTAGTTTCTTATCAAGCATACGATAATGTAAAGAAATATTGGCTTCCTAATGTGTTTATGGGGTCTAGTGACTATGCAGGAAATTTTGGAAATGCTATTGGGGGAATTTATTTGGACAAGTATCGTATGCGTGTTCATGATAAGGTTAAGGGTTATTGGCTTCCTTGGGTAGAAAATCGTAATGATTATGCGGGAAATTTGGGCAATGATATTGATGGTGTTCAAATTGAATCGGTAACGTATCGCGTGCATCTTAAAAATGGCTCTTGGCTTCCTTGGGTAAATAAAGTCGATAATACGAGTCAAGGTTACGCGGGTATCTATGGAAGTAGTATTGATGCCATTGAGATTAAATAATTGGAAATGTATCGAGGTATGGATACATTTTCTTTTGAATGAAAAGTAGGGTTTGAAATAATGTAGGAGTCATGTTATAATTTTTGATGTATCGAGGAGGAAATGAATGAATCATACATTTTTTAAAAGAATAGGGGCTTATGTTCTGGATATTCTTATTGTTTCGTTGTTTGTCTCTTTACTTTCTTATGTTCCGTTTTTAAATCCAAGTCGTGATGCTTATTCGGAAAAGTATAATGAACTTGTCAATTTACAGGAACAATATAGTAGTAGTGAGATTAGTTTAGATGAGTATAACCAAGCTTTTGAGCCAATTGCGTATGAAATTTACCGGTATAATACATATTATGTTATTATTGATTTGGTTTGTACTTTACTTTATTTTGGAGTTTTACAGTTTTTCTGTAAAGGTCAAACTATTGGTAAGAAGTTATTTCAGATTCGCGTTGTAAGTAATGACGAAAGGCCTTTAACTCTTGTTAATTTTATTTTAAGAACAGTTGTGCTTAGTAATATGATTATTTCAGTTGCTTTGCAGTGTATTGTCCATTTTATGGATGTGGATCATTATTATATGGTTTATGAGAATGTGAATTTGGTCGGTTCAATTATTTTGTATATTATTTTGTTTATGATTGTAGTTCGGGCTGATGGACGAGGACTTCATGATTTTGTGGCCAATACTAAGGTTGTTTTGGATGATCCGCAGATTAAAGAAGAAAAGGTGGAAAACGAGCAAAAGATTATTGATTTGGAAGCTAAGGAAGAAAAGAAGAGTACTCCAGAAAAGAAAACAAAAAAAGGTACTAAGAAAAAGTAGTACCTTTTTTGGTGATTGTAATGTTGGTTTGATAGAAAACTTTCATCATTTGATAGAGGGTTTCGTAGTCTTTTAATGAACAGACTTCTAAAGAAGAATGCATAGCCAGTTCGGGAATTCCAACGTCAATTGAGGTGACACTGACATGACGAAGGCTTATTCCACTTAAGGTGGATCCTCCAGCTAAATCATTTTTAGCAGTTGAATCTTGGTAGGAAATTTTATGTTGATGGCATAGTTCTTTTAAAAGGGATGAGAAGTAGCCATTTGTTGTAGAAGAGGATTCTTTGACGATGGCAAAGCCTTTTCCTAGGTAGGCGTTTGCTGTGGCGTCCATGTATTCGGGATGGTTTGGATGGGGAGCGTGAGTGTTGTCTGAACTAATAATGAAACTTTTAGCTAGGGTTGGAGCAAGAGGAATGTTTAGACTTGTTGTAATTCTTTTTAAGGTATCTAAAAGAAATGATCCGTCTGCGCCTTCTATTGTTAAACTGCCGATTTCTTCGTTATTGAATGTACAAAAAATTAATATACTTTTGGGATCACTTTCAAGAAAACTTTCAAAGGCTGCTGAAACACTAGTTAAGTTATCGATACGTGGGGAAAGTAGGAGATCTTCTTTTTGACCAAAGGTTTGAGGTGACGTATTGTTATAGAAAAAAAGGTCATAATCGCAAAGGGTTTCTTCTTTTTTCAGTTTCAGAAAATCTTTTAAAAGTTTGGAAAAGTCTTCTTTTTGTTCACTTGTATTTAAAATGGGTTGTAAGTCTGTCTGCATGTTCAAGTCTAAATTGGAATTTGCTTTATCATTTTGATGTATGGCTACACTTGGAACAACGGCTACGGTTTTTTCAAAGTCAATAATTCGGCTTTGAATGGTATTTTTCTTTTTGATAAATACTCGTCCTGCTAGGGAAAGAGGATGGTCTAACCAGCCATAGTTTAAAAGACCTCCATAAGGCATAATGTTATATTTTAAATAACCTTCTTTAACGTTTTCGCCTGCTGGTTTTAGCTCTAGGGATGGTGTATCACAATGTGTTGTGATAATTTGAAAGTGATCTGGATGGGGTGGAATTTTGAAAGCAATTAGACTAGCATCGTTGCGGGTAGTAAAGTAGCAAGTGTTTTTTAGTTCCCAATTTTCTTGCTCGACGACTTCTTGGAATTTATTTTCTTTTAAGATGTTTTTTAGATAGTCAACACAGTTAAAAGCTGTTGGACTGCTTTTAATAAGATTCAATAATTTTTCTTTTTTCATAGGCATCACATTTTTATTTTGCTTTAACTCTTGATTTTTATGCGTGTTTATAGTACAATTTTCAATGTTCTAAAGGAGTTGTATTATATGAAAAAGACAAAAATTGTATGTAGTATAGGACCAAAGAGTAATGATGTCGATGTTATGGAACAAATGGTTCTTGCTGGTATGAATGTTGCACGTATTAATTTTTCACATGCAACAATAGAAGAAAGACAAAAGGCACAAGATTCGGTTCGTGAAGTACGTAAAAGAACAGGTATGAATGTGGCTATTTTATGGGATACTAAGGGACCAGAATTTCGTTGTGGAGTTATGGAAAATGATGCCATTGAACTTGTTGAAGGCGAATTGGTTCGTCTTGTAAAAGAAAGTGTTTTAGGAACGAAGGAAAGATTTTCTGTCAATCATCCTGAAGCTATTGATTCTTTAAAGGTTGGCGACGTTATTTTGCTTGAAAATGCCAAGATGAAATTAGAGGTTATTTCTAAGGAAAGTGATGGCGTGACTTGTAAGGTCGTTTCCGGTGGAACTTTAGGAAATCGCAAGAGCATGAGTGTTCCAGGAGTTAAACTTGATATTCCATTTATTGGTGAAGCAGACCGGGAAGATTTAATATATGCTTGTGAACATGGTGGAGAGTTTGTTGCTTTATCTTTTGTTAATACTCCAGAAGATGTTTTAGAGGCAAAAGCTTTACTTAAAGAGCATGGACGTGAAGATTTTCAAATTATTTGTAAGATTGAGAGTGCTTTAGGTATTCAAAATTTGGAAAGTATTTTAGATGTTTCTGATGGTGTTATGGTGGCAAGAGGTGATTTAGGTACAGAAATTCCTAGTGAGATTGTACCAATTGAGCAAAAGAAGATGATTAAGGCTTGTCGTCGTAAAAATAAAATTTGTATTGTGGCTACTGAAATGCTTGAAACAATGATGGAAAATGCTCGTCCAAAAAGAGCTGAAACAAGCGATATTGCGAATGCTGTTTTGGATGGTACTGATGCTGTAATGCTTTCTGGAGAGACTACTGTTGGTAAGCATCCTGTGGAAACGGTTGCTGCAATGGCACGTATTTGTGAAGCTACAGAAAAGTATGCCGAATATAATTATGTTGAAGAGATGCGTTTGGTTAAGAATATTCGTGATGCTGTGGCAACAGCTGTTGTTGATACTGCAAATCGTTTGAATGCTAAAGTGATTACAACTGCTACTGTTCATGGTAGAACTGCTCGTCTCATTAGTAATTTTAGACCAGTTGCGCCTATTCTTGCTTTAACTCCAGATGAAAAAGATGGTCGTCGTTTGATTTTAAATTATGGTATTTATCCTGTAGTTATGCCTTTGATGAATTCAACAGATGAGGTTATTGAAGAAAGTATTGAAAAGGCTAAAGAATTTATGCCTTTAGAGAAAAATGATGTTGTTGTTATTACAGGTGGTTATCCTAATAATGATGTCAATCGGACTACAAATTTAATGCAAATTGCAGAAATCTAGTGTTAAGAAGTTATTTTACTTGACTTTGACGGGAAATCTTTATAAAATATTCTTATGAAAAGAAATGAGGTATAGTTATGTCTGTAGGAACTGAGTTTGATGGTTTTTGCGTGAATACAGCTAATATTTGGCAGGTAGTAGGTTATTTATTATTAGTTGTTAAGATTGTTATTCCGATTTTATTAATTATTTGGGGTATGTTAGATTTAGGTAAAGCTGTTGTAGCTGCTAAGGATGATGAAATTAAAAAAGCAACAAAGTCTTTGGCAATGAGAGCTATATCTGCTGTTTTAATCTTCTTTATTCCAACAATTGTAAATGTTGTATTAGGAATTATTTCGAATTTCTCTGAGTCTGGTGCGCAAGATGACTGGCAAGTATGTCGAAAATGTATTACTGATCCAGGCGATGGTGAATGTGCTTCTTATGCTGAAAGTGCATGGTAGAAAAAATAAAATTAGTGTGTAATTGCACTAGTTTTTTTGTGTCTTTTCTTGTATAATATTTTTAGAGAAAATAAGTGATACCTATGAAAAAAATAAGTTTATTTGTCTTTTTTTTAATATTTTTGGGGGGACAAATCTCTGTAGTTTCAGCTGCTGAGATTGAGAAGACTTGTCGTTATTCGGGGATGGATAATGAGAATAAAATTTATGAAGTTTATATTGATATTTATGATGATGGCAATGTGGAATCTTATATTAAACAGTATGCAGATAAGGTTGAAAGTGGCAATGGTGGAAAAGGCAATAATGAGGATGCTCAGCATTGGGATTTAGTTGAAGATGACTATGAATCTACAGGAAGTTGTCCTTCATTAGTTGTAGTTAATAATAAGCTTTTTGGTTATAATGTTTATGTTGGTAATCGAAATGCCGATTTTGAAGGCATTTCTGGCATTATGCTTTATGAGGACAATAGTTTTGTGGATGTTATTGCAGTATGTCATTATCAAACGCCCAAAGAGAGTGGCTTAGATTTGGATTTTTCAGTAAGTTTACGTTATGATGGAACTTTAGTGTATTCTCCTGAACATGGGTATACTCCTCCTTCAATGTCTGTACCTTTAGTTTATAATTTCAATGTGCGTACTTTTTATGATAGCGTTTATAATAATGGTATTTTGGGAACTTGTCCAACGCTTAGTTTATGTGTTGATTATGGAACAGGATTTCATATTCAGGATCAGGTTTATTGTGCAACGACGGGTGAAAATGGTTATTTGTTAAGAGGAGATTTGGATAATGTTTCCGATACTCCCGAAAAGGAAGATTTGTCGCAGAGTTTTTGTACAAATCGAAAGATGTCGACACGAACAAGAGGAGATTTTTATTTTTCTTTTGGGTTGAATGCTAATGGGGAAAAGATTTGGAGTGTTACTAGTCCTAATGGCACAAGTAGTGGTGATACGCTTTATAATATGGATATTACTGTTGGAAATGCTATTTTTTCAGTTGATTCGTCTTTGTATGATGTGTTATGGGATGAAAATAATAGTTGTAATACAACTCCTTTATGGTTCCGTAATCCATATTCGGATCAAATCAAATATATTTTGGTAGATGAAGCTCCTGATCCTTCTGAAAATGGAACTGTAGATAATTGGGACGGCCATGATACTGAACCGGATGAACAAGATAATCAAGGATTTCACTCGAATGATTTATGTACAGGAGAAGATTGTAATATTTCTTTGGCAAAGTTTTGTAATGATGGCAAGGTAGCTCGTACGTTTAAGTTCATTGGTCTTATGTTTTTTGTAGCCAAAATTTTAGTGCCAGC
>CALVUT010000011.1 GCA_944363675.1 uncultured Bacilli bacterium | reverse complement strand
CCGATGGGAATGCCCCCACATTCTAAGATCTTTTTTTCGTACATTAAAACAAAGCTTGCCCGATCTTGATATGGGTCATTCTCTTCATTAGTTAAATTATATGTAGGCAATATGCCTATAACCGGTTTATTTCGTATCATACCAATTCTCTCCATAATCTGCGCTTACTTTTAAGGGAACATCTAAAGTAATTGTATGCGTCATAATATCTTTTACGATACTTTCAACTTTTTCTTTTTCTTCTTTTACAACATCAAAAATAAGTTCGTCATGCACTTGTAAAACCATTTTTGTGCGAATATTTTCTTCTTTAAATTTTTGATAGATTTCCACCATTGCTTTTTTTATAATGTCCGCGCTGGTTCCTTGAATAGGAGTATTTAGGGCAATACGCTCTCCCATTTGTCTAACCATATATTGAGGACTATTTAGTTCTGGGATGGTTCTTCTTCGTTTAAATAGTGTTCTAACAGCTCCATTTAAAATGGCTTCTTTGACTATTTCATCCATGTATTTTTTTACTCCAGGATAAAGTTCATAGTACTTTTCAATGAATTCTTTGGCTTCTTTTTGACTGATCTCTAAGTTTTCTCCTAAGCCATAGCCACTGATGCCATAGACAATACCAAAAATAACGGCTTTAGCTGTGCTACGCATTTTCTTTGTTACTTCACTTTCTTTGACGTTATAAATATCACTTGCTACTTTGGTATGAATATCGGCATCATGAATAAAGGCGTCTTGAAGCTCTTTGGAACCCGAGATATGAGCGAGTATGCGTAGTTCAATTTGACTGTAATCGGCACTTAGAAAACAGTCGTTACAAGGCAAGAAAGCTTTTCTAATTTTCTTTCCTTCTTCATCACGAACCGGAATGTTTTGGAGATTTGGTTCTGTTGAAGAAAGACGTCCTGTTCGAGCAAAGTTTTGTTTGAAAATTGTGTGAATTTTGCCATCATCTAATATATAAGCTTCCATTCCTTCTAAATAAGTTGAATACAATTTGGTCACGTTGCGATATTCCAATACTTTAGCAATAATTGGATGCATACCTAAGAGTTTATGTAAAACTTTTACGTCTGTTTTATAGCCTTTTTCCGTTTTCTTTCCCCCAGGTAATCCCAATCTAATAAAGAGAACTTCCCCTAGTTGTTTAGGACTAGAAATATTGAACTCTTCTCCAGCTAACTCATAGATTTCTTTGGTTAAATCATCAATTTTCTTTTTCATTTCTACTTTCATGCTATCTAAAACATGACGATCCACTTTAATTCCGGTAATTTCCATATCAGCTAAAACAGGAGATAAAGGCATTTCGATATTTTTGAATAAATCATACATGTCATCTCTTTTTAAATCTAAGATTGCACGATCACGACTGTCAAAGATGAAACGGGCTTTCATAGCTATATATTTTTTGATGTCTTCGGTTAACGTTAAGCCTTTTTTCCAAAGGGTTTCTAGAAATTCTACTTGATAGCCACTTGGAACCATGTAGAAAGCTAAGTCGTCTTTACTGCTGTCTTGCAAAAGCGCATAGCAAATCATAAGGTCTGTGTTTACTTTGGGGCATGAAATTTGCTGGCGATGCAAAGAGACTATTGCTTTTTTATAGTCATAGGTATAGTTTACTTTATCTTGTAAAAAGTTCATGACATCCGGGATCAAATCCGTTTTTACAAAGAAATTTTCTGTCTTCGTAGAAAGAGCCATACCAACGATATTTGATTGATGATAATTTGAGCCATCTAATTCGATATAAAAGGCATATTCCTCTTTGCTTGGTAATGAAGAAATATCTTCTAACTCTTTAAAAGTAAAAGGTTCTTCTTTTTCTTCTTTTCTAAGATTTTTTAAGAAAGAATAAAATTCTAAATCTTCATAGATTGCATATAATTCTGCATCTTCTTTAGGGGCATATTTGATATCTTCTAAGTCCTCCACTTCTAAGGGAACGTCTTTATAAATTGTGGCAATTTCCTTACTCATAAAAGCATTTTCTCTATCGTTCACTAACTTTTCTTTTGTTTTTCCTTTAATCTCCTCAATATTTTCGTAAATTCCTTCTATAGAGCCATATTGTTGTAATAATGATAAAGCCGTTTTTTCTCCTATTCCTTTTACGCCAGGAATGTTGTCACTGGCATCTCCAGCTAAAGCTTTTAAATCAATAATTTTAATTGGATCGATGCCATAATCTTTTTGAAATGAGGCAACATCGTATCGGATATAATCTTTTTGCTTTAGTAATTTCATATCGAGTTGGGGACTTACTAATTGGAGCAAATCACGATCAGAACTGATAATGGTACCAACGAAATCTGGATCTTCTTCTACCATTTTGGCAAATGTGCCAATAATATCATCGGCCTCATAAGGAGCAAGTTCAAAGTAAGGTACGCCCATAGCTTTTAGGATTTTCCTGGCGTATGGCTCTTGCATATGAAGTTCATCTGGTGTTTTCTTGCGGCCTTCTTTATAAAAGGAATATTTTTCTTTGCGAAAGTTTTTACCAACGTCAAAAGCTACGGCAATATATTCTGGTTGTTCTTCATGAATAATTTTATTCATCATTCCAACAAAACCGTATAACGCATTTGTCGGAAATCCTTTAGAGTTTTTTAATAAAGATCCTTGATATGCAGTTGCATAGTAACTACGAAAGAGTAAATTGTTTCCATCTACTAATATAATCTTTTTCATAACTTCACCAATACTTTCTACTCCATTATAACATAAACAAAAAAAAGAAAGTGAGTTTATTCCCCACTTTTTATGAAACTTTTTTTATAGTTTTATAAATAAATGTTTCACCATCAAAAACAAAATGGTATTCGTATGTACTTGCTTCATCGATGTAATCTTCAATATCTACTGCTTTAGTTTCTTCACCTTCTATATAGGTTAACGTATCAATTTGATGAGATTTATCGATATCATCATATATATTGATGGTAATGGTTTGATTTAATTCATTGTAGGTTGTTTCTGTAACAATTAATTTTTCTTCAATCATATATTCAGTATCGCTTTTACGTGCCGAGGTAATTTTTCTTAATAGTTTGGTGGTTTCATTTTTTTGACACCCATTTAAAATCGTGTAAAGATGGGCGTTTTTATCGTATTGAAATCCACATACTTCATCACTAACAATATATCCTGATTCATGAGCATAAGTAATCGTACCAAAAATTTGCTTTATGGCAACGTTTACGTCATTTTCGTTTACTGTATTTTGCGGATTGTTTTTTAAAATAGATACGATGGCTGCTCCTAATATGAATTGATTGGAAAAAGTTCCTTTCGTGTAAACATCTTGCATCGTATCATAGTCTTCACTGGGATTGGCTTTTGCATAAAGTTCTTGCACAGCTTCATCGGTTACGGATAATTCTGTAAAAGTATTTTCTACTGGAGGTTCGAAAGACTTCCAAAAAAGAAAAACTAATATTCCTCCAAGAAAAAGAAAACCAATTAAAATAAAAATAATGCTTTTTTTCATACCTCAATATACACTCCTAAACGCATTATATCACAAAAAGAAAAAAAGCAACATAGTTTTATGTGCTTTAAAATGTATCTATATTAATTTGTAATTTTTGGCTTTTATGTAAGTAACCATAAGCATAAACTAATGTCCTTATCGCTTTAATATTACGACCATTTTTGCCCATGACACTGCCCATAGCAGATTCAGGAACCATAATATCTATCGTAAGCGCATCATCCGTTTCATAGCTACTTACTTTTACTAAATCGGCATCCTTAGCAATACTTTTGACTAGGAATTCCGTGTATTCCACAATATTCATCATTATTTACCTGCTTTTTTTGAGTCAGCAAACTTAGCCATAATACCTTGTTTACTTAAAATACTGCGAACTGTATCTGTAGGTTGAGCTCCGTTACTTAACCAGTATAAAGCTTTTTCTTCATTTACCGTAACTACTTCACTGCCTTTAATTGGATTGTATGTTCCAATAACTTCTAAGAAACGTCCGTCTCTTGGACTTCTAGAATCGGCTGCGACAATACGATAAAAAGGTTTTGCTTTAGAACCCATTCTCTTTAATCTTAATTTAACTGCCATTGTTTTCCCTCCTTTGACTACTACATTCTATCAAACGAAAGAAAAGATGTCAACCTTTTTTGGTTGACATTATACCGTGTATGGATTTTCTGCAGTTCCATTTCCTGAATTCAAACTATTGGTCTTTAAATTGATGACTGGTTTTACTCCATACGAGTTTGTAATTTCTAGGTTTGAAGGGCCTGCACCAGCCATACCTTTTCGGATTGTATATACTAATAATCCATAACTCATATCATAAGAATTAGGTGTCATGGTCCAATAAATTCCCGCATCTAAGTAATGTCCAGATACTTCGTAGAAGTCTGCCCCACCAGCCAACCTTCCTTCGATAACATTAACCAATCCTATTGGATAAGTTAAACCACCGTTGCCATTTTCTACATCTACTGTATAACGGTCCTCCTCATTCGTACACCGTAAACTATCCACTAACTTATAAATGCCAAAATTATTATCATCTATCACTCGACTAACGCAAAAGATTTCATCGCTTAAATAAGATTCATATGGGCTTCCCAGAAAAACGCGCTCATACCAATCGTCCGCATAACTTTTAATTATGCTATCATTTTGATGATTATTATACGTATATGATACTGAACCAAAACATTGATCACCGATATAGCCCAAACACTCACCACTATTAAAGGTGCTCGTTCCAATATTACGATCATCATTTTCTTCACCATTTTGATGGGCACTTGTTCCATCATAGATCATACGGATTGAACCATCGCCATTGATGCGAATAATGCGCCAATACATATCTTGTCCAGATTCGTTTTTACCAAACTTTACGTAGTTGTTCGTTACATTTCCACGATAGTAATAACTTGTGCCATAATCGTCCGGAGCACTACATACATAGCCATTTGTTCTTTCTGCACTAACATTAATTGTGCCATCTTCATTTACGGTGGGACAAGCTCCACTGGTATCTAATTGAGCAATAATTTGATTGGTTATATTCACTTTAAAGTATAAAGTACATTTCGTATGTGTTGCTGTCAAATTAGTTACTTTGATACTCCATGTCTCTTCGTTTAATGTAGGGCTAGCTCCATTGGTACAAAAAGATTTTGATGTATCTAATGTGTAGCCACTATCTTTGGATGGCATATCTTTACTAATTACATCATCCACATAAAAAGCAAAATATAAGTCTCCGGGATTTTCTACTGTACCATTAATGACATTAAAATTTTGATTTTGTTCATAAATTGCAAAACTACTATAGAAGTAAACTCCGGCAATTAATACTATGCAACAAATTGTAAAAATGATAATGCCAATTTTCCTATTATTTTTTTCTTTAAACTTTTCTAGTTTCATACTATCCCTTTTTCTATTACATCCTTTTTAAAAAAACAAATTATATATTAAGGCCGTTTAGCCATTAAAATTCACATAACTTTCTCTAATAAATCATACATGAATATTTACTCCTTTGTCAAGCAGCTACAATTTACTAGTGTAAAAAGTAATACTATAAGAATTTAATTGCTTTTGCATAAGACATTGAGTGTTTTGCTTCTAATTGGAACATTTTCTTTGATTTTTTTTACATCCAAAAAGACCGTCTTACTAAAATTTATTTTTAAAAAATCTTTATTTTCTTAGCAAAACAGAAAAAACACCATAGAAAAACTATGATGTATTAATTATGACTCTTAACCTAGATAATTTTCATTTACTTCATCGATTCCGCTAACATCTTCTTCATCAACGATTTCTTCGTAATCATCATCCACATCTTCAATTGGAACTTTTATTTTAGTATCGCCAACAATTTCTACACCTAATTCTTTTTCAATATCTAGAACAATATTCCCATCAGTTACAGAAACATTTGTTACAGATGGTTGTTTTAAACTTCTGACGATAATTTCTGAATTATTGGTTAGCGTTGCAGAATCTCTTAACGGAACAGCTAATAGTTCATTATAGCCAAATTTTTTGGTATTTACTTTTGTCTTGGTATCACCATCATAAGAGTACCAAACGTTGACATCAAAAGACCCCGTCACTCCTACTTTACCATTTTGATTGCTACCTGAAAAGGTATGATTGATTACCCAACACCCTAAAACGGTATTTACATTTTCATCTGGAGTAAAAGAAAAATGCATGCTATTTGTTTTTTTGGCTTTTCCAATAACTGCCTTCGTTACGATTTCTTTGTAACTTGCCATTACACTCACCTCTAGTGTAATGTATGCAAAATTTATGATTTTTGTACTAAAATCCTGTTTTATTCTACCTGATATGGATTACTAGCTGTTCCATCACCCAATTTTAAACTATTTGGTTTTAAATTGATGACAGGTTTTACACCAGATGTACTTGTAACATCTGCATATATACTACCAGCCATACCTTGATATATCACATGAACAACAATATCAATACCTATCAAATAACCATTTGGCGTCATCGTCCAATATTTGCTTCCATCGTCTAAATAATGACCTGTAACACCACTGATACCCACACCACCAGCCAGCTTTCCTTCAATAACCGTAACTAATCCAATTGGATACTTTAAACCACCATTTCCTTTTGACTCATCTACCGTATAACGATCTTCTTCATTTTTACAATACAAGCTATTTACCACATCAAAATACCCATCTTGATCTTCATCCAAACGACTGTTACAAAAAATTTCATCACTTATATAAGTCTCATATTTGCTTCCTAAAAAAACTTTCTCATACCAAGCATCAACATAGGCCTTAACGTCACTATCATTTTGATGATTATTATAAGTATAACTTACAGTGTTTATAAAATCTTTGTTGACGGCTAGGTAATCATTAAAAATACTTGTTCCAATATTACGATCATCATTTGCTTCACCATTGGCATGTGCACTTGTTCCATCATAAATCATCCGTATACTACCATCGCCATTGATTCTTATAATTCGCCAGTACATATCTTGTCCCGATTCATTTTGGCCAAATTTGACGTAATTATTAGTAACATTTCCTCGGTAATAATAACTCACCCCATAATCATCTGGAGCACTACAAACATAACCATCTTGATTTTCCGCACTAACATTAATCTTACCATTTTCATCTACCGTCGGACACTTCTCTTCATCTAAATCAGCAATCGCATTGCAAAGAAATGTTCCTTCTCCATACTCTTCTATACATAATTCATAAGCACTTGGCATATGATCTATGTAACTTGCTGTAACTGTAATCTTACTAGCAAAAGTCGTATTTAATATACCTTCACTTTCTAAAGTAACATTTTCATCAATCCATAACCTTAAGTTATAGGTCACACTTTCATTGTGATCTAGGTAACCAGTTGTAAGTTTAA
>CALVUT010000010.1 GCA_944363675.1 uncultured Bacilli bacterium | reverse complement strand
ATAGCTTCCCAAATAAGTGTTTCATAATCAAATAATTGTTCATATTCGATACATTTTTGTAAATCCGGATTAATCACCGGATGGCGAGGCACAAAAATAGTACAGCAATCTTCATAAGGTAAAATACTCGTCTCATAGGTTCCAATTTTTTTGGCCACATCAATGATCTCTAATTTATCAAAACAAGCAACCGGCCGAATCACAGGCATACGCACAACTTCATTAATCACACTCATGCTTGTCAAAGTTTGACTGGCAACTTGACCAATTGACTCACCATTAATCAAAATCTTACAACGGTTCTGATAAGCCACTTTAGCTGCAATACGATACATCATTCGGCGCATAATCGTAACTAAATATTCATGAGGTACCTTTTTATAAATCTCTTCTTGAATGGCCGTAAACGGAATAACATGAACCTTTATCTTTCCCCCATAACGGCTCAATATTTCTGCCAAACGAAGTACCTTTTCTTTAGCTTCAACACTCGTATGAGGAGGGCTTTCAAAATAAATAGCCTCAATTTTAACGCCCCTTTTCATTGCCAAATATCCGGCTACAGGACTATCAATTCCTCCCGATAACATAAGCAAACCTTTACCAAGCGTTCCAACTGGATATCCCCCAATACCAGGGTAACTCTCAGAATAAAGATACGCATGATCATACCTGATTTCAATATGAAACGTAATCTCAGGATGATGCACATCAACATGCACATTTTCCTTATTTTTTAAAACAACTCCACCTAAATATTTACTAATTTCCATACTCGTCATAGGATAATCTTTAAAACTGCGCTTTGTTTCTATTTTAAACGTTTGAAAACTTTTCTTTTGAATAACATTTTTTAATTCCTCTTCAATCCCTTTAAGATCATTGGAAGGTAACTCATAGCCTAAAACAACTTCATGAATACCAAACGTATGTGTTAAAACATCTAAAATAACGTCATAATCCTCATAAGCTTCAACAAACATTCGCCCTTTATCATAATGAATTTGCACATCATACTTTCCTAAAGCTTGCTCTAAATTCGCTTTAAGCTGTTTCAAAAACAATTGGATATTATCCTTTTTCGTATTTAACTCAGCATACTTTAACATAAACAATTTTTTCAAATGACTCACCTCGTTTTAAAAAGATCTTTTTTATTGTATCACAATTACGTGTAAAAACAAAGTAAACCGAGATTTTCCTTCCATAAAAACCATGATAAAATTAAAAAAGAGAGGATATGAAAATATGAAACAAGATTATCAAAAATTTACTTATCAAGAATTAGAACCATTCTCAGCAAAAGAAATCGCCAAAATAGAATTGTATTACAAACAAACTCCCTACGATAAAACCATTTCACAAATAAATATACAGGATTCTACTCCTAAAATACACGACATATACTACAACAAGCAAACAAAAACAATATACATTCCGACCTATCTTTTCTTAAATGAACCCAAAACGTTTTACAATATCGTGACTCTTTGCTATCAAAATACGACAAGTCAAACGATTTATATTGAAAACAATGCTTTTTTTAGTGACTCCTGGGAAAAAATCTTAAATAATCCTCACATATCGACCATCTATTATGAGCTTTTTGAAACTTCCTTCTTAACCAGTGAAAAGCTAGACCAATTAAAAGCCACTTCAAAAAGCATTTATGTAAAACAATTTCCACCTCATCTTTTTCCGAGATTAAACAAGGATTTCTTTTTAAGTCAAACCTTCCATGACCCAGGATACCCTTATGACACAGGCACAGCCCTACTTTCAAACCCCATTTTAGAAGAAGAATTTTCTTATTTACAAAACACAACAGACATTATAATAAGTTATTATCATGAGGCAAACTTAAAAGCCATTTTAGATTACCTGATCAAAATAAATTATCAAGGAACAATAACCATAAAAGCTTCTTCTCCTAAAGAAGACTATCTCTTCTTAAAAAACTATCAAGAAACTCTCCATTTAACCATTCAAGAGTCTTTCCTAGACAAAGCCAATTTAAACTACAAACCAACCGAAGAAGAATTTTTTAAAACAACAGCTAAACTCCAAGAACTACTTATTCCACTAAAAAATAGTCCATTAAGTCCCTTTGAAAAATACATTTTCCTCTATGACTTAGTCAAAAACTACAAAGCCTATAAAGAAAATCTATTAGATGTATATGACGCTCGCTCGATTTACCGCATTTTAGACAATGAATTCATGGTTTGTGCTGGCTACGCTAATCTTTTAACCAACCTCTGTGAACTTATAGGTATCCCTTGCGAATATACTAGTTGTGCGGTAGGAAACTATCAAAGTTGGAATAACAATGAACTTTTAAATACTGTCCTTAAAAAACTTCCTTCTTTTACCCACAAATTCCTTGTACGCTTCCAAAGTCTTTTTAATAAATTCCAAGATCTTACGACCAAATACAAACTCGTCACCCCGCAATTAAAGAAAACCTATCATGCGCGTTGCTACGTCTATCTAAAAGATGCCAAATATCAACTAGATGGCTTTTACTATTCTGATCCAACCTTTGAAAATCATCGCGATTTTAACTACGCTTTTCTAGCTTTCACTGATCATGAAAATTCTCTTTCTAAAGAAACATGGTACATGGATGCCATGGCCTTACTCGATTGTCAAACCAAAGAAGAATTCTTTGAAAAACTAAATCACTTGCAAAAACAAAATCCAAACAAGACCCTATTAGGAGTAATAGAACCCATCATCAATATTTTAAAGAATTTTGAACCCGAATGGTATGAAACCTTAGAAAACACCTATTCTTTAGTCTTTCAAAATCGGACGTACATGTATGGTTACGACAATGAAGCAAACGCTCTTTTAAATAACCTTTATGATTTCATCATGAAAAAAACTAACCACCCAATTCTTGAAGAAACAACGATCGCAGCAATTTTGCAAGCTAAAAAATATGAATATCAAGATTGGGAAAAAGAAGACTTAATCACCTACAAAAACGTCTTAAAAATCGTCCTTTCCCAAGGCAAAGAAACAAACTTCTACAAAGACGATGAAACCAAAAAACACCACACATTATAAAAAGCAGGTCTATTCCTGCTTTTTTCTATTCTTCTTTCTTTAACAAACTAAGCTTTTGATAAACCAACTTAAAACAAGCCAAAAACTTATTAATTTCATCCGTTGTCGTCAAATAAGACAAACTAATACGTAGTGTACTAGAAGCTCTTTTCTTATCACCATACAAAGCCATCACCGCTGTCGAAATTTCCCCACTTGAACAAGCCGTATTGGTACTCACATAAATCTCATACTCTTCCAAAGCATGCAAGAAAGTCTCAGCTTTAATATCCGTTAAGGAAATATTCAAAATATGAGGAATACAAATCTTGGATTGATTAATTAAAACCCCTGGATATTTTTTTAAATCATTGACAATTTTATCATTTAATCTTCTTATAAAATTCTCCCTTTTATCAATATCATTGGTTGCTAAACGAATCGCTTTAGCAAAAGCTACAATTAATGGCACCGGTGGAGTTCCTGGGTTAAGCATATTAATGTGACCACTGCCATAAAGTAAAGGACGCATAGAAACACGACTACTTTTATACAAAAGGCCAATTCCTTTGGGGCCATAAATCTTATGTGCCGTCACACTGGCCAAATCCACATCATGAAAATTCACCGATACTTTTCCCAAAGCTTGCGTCATATCGCTATGAAGTAAAGTTTCACTATTTTCCTTCTTAATAATCTGCCGGATCATTTTCAAAGGTTGTCTAACTCCAGTTTCACTGTTAACAGCACAAACACTCACCAAAATCGTATCTGGGCGAATTAACTTCTTCAAATCATCAAAATCAATAAGCCCATCCTCATTATTGTCAACATAACTCACTTCAAAGCCAATGCTCTCTAAATAAGCACAAATCTCATAAATAGACGGATGTTCAAGCTTAGAAACAATCAAATGATTTCCCTTTTTCATGTTAGCCAAGCACGTTCCAATTAAAGCTAAATTATTAGCCATTGTCGCCCCACTAGTAAACGTAATCTCACTTTCAAGAACACTAAAAATATCACTAATCTGTTTAATTGCACTATTCATAAGCGCCTTGGATTTTACTCCTAAACTATGTAAAGAATTAGGATTACCCATAAAATCCTTTGTCGCCCGAATATAAGACTCTAAAACATCGTAACTCACTGGTGTCGTTGCACTATAATCTAAATAAATCATACCTCTTCACTCCCTAACAAAATATCTCTAATCTGACGCCAATCATGCACTCGTTTAATCCCAAGACTCTCCAACTCCTCGAACGAATACTTTCTGTTATGCATATGATCTAAGAGTAACTTAGTTTCCCCATAACCTTTTAAATTACTCACTTTATCGTCAATCTTAATATCACACATAATCATCTGTTTACTACCCGTCAAAATAATTTTTTTAGGATCAATAAAGGGCAAATGCTTTAAAATCCATTCATACTTATACTTGGCCATAATACTACTTTCTTTTGGTCTTCTTTTATCCACAAAAGCCGAGACAATATACACATCATACACCTGACACAAATCACGTATAACTTCAATCGCATCCGGAAAAACATAAGCATGATCATACACATTAGCATGCTCATAAAAATAATCCAAAAACTTTTCTCGCTCTAAAGGAGGAATAATATCCTCCACAAAATACGTATCGATATCGGTATACTGATAATCCGTTTTCATATATTTATTAACTTCTTCTAAATAAGTTGGTGAACAAATTGTCTCATCCAAATCAATCATAATCTTCTGCATGCTCTACTCCTTAATACCCATTATATAAAAAAGAAGCCGAAAGGTAAATCCAAAATTTTAATTTTGATACTCCTCGATCAACTTCTGATAAATACCTGGCTCAATCACATTAATCGCATGAATTGCCGATTCCAAAGACCCTTTAAAATTTCCCTTATAAAAAGCCTTCTCCGCTTTCATAAGCCCTATATCCACTTCCTGATTCACGGTCCGATAACGATTACCATACACAATAGCCGTCTCAGCCATCTTGGCTGTCTTAATCGTTTCCCGAGTCGTATTATAAACCTTTAAAACCAAATCCCTAGCTGTATCTACTCTTGTATTCAAAACCTTAATCGAAATAGGAGTCTTTTCAAGCTCAGCCACCATATTGGCAATAGCCTCTGTTGCTTCCGCAAGCTCCACAAAATAATGATCAGGAATAATAGGCAACTTATAAGACTTCATCTCACTCTTAGCCTTATTTAAAATATCCTTCATCTCATCCAATTGCTCTCTTGCCCGTAGCTCATCTTCTTTCAAACTACCAAACGTTCTTAAAGCAACATCTAACTTTTCTTCCGTTTTCGAAACCCGAACATTCAAAAGTTCCATTTCCTTACCTAAATGCGAATAACTTGTCTTCTTACTCCGTTGAGACTCAATAATATCATCATAATCACTCCGCTCATCAGCAAGCTCTTCCTGAATCTTAAAAACAATCTCAACATCCTCATCCTCTAAATCATAACTATACTTAATATCATCTAGCTTTCGTAATAACCGATCATTAATTTTAATCAATTTAGTCACTTTAAGTAAAATACTACGCAAAAATTCATTATAAATCTTTCTGGCAATTTTTTCCTTATCAAAATCATTATAAATCGAATCAAAATAATCACTCATCGTCTTGAGCTCAAAAATACTATCCTCAATATTAAGCACATTAAGTCTTTGAAAAATATCTGTAATTTTCTTGCTGGACTCCGTCACATTATAAGGAAGATTTAAATAATCCAAATTATATCCATCTTTTTCCATTTTCTTAGCAATACTTGTAATTTCCGTAATCTTTTTTGGAATAATATTTTTGCCAAGCGCAATAATCGTTGGTGCTTCTTCTATTACTAACTTTAAATTTCCAGTTAAATCATCAATAGCTTTAACAATCTTACTAACCTCTTGATAAGCCTTTTTCTCCATTGCCACTTCAAACGCACTAAAAAGCTTATCCACATTCTCAAACTGTAACTCTAAAGGCGAAGTAACCAACGTATAATCATTCTTATGCTCATGATATTTCGTTAAAATAGCCCGATAATTTGCTTTTAACTTCGTAATCGTTTCCCTATTCTTTTCCTCACTAAGTGTAATTTCCTTAATCTCATCTAATAAAAAAGTAGCCTTAGTTTTTACATAATAAATATCCAACTCAATATCACTTAACTTAGCCGAAAGTTCCTTATACT
Source organism: uncultured Bacilli bacterium (assembly GCA_944363675.1). Taxonomy (GTDB): domain Bacteria; phylum Bacillota_I; class Bacilli_A; order RF39; family UBA660; genus Ventrenecus. The sequence continues at coordinate 15,734 of CALVUT010000010.1, read as the reverse complement.
TTTTTTCCGTAAACAACTCCTCAGCCTCGAGTAAGGCATCCGTAATACGATTAACATCTGTATCCTTAATTGTTTGAAAACGTTTTTTCCACAACGACAAACTATCTTGCATATCACTACCTTGAACCAAAGGCTCAACCTTATTAAACTCAGCCATCAAATTTGCCGAAACAATTAAATTCTTATCCCGTTCCAATTCATCAAGCTGTTTACGATACTTCTTTTTTTCACGACTAGACATCAAATACAAAACCACACCAATCGTTACAATCGAAAGAAGATAAGTTGCAATACCTAGAATAACAAATAAATCCGTGCTCATTTGCCTTTCGCCTACTCTCTATGTAAATATTTTATCATATTTTGTCAAAATAGAAAGAAAAAGTTGAAAAAAATGCTTTTACTAAAAGCATCTAATTCAACTCTCTTTTTCGACTCAATTGAAATCCATTCTCATCGGAATAATTAGCCCCATTAATAGGATACACCACACCATCTCGCATGTAAGTATTTGCTTCCATAGTAATAACTTCACAAGCAAAGATAACAACTTGATATCATTAGAAAAAATACATTCATGATTTTGAGGTGTATACCCATAGTGCAAATGGGTAAAATATTTCAAAGGTGTTGTCACACCAGCAAGCATCTGTTTTTTTCGTTGATCCCAAATTACTGCACAAAAATTGGCATGCACACTTAATTCTTTAAACATTTCTGTATCATAGTCACCATATATTTTTTGAATCAAAAGTAAATACTCAGCAGGATCAGAAATAGCATAACGACTTCGAAATTTTCGAGCTACACGAGCAATCTGTTCTTGCTCAAATGCCGACGCAATCAAAATATCTTTCTTACAAGCTAACCCAAAATGATTTTGAGCACGTTGTTGATGAAAAAAAGCTTGGACAAAAACCAAATCATCCATCGTTTGAATGCCCAAAAACATATCAGGAAACCTTTTAAAAAAAGCATCAACTATAGTTAGTGGGCTAAACTCTTTACCTTTATAAGCCACAAAACTTTCCATGTTCATATAAAACCTCCATGATCTAAATCGCATCATATTCTAACATGATTGAATCAAGTATGTCCACCCTAATCTAAAAGATTAAAGAAACATATATTAATTGTTTTGTCTACTTAAACAACAATTTTATCTTTATTTTATTTCTTATTTTTACTCAATTTTAAATCCGACACGCTTTCAAAAGAACAAGAAAAATCCTTATCCAACACTTTAGCAGAAACAAGTCGAACATAAATCCGATCATGAACAGAATAAGAAGATTGCAAAGAACCAGTTAAAGGTAAAATACCCCAAATATTATTGTCTGTTCGAATATAAAGACTTTCCTTAGTTACAAATTCTACAGTAGCCATAAAAGTACAATCAAGATATTGATTAGCATATTTTTGAAGCAAATAATTTTGAACATCCTTCTCAAAATACTCCGCCGCCATTTCTCTTTCAGCCAAATGAGGTGCCACCAAAGAAGCATATTCTCTAAGTTCATCCATCTTCAAAGAATCAATACCATGAGCAAAAAATTCACTTAAAACAGCATGATTAAAAAGATCGCTGCCTCTTCTTATCGGCGAAGTAACAGTGGCATACCTCTCAAGAGCAAGTCCGAAATGGCCAAAACAAGAATCACTATAACAAGCGCGCTCCATCGAACGTAAAAAAATTCCGGAAATGTACTTGCGTTCCTCCATAGAACAATTTTGAAAAACAGAACGTAGATACCTTTGATATCCCTTTTGATTTCTTAATTCCTCGAGTTTTCTCACGCGAAATCTAGCCTTCTTCATCGTATCTAATAAAGAATACAATTTATTTAAAGAAGGTGCCTCATGATTACGATAAACAAAAGGAAGACCAAGAAAATAACAATAATCCGTAACGGCTTCATTAGCTAAAAGCATAAAATTTTCAATCATTCGATTCGCCGGTCCCATCACTTCTTCTTTAACTTCAACAGGAATCTCAGCCGAATTTAATATAACTTCCAACTCGGATGTCTCAAAAGCCAAATAGCCTCTCTTAAATTTCCTGCTTTGTAATATTTGTGACAACTCATTCATGGCCAGCAAGTCTTGTTGAAAAGGCAAATAATCTTCCCTCATCACATTTCTTTCCAAAAATAAATTCACCTGATCATAAGACATTTTCTTATCACTACAGATTAAACTTGGGAATACTTGCATATCCAAAACCTCTCCTGCATAAGAAACATCAAGCATGATTGTCTTGGCAAGCTTACTCTCATGTTCATTCAACGAACACAATTCATTAGACAAACGATTTGGTAACATAGGCAAAACAAAATGAGAGGGATAACAACTTGTACCTCTTTTCATTGCTTCCACAAAAACTTCACTCTTAAAAGGAACATAAGCATCCACATCTGCAATATGAACGTACAATCGATATCCGTCACTACGTCTTTCTATAGAAACAGCATCATCTAAATCCTTTGCCTGTACAGGATCAATCGTAAACGTTTTCAAATCTCGCAAATCAACTCGTTCATGAGAATCTAAAACTGAAAAATTCTTAGTATTATCTGGTAAGGAAAAATCATAAAACTGAGCCATATCTAAAACTACATCCCATAGCTTATTAGAAAGCTCTTTGACAAACTCTAATTGAAAAAGACCATTCTCATAAGAATAATTAGCCAAAATACGTGTATCCTCTTCATAGGAGTCATTATTTAACACTCCCACATAATTAGGATTTTCTATACATCTCCACTTACCATTTTTCTTAATAAACTCCTTAGCTAGCTTCTTTCTTTCAAGCACTTCAACAACCTTAGCCGTTATTTTCCCACTTTCTTCGCAAATCTCAACACTAATACTATCACCCGCAAAAGCCCCGTTAAGTTCCTGATCACGAAGGAAAAACTTCTTATCCCGATAATAAAAATAATACTGCTGATGCGAAGAATCCTTTTCTAACCGAGTCTTAATAATATACTTAGCCAAGCCCTCACTCTTCTTGACAATTTTTTTAATAACCCCTGTATCATAATGCTTCTTACTGCACCGAAAAGAATGCAACAAAACGAAAACATAATCGCCTTCTAAAGCCCCACAACTCCGAACATCTTCTTTATCCAATAAAATCTTCATATGATTTTTCAGTTCAACATAATAATTTTTCTTATTTGATTTTTTTAAAACCCCAAATTTCAAAACAGAATCTTCAATCACATAAACATAGCAGTCTTTTTCACCATAAACGATACCCTTTTCTTCTAATCCATTTAAAATCTTAAGCATCTCATTCTTTTCAACAACATTAAACTTTTTTTGAAGTTCCCAAACTTTCCAAAATTTTCCAGTTCTTTTTAAAAACTCTTCTACTTGCTTTTCTAAACCCATTTTTCCTCCAATACAAAAAAGGACAGTTTTTCCAAACCATCCTCCATTGCTCAATAATCTATAACGAAATAACCCGAATCTCACCGATTTCAAGTTAATCGTACCACTTCAAAAAAAAGAAAGCAAGTAATTGTGGTGAAAAAGTTTTAATCTAAAAAATACTTTAACTTTACTCTCTTTAAAAGAGCTAAAACAAAACTCAAAAGCATAGCTGTTCCAATAAGCAAAAGCTGCTCGCCTATTGGAATCATAACTAAAGAAATATGCGCATACTTTTTAAACAAATAAAATGCTACCAAACTAAACACAAGCATCAACATATAAGCAACTAGATTAAAAAGAACGAGAAAGAAAAAATTATAGCTTTTCATTTGCCCTTTCCTAGCCCCATAAAGCAAAAATACTTGATTTTTTACTTCATTATCTGTCAACATATTAGAATAAATAATCACCAATGCCCCCAAGAAAAGAACACCCAGAAAAAGCAATGCATAATTCAATCGTTTCACTCTAGAATTACTGGACACAGGCATACCAAGGCGCCGAATAACAACTTCTTCATCATTAATCTTATTTTGAAGTTCTTCTGTCAAAACCTCAATTCGTTCAGGTTCAATATGTTTTAAACGATAAAAATAAAGATAATCTTGATTCATCCGAATCTCTTCTAATTTACTAGGCGAAACGTAAAACGCACACTGATCACTTTCATAATACTTTTGTATATCAAACGAATAAGTCTTTTGATTTACAGAATTTATTCCTACAAAAGAACTTCCTATATAATTCACATAAGGATTTTCATCCGTTAAGAAAATTTGATAAGGTACAATAGTCATATTTCCCGTTAATTCTTCAGAAGGAAAAACAGCAAAATAATTATAATCCTCTAACCCAAAAGAATTAACACAGTTTGTAAAAGAAGAATCCTCAAAAGAAAGAAGAACACCAGAAGACACCTGCATATTTTTCTCCGTAAAAGCATTGGATACATCATAAGGACTAACAATATCAATATAAGCTCCATCATAAAAACTATTCAAAACTAAATCTGTATAATATTTTCTCAAACACAAAAGTAAAAACAAAGAAAGAAAAATAAACATAACAACAAACACATATATCTTAGTCGTCTTTCTCCGCAGAATACTCTTCAAAAATAGTTTCACATAAACCACCTCACCTATTCAAAAACTCATAAGACTTTTGTCTTCCAAAATAAAACCATACAAAAAACATTGAACATAAAAAAGTTAAAAATAAACTCAAGAAAATACTCATGGCTAGTATTGAAAAGCGAAAATATAACTGCATTCCCAGAATAAGGAAAGCTTCTCTAAATAAATTATTTGCTAAAATGACAACAAAGCAATACAGAAGAATAGCTAGAACAAAAGAAATTAGAAAAAGAATTGTTATTTCGATATTTTTTTCATAAACAATGTCCTTCTTTTGATATCCAAGACTCATTCGCAATTGATAATCTTTTAAGTTTGAAAGAATATATTTATAAGAATAATTAAAGACAACCATAAAAGAAGTAAACACTGAAACAATTAAAATTAAACGAGCAATTAATTGATTATCTGCATAAAAAGATGGTTCATGATAAGCTCCTCTTTCTACACGATAACCACGGTTATTTAACAAATCGACAATTTCCTGATAATTATCACCATCATCAATCACAATCCAATTTTGATCGCTTTCATCTATATCCCCATAAAGTTTTTGCACAACTTTAGTTTTATCTTGTTGTGTAATATAGCAAACACTGCCCAAATTTCTTGATAAAGTATTGTCGTAAAAACCTATGATTTTAAATTAAAGTATTGTCGTAAAAACCTATGATTTTAAATTTTTGATGATAATTTTCACCAGTCTCTTCACCACTATCACTTATCATAGAAGAATAGGAAATTAAAGTAACTTCTTTATTTAAATATTCTTTCACATTTAAATATCCTTTTTCAGTTTTAAAAGCATCTTCACCATCAGGAAAAAAATAATATGGACAAATCATCGTTCCTGTTTCTTCATCACTTAAATTATCACCTAATATTACATCCGGAGCAATTCCATAACTACCTAATATAAGTTCTATACTCCCACTATATCCTTGCGCGATAAAATCATCAGTATGCATGTTGGTATATAAATACTTTGGAGAAGTAATTACTAAAACATGAGGATTTTCTTTAAGTTCTTTTCTTGTCTCTTCGTCCAAGGATTTGTTTGGTATAATTGTCCGAAAACTAACATTGAGCTTTTTATCAGTTTCTACCTGTAAATTTAAATTATCAGCAATCATAAAAGCACACAGTGTTATTGCAAAGCAGACCATTAAAACCATAACCAAAAAGTAATTTTTCTTATTTCGAAGTGTTCTTTTTAAGCTAAGTCGAAACACATCACTCACCTCACCTATTTAAAAACTTATACGAATTTTGTCTTCCAAAATAAAACCAAATAAAGAACGTAGATAATAGAAAAGGCAAGATAAGACAAAAGAATATACCTAAAATAAAAGTAACAAAATGAAATTTTACAGCATATCCAAAAAGAGCAAAAAAAGCACTAAAATATTTATTAGATAAAATTGCCAATAAGAAATAAAGTATAAAGCAGCCAATGCAACCCAAAACTCCTAAAATAAGCAGTTCTAATATTTTTTCTATGATAATATCTTTTTTTCGATATCCTAAACTAACTCTCAATTGATAATCCTTTAAATTAGAAAGAATATATTTATAAATAAAATTCAAAATAAGCATAAATGAGCAAAAAACTGAAACAATCACAATTAAATTTAATATCAAATAATATTCTGCTAATGTATTTTCCTTCATCACACTTTGAAAGTGATATCCACCCTCTCGATATGGTAGAATTTCTGAAACTTCCTCTAAATATTTAGGATCCTCTAAAATAATAATATCGTTTTGATTGTGTTCATCACTATCTAAATAAAGGTCTTTACTAATTGCTTCCATACCAGAAAGTGACAGATAACAAGTATTTGCAGGCATTTGATTAATGGTATTATCAAAAAATCCAACAATAGTATATGTTCGCGTAAAATCCTTCATAGCATCATTATTACTTGAATACGAATAATGAATACGAATAGATTTTCCCAAAAAGTCTTTAGGATTCAAAAAGTCCTTCGACTCAGCTAAATCATAATTCAAAGAATCATCCGGAAAAAAATTATAAGAACAAATTATTGAATCCGTCATATCATCCGTTAAGTTTTCTCCTAAAATAGCTGGAGGTACTAACTTTTCAGTACCCAATCGAAAAGACAAACTTCCATTATACCCCAAATCTTGAAAATCTTCTGAAACCACAAAATGTTCTAAATTATAAAATGAACCAACATAACTAACATGCGGATTATTTAACAACTCTGTTTTCGTCTGTTCATCTAATTGAGATACAAGAATTGAACGAAATTCCACTAATTCTTTTTGAGCAGTTTCAACATAAAGAGATAAATTATCATGAATCACAAAAGAAACAGCCGTAATAACAAAACAAATCATTAACACAACGAGTAAAAAGTAATTTTTCTTATTTCGAAGTGTTCTTTTTAAGCTTAGCCAAAACACATCACTCACCTCACTTATTTAAAAACCTATAAGACTTTTGTTTTCCAAAGTAAAACCAAATGAAGAACATAGATAATAAGAAAGGCAAGATAATTCCTACAAAAACACTTAAAGCTAAAACAGATAACCGAAAATAAAGCCGTATGCCAAGTACTCCATAATAATCTGCCAAAATTAATTTAGCTACCCAACTTCCAATACCAAATAGAAAAACGCCTATAATAATAGCTAATACAACCATAATCGCTAACTCAATAATCTTTTCTATAACAATATCTTTCTTCTGATACCCTAAACTTATTCTTAACTGATAGTCTTTCAAATTAGAAAGAATATGCTTATAAACAAAGTTTAGCACAATCATGAATGACGCAAATATAGAAACAATAATAATCAAACGAACAGTTAAATACCAATCAGCAATTGTATTTTCATTAAAATAAGCATCTCGAAAACCATCATTACCATGTTTCTGCAAGATACTAATAATTTCATCATAAGAATTGGTGTCATCCATCACAATCCAATTAGACTGATTTTGCATTATCTCGGAAGTATTATACCCTAAATTATTAACTATTTCTTGTTTATCATCATAAGTAATATAACATGCACCACCACTTGTTACAGTCGAAGTATTATCATAAAACCCAATAATTTTAAAAGTTTGATCAAATCTCTTTGTAATCTCCTGTCCATTTTCATCAATATCACTATGATTATAATAAATATGCACATCTTTATTTAAATAATCTTTAGGATTTAAAGCACCCTTCTCTTGAATATTTTCATAAGTTAACCTTTCTCCAGGATAAAAATAATAAGGACAAATCATCATTCCTGTTTTATCTTCTGTAAGATTTTCTCCTAAAATGACTGGTGGAACAATTCCGTTAATACCAAGATTTAATTCTAAATTTCCAAAATAACCTAAATCTTTAAAATCGTCAGTATAAACATAGGAATACAATTGGAATCGATTTGTAACAGTTACAACATGTTCATTAGCTTCTAATTCCTCTCTTGTCTCTGCATCCAGATTATTTTCAGCAATAACAATTCGAAATTCTAATTCTTTATAAAAAGAATCATTTATATAACTTGTAATATTATCATGAATTACAAAAGAAACAGCCGTAATAACAAAACAAATCATTAGCACAACGAGTAAAAAGTAATTTTTCTTATTTCGAAGTGTTCTTTTTAAGCTAAGACTTAACCTTTGCATTCTCCACCTCTAAAAGACCATCTTCAATTCTTAACACAACATCGGCATAAGGGAAAATATCCATACTGTGACTTACTACAATAATCCCCTTTCCTTGATTAGACAATTCTTTCAACTTTTCAAAAATAATTTTTTCATTTTTTCGATCTAAGTTACCAGTCGGTTCATCCGCCAAAATATATTTAGGATCATTAACCATTGCTCTAGCTATAGCCACCCTCTGCTGTTCTCCACCAGATAATTCTTTAGGAAAATGATTGGTCCGATTTAAAAGTCCTACACTATCTAATATAGACAAAGCAAGTTCTTTTTTATCACCTTGAATTTTTTTATTTACAACCATAGGAACCATAACATTTTCATAAGCTTTTAAATAAGGATCTAAAAAATAATCTTGAAAAACAAAGCCAATCTTTTCCCTTCTTAAAAGAGCAAGTTCAGTTTCATTCATTCCTTGAACACCACGTCCATCAATTAAATACTTACCTTCTTGAAAGTCCAAAAGTAACCCAAGTATTTTTATTAAAGTAGACTTTCCACCACCACTATGGCCAATAATTGCATAAAACTTACCAGGTTCAAATTCATAACTTACCTTATCTAAAACCACAATATTTTCTTTCTTTTTCACAAACGCTTTAGAAACATTTTCTAACTTTAAACTCACAACATCACCTCCAATATTATTAATAAAATTATATCATGAAAAGAAAAACTGTGATGAAAAACATCACAGTTTTCCTACGTAGCACTATACAAGTATATCTCAACTCTACCGGCATTATCAGTTCCTTGAATAGAAGTATGATAACTTTTATCGGTTTTAAGTCTAGTAAACTTAAACATATATGTGGCATTTACTTGATTCATAGATAAATCTTTAGTCCCTACAGGCGCAATAGAATTGCCAGTATGCTCATAAAGAGTATAAGTTACATTCACTGGATAAGCAGAATTATCTCTTTCAAGAAGTTTAGTATTAACACCGAGACCAGTTGAGTTATAGTAGGTATTTGCTGTATATGCAGCCGGAATATCAGGTGAAACTCTATAAACATAGGTATTACTTGCTGCAGATACAATGGCAATACCAACAACAGCAACAAGAGACAAACAAGAAAGTATAGACAAAACATTTAAAACTCTTTTCACACTTTACCTCCTTCCTAACAACCAGAAGATTACTCCTTTATTGCATCTTCATTATAATAGGAAGAAATAAATCTCGTACACTACCTAACAGGCGAACCTTGAATATCTAGTAGTTCATCTAATGAAACCTCTAAGATTTTACAAATTTTATATAGATGATCTAAACTAGGTACAGTAACACCTCTTTCCCATTTTGAAACGGACTTACCATTAACTTCCAAAAGAGCACCCAACTCTTCTTGGGTAAATCATTTTTTCAAACGTGCTATCTGAATTCTTTGACCTAATTTTTTAGACATATACACTCCTAATTCTAAACCGCAATATCTACGCCTGTTGCATTATCATAAATTGTTCGAGCAGTTCCATAAAAATTAAAGACATTGCCATATCCACCTAAACCAATACTGTACTGTTTACTAACAAGTTCCGTCGTATTACTAACAGCATGCTGATAACTTCCATAAATAGTACCACCATTAGTAGTAGTAAAAGATGCCGATACTTTAAGATTTCCAGTATTAGGAAGAAGTATAGAATAGCCAAATCCATTACCAAATTGTTGAGGATTATTATATGCTTTTGTATAACCATCACCTGTCACTAATGCGTTATTCACAGACAACAAAGTAGGTCCATTCAAACGAGCTCCAAAAACGTCATAACTTTCACAAAAGGATTTCCTATCCATTGAGTAACAAGCGTTATATAGCAGCTAGATGAACAAACTTTAGAAATAGATAATGTTCTAAGGTTCGATGTAACTGTACTGCCACGAGTCAATTCATAATTTGTATAAAATTGTTTCTCAATAGGAAGATAAAATAAATTCATATCTCTTATCTGCTCATATTCTTCTACACTCAAATAATTTTGATATCCATTCCAATATAGCTCGGAAAAAAATTCATATTCTGCTTGAGTCAACTTTACGCCTAGTTCGTTTTCATAATAACTTTTTGCTGAAACATTGGAAGCAAACAATAAACACCCTAGAATAACAAATATCGCAACTTTTTTCATCCAAAATCACCCTTCCTTTCTAATTGCATATTAGCATTAAAGCAATCAAAAAAGAAAGTGACAATTTGGCACTTTTTTAAAATCAAGTAAAATATCATGTTAACAAAAACTATTCTAAATACTTTTTAACATAATTTTCTAAAAAATCATTATAAATTAACAAAGCGTTTTCACAATTTCCAACTACACACTCAACATTATCATTTTGAATAGTAAAAAGCACTTCTCCTTGTTTATTTTTATTTTGATAAGAGAAACTATTTTGAACTAAATCATAAGTATAACTCTTTTCTTGTTCTTGAACGTAAAACACACCCAAATTGAAAGTCAAAAAAATTCCATTGTTTTCTAAAGAACAAATATCTCCTTCACAACTAAATAATTGTCTAACTTTATCAGGAATTACAAAAGAACTATAATCGTTAACAGAGTCCCCAATAGATTCCACTCTATTATAAACAAATTTATCATTTGTAAAAGCATTGGTAAAATGAAGTTCAATCCTTTCTTGATCAAGAAGAACATAAATTTCTTGATTACCATTAATAAAATCATCATAGGAAATAAAAGCATTATATCCATATCGATCTTCAATAATAGAATTCGGAGGCCCTGTATATACCTTTTTTTCTTGATCATTTATTTTAGTAACAATCTCTATTTCTTTAACTTCAGGTGCAATTTCCTCTATCTGAAAGTAAGAGTTATCTTTAGTTAAGACAAGCAAACCATCTAAAACTTCATAGTGTTCAGAACTTCCCGAAAAATGATAAACTTGAATTGTTTTATAATTTTGAAAAAAATATAAAGTAGCCATACCCAAAAAAAGAAGAAAAAAGAAACACAGAAAGAAAAGACATATAACTTTAAATCTTTTTATACGCGTATTTTGCTGAGACAAATAAATCAAAAAAGTTGTATATAATCGCTGACTATTTTTATTCGTTCTTGTTTCACCAGCTACAATTTCATCTAAAGATACTTGAAAAATTTGAGCATACAAAACCAAATCATCTAAACTCGGCATACGTTGCGAATTTTCTAGGCGAGTAATTTTAGAAGAACTAACATACATCTTCTCAGCTAAATCCTTTTGTGTATAATTTGCATCCACTCTCAGTTTTTTTAAAAAAGCCCCAATATTTTCATTTTTCATAACTCACCTCAAACTCCACAATTATCTTTCAAAGTTAAAGGTATCTGATAATAAACAATTTCACCATCCTCCTTTGTCGCGTGAATTTCCATTTGAAGTCCATTTTCTAAATACATTTTACACTCATCCGAATAATGATCAATATGAAAAGAAACATTCTGTAAAAATTCTTCTAACGTAATGGCCCCATCATCATAAGTATACCTAGACACCTCTTCTTTTGTCTTTCCATCCAATTCATATAATACGCACTCGATATTAGTATAACGATTCTGATCATCGCCACCACAATAAGTAACATTTGAAATATAAATAGAAGTTTTTTGATTATCATAAGCTATACTGCCATACAAATTAAAATTATCACAATTACTTGATAAAGTTTTAAACTGAAAAGCCTCTTGATCCTTCTTAAAGAAAAAGATCATGAAAACACTTAAAAGAACTATGAAAACCAAAATACCTCCGCCAATAAGCCATTTCTTAGAAATCTTCTTCTTTGCCGTACTTCCTTCTAACAAATCATTTAAATCTATTTGAAAGTCCTCACACATTTGCTTTAAAATACTAATATCGGGAATATTCTTACCATTTTCCCACTTACTTACAGCCTGATAAGTCACGCCATACTTCGAGGCCAACTCAGCCTGAGTCAAATGATGTTCTTTACGTATCTTCCTAATAAATTCTGCAACCTTCTCCTGATTCATAAAGCACTCCTTTTTAATTGTTTAATCATACCAAAATTTTTCTTAAGAGTCCAACCTTTAACTTGCAAGTTTACTATCCCCAGTTTTATAATCAATTTCAATGCCTTCCTGGACATTATAAACAAAGACATGAAAAGATACCCCTTCACCATGATCTTCCACCGAATAAGCTTCCATCTGTACTCCTGTGGCCACCAAATTTTCGCCTTCAAAAATAGGAGTTACCCGATATAAAACATGATTTTTTGTTTCCTTAATATAATCCGCCACTTCCTGTTCAAAAGGAAGCATTCCCTTTGTATTCATCGATCTAGTACAAGTAATCAAATTCTCTTCGTTTGCGTTTTCTCCCGTTAATTGGTATCCAATCAAATGACACCGATTATATAAATACTTTCCATCCACAATATCATACTTCACCGTGTGCCAGCCCGAAGGTTTTACTGATCCAATACTACCTCTTTCCTCAGTAGGCATAAGATCTATGCCAATATTCGCATACGCCACCCCACAACGTCCAAGCGCATCCAACTCACTATAATGCTCAAAAGACTTTGTTGTATAATCACTTTCGGAAAAAGACGGAACATTATCATTTAAATAAACATAACTTTGTCCCGAATACGCTGGAATATTATCTAAAGTATAACTATAGTTGACTTCATTACTTTGCCATGCAAAACTAAAATCATCATAAAAAACCGAACTGATTAAACTAAAGCTTAAAAAAGCAATAATACAAATTTGTCCAAAATACGAACGTTGTTTCTTTCTTCTTTTCCTTCTTTTTGCCATAACTACTCTCCTAGAAAAATTATACAAAAAAATTATTAAAAAGGAAATAGGTCAAGAAAAATTCTAAAGTAAGGCCTTTAAGATAATTCCATAAGAAAAGCCAATCCCATAAATATTAGGATTGACCAAATAATTTAATGTTTACTCCGTTGTTGTAGGCTTTTGTTTAACGTTTACAGTTAAATGATATTCTACGCGCATTTTATAATTTTCCACAGTAATTACTAAATCATCATCCCCTGCTTTTTCAAACGTATAATTAATAACTTTTCGATCACCATTAAAATCTTCTTCTAAGATTACGGTATTTCCAGAAGTGACTTTAATAGAATATTTTTGACTTCGACTAAAGACTAGTTCCATGGCTATTTGCCCGCCTATATACGCCGAATTATGATCAAATGAATAGGTATCTGTTTCAAAAAACTTACTTGTTGTAATAGCCCCACTGATATTTAACGTTAAAGTGTAAGAACGTAGCAAAGTAGGGTCTTCCGTAAAATTATGAAAGTTACTTATAGACCCATTTAAATTGTAGTAATAAGCGTTTGTTGTATCCGGATTTATGCCAAAGTAATCATATCCATAATTATCTTCAATTTGAGGATCAAAAATATAGTACTTACCTCCAGCATTAATCATAACCCAAGCATGCCCCATTATATCTCCCTGCGTATTTGCATATTGACCATTTATGACATAAGCTTCAAATCCCACTCTTCTTGCTAAAAGCATAAACAAAGCCGCATAGTTATCACAAACACCTGTATTGTATTGTAAAGCGTACTGGGCATTTAAAATATAATGTGCATCATAATTATAATACCCATACTTATCTTGCAAAGCAAATCGCTCATTTAAATTGATAAAACCTACTGAATAACTTAATCTTTGTTTTACATAGTCATAAAGAGCACGTAATTTATTATAATTAGACATCGAAGAATTCGTTGTACTAGAAACGATCGCCCCAATCTGATTATCAAGTTCTTCATTTCGTGTTTTCAAAGGAGATAAAGTTACACGGTTAAGATCTTGTTGTAAACTAGAGGTATTGGATGAAGAACTACCAGAACTAGAGGAATGAGACCCTGAAGAGGATGGAACTTGCGAATTTTGATTTTCTTGAGTTTCCGTTGATGAAGGCATTTCTTCTTTAGCTACAACATGAACCATAAGGCTTGCACTTGTAAGATTACCATTGGAATCTTTTAAAGAATAGATAACCTCATAATCCCCTAATTCATTACTATTCACTTTATTTTCTATTTTAACATTTGCAAGGGTTACATCATCATAATTATCTTTGACACTTTCTACAAATGAGTTCGGATCAAACTCTTCCCCTTGGGCAATCGTTGTTTCACTCATAGATAATGTCATTACTGGAGCTTCTTTATCAACAACATTTATTTCAAATTCTTTTTCATAATTTATCCCTAAATATTCTACTTGCACTTTTAGCTTTTGTAATCCTAATTCCGTTATTTCTTCCATAGAATAGGTAATTTTTTCGTTATGATAGAAACAATCTGTCTCACATACTACGTCCGCGACAAAAGTCGATAAATCATAACTTCCATAATTGACTTCTTGAACATCTTTAAATTGGAGTTCATGCGTTATTTCTTCCTTCTGGTCTCGTTTGAAAAGAAAACATACAATGACGACAATAAGCAAAATGAATAATAAAACGCCTAAAACACATAAAATCCAAACTCTTTTTTCTTTTTTCATTTCACTCAACCTCTTTATTAAAGATAATTATAGCATAAAAAAGAAAGGCGAGCAATTCCCCTTTTATACTTCTATCCAACAAAATAACTATAATTTCTTTTCGGCATCCAAGATTTTCTGATAATGCTCAATTTTATAATTAAGCTTATCCAAACAAGCATTTAAATTTTCAAGTTCACGCACAACATCATCTCGTTGTTCTTCCAAGATTTTCTTTCTTTCTAAAGTCTTAGAATCATCCTGAATCATACTCATATACCGTTTTAGTCGTTCAATATTCATACCCGCTCTACGCATACACAAAACAAATTCAATGTTCTGTAAATTTGCTTCCGTATAATTTCGAACCCCATTAACTTTAGATACGGAAGATAAAATTCCCTCTTTTTCGTAATATCTCAAAGTAGAAGCTTCAACACCATATTTCTCACTAACTTCTTTAATAGTCATTCAAACACCTCAATCTTTAACGCGAAACAAAACCTCAACACGACCATCACCGACTAAACTAGCCACATCACCATTTACCTTGCCAAGCCGGGTATAACGATAACTCGTCTGAAAAGAATCATAAAACAACACCAAGCAATCAGAGCCATAAAGCATCAAATCACCTGTCTGAATACCAGAAGGAACATAAGCCTGCGTAGGCAAATCTTCTGAAAAATAATAGTACTTTTCATTGCCATTTAATTCATTCATCGTCAAAGATAGAGGTAACATTTGATAAAACGCTCTTGCGGAATCCGTATTCTCTAAAACTCCTTCCAAAACCTGATTATGAATAACAACTTCAATTTTCATTTTAAGCTTCATTCCTTTCACTTCGTTCAAGGCACACATAGGAATGAAAACCTTGAACTAAATTTATTTTTCTATATAATAACAGTCATGAAGGAGTGTGTACTACAAAGCACGGGGAGGTA
>CALVUT010000009.1 GCA_944363675.1 uncultured Bacilli bacterium | reverse complement strand
AAGAAAAATAAAATAGTAATGATGTGTGGGGATGGAATAAATGATAGCCCAGCATTAAAGAAAAGTGATATAGGTGTTAGCTTTGAAAGTGCAATAGATATAGCTATTGATTCATCTGATGTGATTTTAATGAAAAATGATCTAAGTTCAATTTTAAAATTAATAAATGTAAGTAAAAAAACTGTAAAAATTATAAGGCAAAATTTATTTTGGGCATTTTTCTATAATATACTAATGATTCCAGTAGCAGCAGGGGTTTTAAAACCAATTGGTGTATCAATAAGTCCAATTTTGGCAAGTATCGCAATGACTTTAAGTAGTTTTATAGTTATTTTAAATTCTTTAAGACTCGGAAAATTAAAATGATGTTATATTTTATTATGGAGGAAAATTATGAGCATTGAATATGAAATCTTTAAAAAATCAAAAGTTAATTTTGATAAATTATTAGAATATGGGTTTAAAAACGTGGAAAAATGCACCTGATGGTCCAATATATAGATATGATGTTGATATTGCTAAAAATTATTTAAGCGAGAAAGAATTAAAAGATTTAAATAGAATTGTTACTATGTACTTAGATTATGCAGAATTACAAGCTGAAAATCATAATGCGATGACTATGAAAGATTGGGTAGAGAAATTAAATGCATTTTTACAATTTAATGGAAAAGAAATTCTGCATAATGCTGGTAGAATTTCTGCTAAGGTTGCACAAGAATTAGCATATCAAGAATATGATAAATTTAAAGCAAAACAAGATAAGTTATATAAATCTGATTTTGATAACTTTTTAAATGAGCTGAAAAGCATAGAAGAAAATAGTAAAGTTGATACTTTCTATGAATAAAAAACTAAATATCAATTGCTTGATACTAATTTATTTAATTTTTCTGAGAAAACTACAGTACTTTTATTTAGCAAACTATATATTAAGAATAAATAATTTAATGTTTGATTAGTGGGAGGTGATAGAATGACATGGCAAGAAGTGTTAACACAAATTATAATACCTTTAATTGCTGGTTTTGCTGGTGGTAGCTTTAGTAATGTGATTATTAAAAAAATCAAAACAATTAAAATTAATAAGATGAGTAATAATAAGTCAATATTTAGTAATAGTGGAGATGTTGTAAATGGCGATAAAAGATAAAGTTCATAAGATGTGCAGTTTGTTTACTAAGTATTTTAATAATGGTGATGTAATAAGTGGAGATAAAAACATTTTTAATTATTATATAAATCAGGACGAAACATATGTGGCTATAACTAATGATGATAACTATTCGGATTTTTATAAGAGTTATATTACTAAGTTCGAGGAATTGGATTCTTATGCTTTTTCATTGTTTTATCCTAAAATTAATAAAAGAGATTATTGTTTTAAAAGTAAATCATTGGTTTTTGGCGAGAAAATTATTAATTGGGTTTATGGTTTAGAAGAATTTCCTACTAAAGATATTCAGGAATTTTATAAATCTTTAATAGTAGACTTTAAGTTTAAAAAAGATACTATTATTGTCAAAAGATGGAATGCAAATATTGCATATTTTAACAATGATTTGAAATTGGCATGTGACAATTACAGTCAACTATATGATGATGTTGTTACATCTAGAAGTATTCCGAAATGGTATTTAGATGATATATGTATTGATGGTAGAAATTTGTTGTATCAGTATGACAATACTCAAAATAGAGTTTTTAGAAATAATAAGTTTCAGGAAAAAATATCATCGAATAGTCATAGATTATCATATCCTGATATTGACAGAATTAAAGTAAATATTTATGAAAATGTGTCAAAGCATATATTTAATAACAAGAATAAATCTAAATATACAACTATATTTGGTGTAGGACTAGAGGAATGCTTTGATCAAATTCAAAATTTAATATTTTTAACAATATTTTATGGATCAATAACGCATCTTAAGTTAATTAGAAAACTAATTGCAGATATAATGTATATGTATGCTGAAACTTTTGAGGATGAAGAATTTTATAGTGTATCGTTGAAAATGTTATTTATTAGTGGAGAATATAAAAAATATAAAAGCTTATATGATAAGATTAAATTGAACTATCCATTTGTGAATAATGAAGTCTTTATTAATACTATTGTTAATAGTAGAGTTTCATTATTTGATTTTGAACAAGATAAATCTGATATATTTTTATTTAATATATATGGTAGATATTTGAATGATGAATTATTTGAACAATTACAAAATAGAATTTTTGATTTAATTACTATCAGTAATAATTATCAAATTAATCTTATAAGTGATGCTTTTAAAGCTATTGCTTGTAATATAAGAAGAATTAATAGAGTTGATGTTTTGTTAAAAATCATTAAAGATTATTTTGAACATTCCTATTCTAGGTTCTATATTGATTTTGGAGGAATAATTAATGGAATAAATGTTAATACATTAACATCTACAGAGTTCTTAGAATTTCAATTTATTATAGACTCACTGTTGAAAGAAAAAGGACATATAAACTATGATTTGGTTAGTCCAATAGTTTCTATAAAAAAAAGAGATACTACAATAAGTAAATATGATGAGTTAATTAATCAAGAAGGAACTAATGAAAATATTCTTTATTATGGCGAAAAAGAGAAGAATGCAATAGAAGTAATTAAGCATATTATTAAGATTTTAAAAGATAATCATGAACAAAACGAAAAAAGTCCCGGGGTTTATCATGGTAGGTCGGTAGAATATAATATTGATAATGTTATATTTTCTAAAGAACATTATATTGGTAATAGAGATTTTATTTTAAATGAATATTTGCCGTTAGCTAAAGAAATAATAACTTCTGAAAATGAAATAATGTATGAAAAAATTAAGCATATTAAATTATTAAGTTATATATTAAATGTAGAAAGTGATAAAAAAATTATTGATGAAATTAATGCTATCATACATAGTGTACCTGATATTAAGTGTTTGGAAATTTCATCATTTACTGGTTCTAAAGATAGGGATTATTGTGATTTAGAAATAAATATTATTATGTGTGATGTAATTAGTGGGAAGATAAATTATAATGATGCTTTGTGTAGGTATTTGGACATTGCTATAATAAGGCCTAATCATATAGAAGAAATCTTATCATGTATTTTAATATTAAACGATTATTGTGCTCTTGAGGATTGTAATGTTATTGATAAATTATATATATTATTTCAAATTTGTTATCAGGTTAATGATATTGATATAAGAGATAGTGTTATTATTATGAGTCAAATTTTCTTAAAAACTAAATATCAGGGAAAAATTTTAAATATTTTAGAAGAAAGAGCAAATTATGTAACAGTTGAAGAATGTAAAGCTTATATTCGCTTGATATTAGATTCCGATAACCAAAAACTTTTTAAGCCTATTATTAAAAAGTTAAAAAATAATGAAAATTATTATATAAAAATTATGGTTGATAAATATTTATAATATTTGTAAAAGATCAGAAAAAATCTGCTCTCAGACTGTTAACAAATTTCTTTCGACTTTTTCAACAGTCCGAAACTATAAATATTATAGTTTGGGTTTTAATATGGAGTTACATATGCAAAGATTATTAAAATTTTCATTCAACGCATTGTTGATATCTGGAATTAATATGTTAATTTGGATAACATTAGGTTTATTTTTTGGACACAATATTACACAAATTTTTACTATTACATATCCTATTCAAGCTTTAATGTTGGTTTTAAAATCTGTGTTTGGCACAGGTGCAAATGTATTTGAATATAAAGAAAATGCTGAGCAAGCTGATGACACAGGAATAACAATAGGAATAATATTTGGATTTATTATCTGCACACTAATTATTATGAATTTAGATTATTATCTATTATTTATGAATATTATTGATTATAGTCTAAAGTCATTTATTATTTTTAGTATTATACTGATTTATTTACAGTATGTATTTTGTCTTATATTAGAAAAGTTATATTTTTCTCATCAAAAAAAAGTCAAATTTTTATACTGTTTTCTTTAATGTGCTCATCTTTATAACTTTGGCTCTTACATCTTTATTGTTTTTAAATGAATTTATAACAATTCTAACAACATTATTAATTGCTACTTTATTTGTAATATGTTTCTTTATTTATAATTCTAAAATTAGTTTTAAGGACTTTAATATATATCAATTTATAAAGTATGACTCAACCTCTGCTTTTTCACATTTGTTGTTTTTAATAACATATTTTTTTGGATTGAATTCTTTTTCTTTTGGCGAACAGTATGTATTAGCATTATCATTCTTTACTGTCATCACTGATGTTCAATGGGATATTTCTTATAATGTAGGTACTATTGCAAAAATTGATATTTCCCAAAGATGCTTTAATTATAAAGCCCATCGGAAAAATGCATTATTATTATCATTAATTCTTGATATAAGTATTATTGTATTATTCTTTATTTTATGTCCATTTTATACTCCTAATATTAGCATTGTATTAATTTTTACGATACCAACTTTAATTGATTTTTTTGTTGTTCCATTTTATGAATTGAAAAAAATATATTTACATATAAATTATTTGCAATTAATTACAATTAATATTTTATTTTTTAAAAAATATAAAATTGCAGGTGACAAAATAATTAATAATTATATAAAAGAATAACTTCGTAATATATTAAGTTTATATTATTAATTGTTTTGACTTAAGAGATTGTGATAAATAGAATTGTATGTTAAAACATAGATCTTTACAATTTTGTTTGAATGTGTTACTAATGTATATGTGAATTATATATATGTTTATGAGAATGGAGAAGTTACACTTAGTTTTAATTATAATGATAAGTACGAAGAAGCAATTAACTTTATAAAAAAGCATAACCATGATATAATTAACCAAGAACTTATTGCAATTTAGCAATAAAAAGGAAGTGATTGAAATGAATAACGAAAAAATACCAACAAGTACCAATATCAATTGGTATCCAGGCCATATGGCTAAGACAAGGAGACTTATTGCGGAGAAGTATCCATTAATTGATATTGTGTATGAAATTGTAGATGCCAGAATTCCTTTTTCGTCCAAGATTAAGGATATTTATAGTTTAATTGGGAATAAACCAAAGATTCTCATTATGACTAAAAAGGATTTATGTGATGTAAAAGCTACAAGTGAATGGGTCAAATATTATGAGAATTTGGGATCTAAGGTTTTGCTTGTTGATTTAGAGCATGGTAATGATGTTGATGAGATTGTGCGTGTAACACATGAACTTATGGCTGATTTACAAGAGAAAAGAAATACTAAAGGGTTAAAAAATAAGGAGATTCGAGCTTTGGTTATTGGAATACCTAACGTTGGAAAGAGTACCTTGATTAATAAAATGTGTAAAAGGAAAGTAGCTAGAGTGGGAAATCTTCCAGGTGTAACCCAAAGTCTTTCTTGGTTAAGAACACGAAGTGATATTCTTCTTTTGGATACACCGGGTATTTTATGGCCTAAGTTAGATCAAGGGGCTGTGGCTTTAAATTTAGCGGCTTTTACTGCCATTAAAGAGGAGATTTTACCGGTTGATGAAGTAGCGGTTTACATCTTAAAACAGTTATCTGAGTACTATCCTGAAAAATTATTTGAAAATTATGGGGTCCGAAAAGTAACGGATGAGAATATGTTAGAAGTTTATGAGACGATTGCCCATCAGATTGGGGCGGTAAAGCGTGATGAAGTGGATTATGAGAAAGTATCTTTAAAGGTGGTTAATGATATTAAATCTGAAAAAATAACGGGAATTACATTTGATAGGAAGTAGTGTATGGGTAAAGATTTATTAGAATATGAAAGAAAGCTATATGCACAAGGTTATGAACTCATTTGCGGCTGTGATGAGGCCGGACGTGGTCCTTTAGTTGGACCTGTGGTGGCTGGAGCCGTTATTTTGCCTAAAAATTATCATTTAGAAGGACTTACGGATTCGAAAAAACTTAGCGAGAAAAAGCGAGAGAAGTATTTCATTCAGATTAAAGAAGATGCTATTGCTTATGGAATTGGGATTGTTGATGCAAAAACGATTGATGAGATCAATATTTATGAGGCTAGTCGTTTAGCTATGAAAAAAGCTATAGAAAATATGTTGGTGAAGCCTGAGTATGTTTTAACTGATGCCATGCCTATTTTCGATTATCCTGTGCCTGTTGAACCGATTATTCATGGTGATGGGCTATCTATTACTATTGCCGCGGCTAGTGTCCTCGCTAAAGTAACCCGAGATCACATAATGTATGAATTGGATCGAAAGTATCCAGAATATGAGTTTAAAAAACATAAGGGATATCCAACCAAAAGACATTTAGAATTGTTAAGACTTTACGGCCCTACGGAAGATTATAGGTTTACTTATCGGCCAGTTCATGATTTAATAGGTATTGGTGGTAGTTGTGAAACAAAGTAATTTTAAAATGGAAATAGCAGAATGGTTTGTTCATAGTGTTTTTCTTTTGGCTATTGAGCTTTTCTTTCGGGTTATTGAAAGATACGCAATCTTAGATTGGGCAACAGTACGAATTTTGTTGTCTAGTTTTGGATTGTGTCTTTTTATTACTTTGTGTTTATCTTTTTGCAAGTCACGAAAAAAAAGAAATTGGGTTTGGGGAATCTTCTTTTTTGTTATAAGTGTTTATAGTTGGATTCAAATTGGCTTTCGTAATTTTTTAGGTATGTATATTTCCCTAGGTGTTTCGGGTCAAGCTGGAGCTGTAACCAATTATATTTCTTCTTTTTTACAAAGTTATGAATGGTACCATTATCTCATTTTTATTCCTTTTATTTTGTATTGTCTTTTTTTGAAGTGTAAGAAAAAAGAGTTTTGGACTCAACCTATTTTAAATGGCTTTAAGATGCGTTTGGTTCTTTTCGGGGGACTTTTGATTATAGGGGGTTGTTATTTTAGTACTTTATATTTATCTTTTATGCAAAATCCTATGCAACTTATTCCTAATAATAAACTGTTTTATTCTCCTACAAATTCTTCTGTAGCGGTTAATCAATACGGGCCAACGGTATATGTGCTGCTCGATATTAAACAACTTTTATTTCCAACCAATATGATTACGGCAATTCCGATTAATGAAGAGGAGCTTATAGATGATACGGAATGGCTCAGTATTATTAAAGAGGAAACTAATGCGACTTATAATACTTTGAATCGTTATTTTATTAATCGTCCTAAAGCTATTGAAAATGATTATACTGGATATTTTGAAGGCAAGAATGTGATTGTTGTCATGATGGAATCTGTCAGTACGATTATTGAAAATGGAGAGTATTTTCCTAATTTCCAAAGATTACTTGAGCATTCTTGGTATTGGGAAAACAATTATAGTCCGAGAGGTTCTTGTGCAACGGGGGATAATGAGTTTAGTGGCCTTACGAGTTTGTATTCTTTAAATACGACGTGTACAACTAATACGTATCAGGATAATACTTATTTTGAAGCCATGTTCAATCGGTTTAAGGCAAGTGGCTATCAGACATTTAGTTTTCACGATTATGATGATACGTTTTATGCGCGTAGTGTTTATCATCCTAATATGGGAAGTGAGCATTTTTATGATGCTAATGAGCTTTCTATTCCTTACATTCAAGATGGTTCAACATGGCCAGATGATTCTGAATTGATGGAAAAGGCTGTCGCTATTATGGCTGATAGTGAAGAGCCTTTTATGACTTGGATTACGACGGTGAGTGCCCATTTGCCTTATTTCGGACCAACTGAGCTTGGAGAAAGGTATATGGATTTGTTTGAAGATACGGATTATAGTTATGATTTAAAAAATTATCTTTCGAAGTTAAAAGTGACTGATGATGCTCTAGGAGTGCTACTTGATTCTCTAGAGGCTAAAGGGTTACTTTGTGATACGGTGATTGTGTTATATGGAGATCATTATCCATATGGATTGTCTGAGGAAGACGTTGCTTCTGTTACACCACATGATGTAAGTGAATTTTATGATATTGAGAAGACACCTTTTTTGATTTATAATAGTGCGCTAGAACCGAAGGTATTTACGGAAAAGACTTCTTATATGAATATTTTGCCAACATTGGCCAATTTGTTTCGTTTAGATTATGATGCCCGTTTTTATTTTGGAAGTGACTTGCTAAATCCAGATTTTTCTGGTAGAGTGGTATTTGCAGATGGATCATGGGAAGATGATGTTGCACGTTATGACGCTTCAAATTCGACTGTCACTTATTTCGGCTCAGAAACTTATACTATAGAAGAAATTCGCAAAATTAATGAGGAGATATATACAGAAAAGGAAATGAGTAATCTTTCTATTACGACAAATTATTTTGATTATTTAGAAAAGGCTTTAAATGAGAAAAAAGAAGAAGAGGAGGATATCAATGAGCAAGTTGATGATCGTGGAGTCACCACACAAGAGTAAAACGATTAGTGGTTTTTTAGGAAGGGATTACCAAGTTGTTTCTAGTAAGGGACATATTATGGATTTAGCTACATCTGGCAAATTTGGCTTGGGTGTTGATGTTGAAAATGATTTTAAGGCTTCTTATGTGCCTATTAAAGGCAAAAAATCTTTGATTAAGGAGTTAAAAGATGATGTGAAAAAATCTGATTTTGTTTTACTTGCTACCGACCCGGATCGCGAAGGTGAGGCTATCTCGTGGCATTTAAAGGAAAGTTTAGGGATTAAAGACGATCAATATGAACGTGTTACTTTTAATGAAATTACTAAGGATGTCGTTCTTGATGCTTTAGCACATCCTAGAAAGATCGATGAGGATTTAGTTAAAAGTCAAGAAACAAGAAGAATTTTGGATCGAATAATTGGTTTTCGGTTAAGTAAGCTTATGCAAAGTAAAACTGGGGGAAAAAGTGCTGGTCGAGTGCAGAGTGTTGCTTTAAAACTTATTGTGGATCGGGAAAGAGAAATTGAAGCTTTTATCCCTGAAGAGTATTGGAGTATCACAGCTGATTTTGGGGATTTTAAAGCCGATTTAGAGAAGTATAAAAACAAGAAAATTAAGATTACTAGTGAACATGAGGCAGATGAAATTTTGGGCGCTTTGTCGAAAGCATTTAAAATTATGAATGTAGAAAGTAAAGATACCAAACGCAATAGCAAACCTATTTTTAAAACAACAACTTTACAACAAATGGCTTCTAGTAAACTGGGATTTGCTTCTTCTAAGACGATGCGTATTGCGCAAAAATTATATGAAGGCGTGGATTTGAAAGAAGGTAGTGTTGGTTTAATTACCTATATGCGTACTGATTCCGAAAGAGTATCGCCAACTTTTGTAGCTGAGACAAAATCATTTATTGAAAAGAAGTACGGAAAGTCTTATGTTGGGCAGGTTAAAGTGCCTAAGAAAAAAGAAAATGTCCAGGATGCCCATGAAGGTATTCGGCCAACAAGCATTTTAAGAACGCCAGAGGAAGTTAAACCTTATTTAACAAGTGATGAGTATAAGTTGTATGAACTTATTTATGTTCGTGCTCTTTCATCAATTATGGCACCAGCTATTTTAATTAATACGACGGTTTTATTGGATAATAACGATTATTTATTTAAGGCTACGGGATCGGTGCTAAAATTTGATGGGTATTTGAAAATTTATGGTAAGTTTGAAGATCAAAAGGATGTCATGTTACCAGACTTTGAATCTTATAAAAGCGATGCTATCATTGCTAATGAGATTTTAAAAGAACAGCATTTTACGAAACCTGAGCCAAGGTATACCGAAGGTACTTTGATTAAAGCTATGGAAAGTTTGGGTATAGGAAGACCTAGTACGTATGCCCCAACAATACAAACTCTTAAAGATCGGGAATATGTTAAAATGGAAGATAAACGGTTTGTACCTACAGAAATGGGTATTATTACAACGGATAAATTACAAGAATTCTTTAGTAATATTATTAATGTTGAATATACAGCCAATATGGAAACAGAACTCGATTTAATCGCTGAAGATAAGATGGATAATGTCAAAGTTTTACGGGATTTTTACAATGAGTTTGAACCGATGGTTGAAGATGCTTTTCAGAAAATGGAAAAGAAGGAAGCTGAAAAGACTGGTGAGGTTTGTCCGGAATGTGGTGGGCCATTGGTTATCCGCCATGGCAAATATGGTGAATTTGTTGCTTGCTCGAATTATCCAACGTGTAAGTATGTAAAAAAAGAGGCTAAGCAAACAGTAGAAATTATGCCTTGTCCAAAATGTGATGGCATGATTGTGGAAAAGAAAACGAAACGTGGGAAAATCTTTTATGGCTGCAACCATTATCCAAAATGTGACTTTGCAACTTGGGATAAACCTGTTTTGGAAAAATGCCCTAAATGTGGTGGAGTGATGGTGGAAAAGAAAGATAAGTTGGTTTGCATGAGTTGCAATTATGAACAAGAAAGAGAGTATTAAAATGGGTTTGGATTACACTGTACAATGTGAAATTGAACAATTAAAGATTTATACAAAAGAACTTACTAATTTAAATGAGTTAGGTATTTATTTGGCCAAACAAGATAATTCAAGGGCTTTGAAAACATTAAAATTGATGTTACTTGCTCATGAAGCAAATTATATTCGTAAGGATTTTGATCTTACTTTTGTTTTGACGCATTCGCCTATTTCTCAGGCTGAACCGGAAGAAGCTTGTGAGACAGTTGTCAGTAATTTGGCTTTTAATCCACATAATTTAGCTCTAGATTTGATGGAATATATTATACGAAAGTACCCAGTTGATTTTTCAATAAAACCATCGGGGGTATATACTTTTTTTGAGCTGTGGATGCGTTCTTTTCAGAGAATTGAGTATGATGAAGATCCTTTTTACAGACGATATGATATGGTGGATAAGAAATTGAATATTATAAAGTATTTGGTTTCTAGTGAACTTTTAAATCCAGAGGATATTGATACTTTGTATACGATATTTTCAAGATGTATAGAAAATCCTTATGGCTATTCTTTGGAAAACTTACGGAAAATGGAAGATATCCGACGTGATATAAGGCTACGTGATACTTTTTCTTCTTTAAAAGGGTGGGCGAATTCTTCTCAAGAAGCGTTGATAGATAAGGCATATGAGAGGGTAAAGATGACTGTATTTGAAGAGGAAGTAAAACCTGATGAACTATCAGCATTTCATCTTGAAGAAATGGAAGTATCTTTAGATATGCATCGTTATATTCAAAATACAGTTCCTGATTTAATTCGTCAAAAAAAGATTAAATAAAATGATTATTATATGAAGTTATTGCTTTTGTTTCTTTTTTCTTTTCGCTACAAGATTTGCAAAAACTAAATAAAGAAGCAGTACGTTTTAGTGAACAATCGAAAGGATCGAAGCTCTTACTGGATTAAATGAACACACTATTGCTTGTATGGAAGATCCTTTTTAAAAAGCTTTGGTTGACAAACGCCATAGATTACTATGGTGTTTTGTCTTTGAATTGATGAATTTTTTTGTAAAATAGGGTGCCTAATAGGATTAATTTAAGGTATCTTATGGTATACTAATATACGAGGAGTTGATAGAATGAAAGAAGAATGGAAAGGTTTTACAGAGGGGCTTTGGACTGAGGAAATCAATGTTAGTGATTTTATAAAGAAAAATTATAAACCTTATAATGATGACGAATCTTTTTTGAGTGGTACGACGCCTAAAACGGATAAAGTTTGGCAAAAGTGCAGTGAGCTTTTAAAAGAAGAGTTAGATAAACATGTTTTAGATATTGATACAGAACATATGTCTGGAATTAATGCGTATGAGCCTGGATACATAAGTGCTGAAGATGATGTGATTGTAGGGCTTCAAACGGATAAGCCTTTAAAGAGAATTGTTAATCCTTATGGTGGAATTCGGATGGTTTATCAAGAGCTTGAAGCTTATGGATATAAGTTAGATCCAACGGTAGACAAATATTTTAATGAATTTCGTAAGACTCATAATCAAGGTGTTTTTGATGCCTATCCGGCATCTGTCCGTAAAGCAAGACATGTTGGTCTTTTGACTGGTCTACCTGATGCTTATGGTCGAGGCCGTATTATTGGAGATTATAGACGAGTTGCTTTATATGGTATTGATTATTTAATGGAGCAAAAGAAAAAAGATTGGGATAGTCTAATTGGTCCGATGAGTAATGATCTTATTCAATTAAGAGAAGACGTTTCTATGCAATATCGAGCTTTAGATGAAATAAAAAAAATGGCTCAAAAATACGGGTTTGATATTTCTAAACCTGCTAAGAATGCTCGTGAGGCTGTTCAATGGACTTATTTTGCTTATTTAGCAGCTGTAAAAGAAAATAATGGGGCAGCGATGAGTTTAGGTCGTGTTGATGCTTTCTTTGATATTTATTTTGAAAGAGATTTAGCTAATGGAAGTATTACCGAAGAAGAAATTCAAGAAATTATTGATCAATTTGTTATTAAACTTCGTTTAGTAAGACATTTAAGAACACCAGAATATGATGAGTTGTTCTCTGGAGATCCTACTTGGGTTACTTGTTCTATCGGTGGTATAACTGAAGAAAGAGAAAGCATGGTTACGAAAACTTCTTATCGTATTTTACATACATTAACGAACCTTGATCCAGCTCCAGAACCTAATATGACGGTTTTATGGAGTGAACTTTTACCTGAACCTTTTAAAAAGTATTGTGCACGTATGTCTATTGAAACCGATGCTCTGCAATATGAAAATGATGATGTCATGCGTCCTTTATATGGGGATGATTATGCGATTGCTTGCTGTGTTTCCGCTATGCGCGAGGGCAAAGATATGCAGTTTTTTGGAGCTCGTTGCAATTTAGCTAAGGCTTTACTTTATTCTATCAATGGTGGAGTTGATGAAGTTAAGGGTGATTTAGTTATTGAGGGCTTTGACAAGATGACGGATGAAGTACTCGATTACGAGAAGGTAAAAAGTACCTATTTTAAAATGCTTGAAGTTGTGGCCTCAATTTATAGTGATGCGATGAATGTTATTCATTACATGCATGATAAGTATGCTTATGAAGCTGGACAAATGGCTTTGCATGATACCCATGTTAGACGTCTTATGGCTTATGGGGTTGCTGGACTTTCAGTTGTAGCTGATTCTCTTTCTGCAATTAAGTATGCAAAAGTTAAACCAATTCGTGATGAAAATGGTGTTGCTATAGATTTTGAAATTGAGGGGGACTTCCCAAAATATGGTAATGACGATGATCGGGTTGATGATTTAGCAAAAGAAGTTTTAGAAAAATTTTATCATGAGCTTTCTTTACATAAATGTTATCGTGATGCCGAACCTACTTTATCTGTTTTAACGATTACTTCTAATGTTGTTTATGGTAGTAAAACCGGATCTACGCCTGATGGTCGTAAGAAAGGTGTTGCTTTTGCGCCAGGAGCCAATCCAATGCATGGTAGAGATGAAAGCGGAGCTATTGCTTCATTAAATTCTGTGGCAAAGCTTAAGTATGCGGATTGTTGCCGTGATGGTATTTCTAATACATTCAGTATTGTTCCATCTAGTTTAGGTCATTCTAAGGAAGAACAAATCGAAAACTTAGTTTCTTTATTGGACGGTTATTTTATTCAAGGTGCTCATCATTTAAATGTTAATGTTTTAAGCAGAGAAACACTTATTGACGCGATGGAACATCCAGATAAGTATCCACTACTTACTATTCGGGTTTCTGGTTATGCTGTACGTTTTAATCGTTTGACGAGAAAACAACAAGAGGAAGTTATTGCCAGAACTTTCCACGAGAAGATGTAATGACTGGTTTTATTGATTCGATTGAAACATTTGGGCTTGTTGATGGACCGGGTATTCGTACCGTGGTCTTTCTGTCTGGATGTCAACTTCGTTGCCTTTATTGTCACAATCCTGAGATGTGGCAAATGAAAGGCACACAAATGAAAAGTGATGAGTTATTAAAAAAGATTTTAAGAAATAAACCTTATTTTAAAAGAAACAATGGCGGGGTCACATTCTCGGGAGGCGAGCCAACGCTTCAAAAAGAGTTCTTGCTAGATATTTGTCGCAAGTTAAAGCAAGAAGGTATTCATATTGCTTTGGATACTTGCGGTGTGGGGGTTGGAGAGTATGATAAGATCTTAGCTTATGTAGATTTGGTCTTGTTTGATGTAAAGTATACGGATTCTGAAGGATATAGACATTTAACAAAATATTCCATGGAGGAATCTGAAAAGTTTATTGAAGCTTTAAATCGCAGTGATAAACCGGTTTGGATTAGACAGGTGATTGTTCCTGGACTTATGGATACCGATGCGTATATTCGATCTTTAGCCGAATATCTTAAACGTTTTAAACATATCGAAAAGATTGAATTTTTACCTTTTCATCATTTAGGATTCTCCAAATATGAGAAATTAGGAATTGAAAATCCTTTGCAAGAGACTCCGGAGATGGATCCAGAAAAGTGTGAAGCGTTATATCAAAAGTTTTTGACTTATTACAAGGGATAGTTTCCTTTTTTTGTTAATAAACCGTCCCTTTTTTTATCAATCGATCATCCTTTTTTTTATCAATTTGGTTGCGTTCTAAATGAATTTATGGTATAAATAAGTTGAATGAAAGAGGGATTATTATGAATTATATGCCTAGAATTCTTGACGAAATGCTTGATAAAAAGATGAAATCTATTGGTTGTGTCCTTATTGAAGGATGTAAATGGTGTGGCAAATCAACTACTGCTTCAAAACATGTAAAAAATATATTGGAACTTCAAAGTGTTGATAATAAAGCTCGTTTTGATTCTATTGCTAAGACGAAACCAACCCTTTTTTTAGAAGGTGAAAAACCAATGCTTATTGATGAATGGCAGATGTATCCAGTTGTTTGGGATGCAATTCGCCAAGATGTGGACAAAAGTGGACTACCTGGTCAGTATATTTTGACAGGTTCAGCACATCCTAGTGATGGTGTTACTATGCACAGTGGCACAGGAAGAATTGGACGAATTCTTATGCGCCCAATGTCTTTATATGAGTCTTTAGAATCTGATGGTAAAATTTCCTTAAAAGATTTATTTGATGGCAAAAAAGATCTAAGTGCAATTTCAAATTTTAATTTTGATAAGTTGCTTGATGTTGTTATAAGAGGTGGTTGGCCGAATGCAATTAAGATGGATCCTTTATATGCAACAGAAGTTGCAAAAGATTACTATCAGAGTTTACTTCATGAAAATATTGGTTTGAATTCCGAGAAAGAATTTCATCCTGATAGATTAGATATATTACTTCGTTCTTTAGCTAGAAATATATCTAGTCCTGTTAACATTAGTACAATCGAGGATGATGTTAGTGCTCATGATCATTCTTTGGCTCGTAATACAATTAATTCTTATATTGATTTTTTAAAGAAGGTTTATGTTATTGAAAATGTTCCGGCTTGGACTGGAAGAGTTCGTTCAAAGATTGCAATTCGAACGAAGGAAAAACTTCAATTTGTTGATCCTTCACTCGCTTGTGCTTCTCTTGGGCTTAATAAAGCTATGCTTAAAAATGATTTAAATACCTTGGGACTTTTATTTGAGTCATTGTGCATTCGTGATTTGCGAATTTATGTTGAAAGTTTAGGAGGAAAACTTTATCACTATCGGGATGAAACAGATTTAGAAATAGATGCTATTTTAGTTTTACAAGATGGCCGTTGGGGCGCTGTGGAAATCAAATTAGGATCTGGGTATATTGAAAGTGCCAGCGAAAATTTGCTGAAATTTAAAGAAAAAGTCGATACGTCAAAGCTTGGCGATCCTAGCTTTTTAATGGTTTTAGTAGGAGATGAAGCATCCTATCAGATGGAAAATGGTATATATGTTGTTTCTATAGGGAGTTTGAAAAATTAAGTATGGATATTAAATATGATTATGTCCGGGCAATTAGAGAACAATTGCTTGAGTTGGAAGATTTAAGAGATGACGCTTATCAAGTAGAAAGTTCTTTTAAAGAACGTCTACATTATTTAAAACGTTTGGAATCTCATAAGTTCATAGCTCTTAGTGCTCATTATCAAGATGAACTGGTAGCGGGATGTTATGTGTCTGATCAGTTTAGTACTTTATATATTCAACAATTATTTGTAGGGTACAAGTGGCAAGCTAAGCATTATCATTTTGGAAAACTTTTATTGTTAGAAACTTTGAGACGACGTGAAGAATTTGAGTGCTTCTTCCAAAAAAAGTTTTGTTTGTCTCAGTTGGTTGCTTATGATGAACGCGCTAAAAAAATCTATGAAAGTGTTGGCTATGTTCCTTTATATGGTAGAGGAAGAATCATGGTTAAAAAATTAACACGTTAAACGTTTTAAAAATTGGTTTTGAAAGGAATTTGTATGTTAGAATTTAAGATGCTCAAACCGACCGAGAAAAATATTTTGGAATTGGAAAGATTAAGACGCAATGCGTATTCTTTTTCTGATGATTCTTTGGAGGAAATAAAGAGTTATTATGCTCACATGATTATTGAGGGAAAAGTATTTGTTTGGGGGCTTTTCTTGGTTCTGTTTTGATTGCGGGATGTTACGTTTCACAATCACGACAGTCATTATATATTGAGCAACTTTTTGTACGAAAAGATGTTCAGTATCATCCTGATTTACATGTTGGTACAGCTTTAATAAAATATGTTTTGCAACATAAAGAAGAAATAGAATCTTTTTTTCATGCCTCTTTTCATGATGCTAAAGTCGAACCGGCGTCTCAGGCTTTAACGGGATATTATGAAAAATTAGGATTTCGTAATACAAATGATTCTTTAAATACATTTCGGAAGAGAATCTAGTTTTTTGGAAAGAAATTTGATAAAATATGAGATATAGTGAGTCTATTAGAAGTTGTAGGCATTTCGATGAAAGAAAGTGAGGTGGAGTCGAGGTTAAGCTACTCGGCGTTGTTATGTTTATTGATGAAGTGAAAATGAAACTTATCGCGGGTAAAGGAGGAGATGGCTGTACTTCTTTTCGGCGTGAAAAATATATTCCGATGGGAGGACCTGATGGGGGCTCTGGAGGTAAAGGTGGAGACATTGTATTTGTTTGTGATAAATCTTTACATACTTTGATTGATTTGAAGTATCATAAAATTATTAAAGCCAAGAAAGGTGAGAATGGAAAGGGAAAAAACAGAAGAGGCGCTAATGCAGAAGATATTGTGATTAAAGTTCCGCCCGGAACAACTGTGTTTGATGATGATACCGGACTCGTTATAGCTGATTTGACCCAAGATCAAGATGAAGTGGTTGTTGCTCATGGTGGTCGGGGTGGCCGAGGAAATGTAGCTTTTGCAACGCATGAAAATCCAGCTCCAGAATTTTCAGAACTCGGTGAACCTGGAGAGATACGTTATATTAAGTGTGAATTGAAACTGCTTGCTGATGTAGGACTTGTTGGAATGCCTAGTGTAGGAAAGAGTACGCTTTTAGCTAGTGTGACGAGTGCAACACCAAAGATTGCTAGTTATCATTTTACGACTTTAAGTCCTAATTTAGGTGTTGTTACTTTAAAAGATGGTTCTTCTTTTGTCTTGGCTGATTTGCCTGGAATGATTGAGGGCGCTAGTAGTGGTGTAGGACTAGGTATTACCTTTTTAAAGCATGCTTCCAGGACTAAAGTGCTTGCTCATGTGTTAGATATGGCGGGAACGGAAGGAAGAGATCCAATTGAAGATTATGAAACGATACGCAAAGAAATTGTTTCTTACAGTGATGCTCTAGCAAATAAAAAAGAAATCGTCGTGGCCAATAAAATGGATATGCCTGGTTTTCAAGAGAATTTAGAACGGTTTCAAAAACGTTATCCAGACAAAGAAGTTTTTTCTATTAGTGCCATGAATCATGAAGGCTTAGATGACCTTATGCTCTATTTAAAGAAAACTTTGGATACAATAAAGACTTCTTCTCTTTATGAGGATGAAGATTATGAAAGTACAATTGTCTATAAATTTCAAAATGAGAAACCTTATACTATTACGAAGGAAGATGGCTTATGGGTTATTCGTGGGGAAGAAGCGGAGAAACTATTTGCTATGACACGTTTTGATGAGGATGAAGCCGTAGAAAGATTTGGACGCAAGTTAAAAGGTATGGGTATTGATGAAGAGTTAGAACGTCTTGGAGCAAAACGAGGAGATGAAGTGCAAATTGCTGGCTACATCTTTGAGTTTAAAGAATAAGTATGTCAGCAAATGATGATTTGATTAAGGAAATCAAATGCATAAAAAATGACTTTATTGCTAAAGCCATGCATGCGGATGGACCACATTTTACACAGTTAAGTGAACAATTTTTTCAAGCTTTATATCCTTATTATGGAATGAGTCCAGAGATTGATCAATTAATTTTGAGATATATTCAAATGGTGTTAGATGTTCGTTTACAACGAAATATTGAAAACTCTTTAAAACCTTAATCTTCAAATTTTAAAATGGATCCAACATAGATTTTTTGACTAGTATTTTTAGGTAATTCTAGAATACTAGTTTTTTTTGCGTCTTCACTTATTTTGACAATTTTATTTTTTGGTACATCACGGTAGATATAGATAACTTGATTATTGTCATTTAAGCCAATAACGTCAATATTTTCTTTCATAAAAAAAGTATGAATTGCATTGCAATGAGGAAATAAAATACCATAATGAATATCTTTTTGGCCCATTAAACCAAATAAGCGCATTTTAAAATGTTTAGCCTCTTTAATTTCGATTTCTTTACTGTTTATTTTACATTTCATTTTTTCTGTCTCCTTTTATAAAAGCATATGTAATTCTCTTTATTTTTATGTAATTTTGAAAATCATAAATTGACAACGGGGGGGGGGTATTCATGTATAATCTATTATAGATATATTATAGCATGGAAAGAGTGAAATTTATGAAAAAGAGATTATTACTTGTGTTGGGTATTGGCGTTATTATGACAAGTGTTATAGCTATAGCGACTAAACCTGTTCATAATTTGGTGGAATATGATGAGAATACAACCTTGGCTTTATTTGATGAGAATGGGGATAAAATTGCTCAATTGCCTTCTAAAGACAGTGGCTACACATTAGATACAGAAAAATCTAGTTGTACGAATGGCAGTATTTCTTGGAATATTGAATCATGGAGTCCTGTTGTTACTGTAAATAATGAAGTAAATGGTAGAGTAAGTTGTAATCTGTATTTTAAAAAAGCTACTGATTACGAAATTTGTGTTGCTCAATATGGCAGCGATTCTATTCAATGTAGTATTATTGCCCAGTTAGACACAACCGGTGCTTGTCCAAGTGTAAATGAAGATGGAATAGTAGAAGTAACTGCCGCAGAAAGTGAGAATGCTTATTTATGTAGCGCACCTGATGACTATGGAACGAGTTATTACTACCGTGGAACTGTCGAAAACAACTATGTTAAGTTCGCTGGATTCTATTGGCGCATCATTCGTATTAATGGTGATGGAAGTATCCGAATGATTTATGATGGAACCAGTGCTCATGCTAATAATGATTCAAGTACTGATCGTCAAATTGGAACCAGTGCTTATAATTCATCTTCTGGTGACAATGCTTATGTTGGATACATGTATGGCACAGTTGGAGCAAGTACCTACGAAGAAACTCATGCGAATATCCATGATAGTACAATTAAAACTTATATAGACGAATGGTATAGAACAAACTTATTAGGGACAGAGCAAGAACAATATATAGCAGATGCTTTATTTTGTAATGATCGCACATTTGCTACAACAAATACAGGCACAGGAGTAGGCCAGAGCGAAACTATTTATAGAGGCTATTTTGATAATTCTATCACAAAGTTACGTTGTAGTCAGCAAAATGACCGTTTTACAGTGAATGATGAAGTCATAGGCAATGGAGACTTAACGTATGCAATTGGTCTTATTACAGCTGATGAACTTGTTTTAGCTGGAGGATATGATACGGAAAATGTGAATTATTATTTATATACAAGAGGCATATATTGGAGCATGTCGCCTGGTGGTGTCTCTGATAATGCAAGCATTCGAGTTTATTTTGGAGATGGCTACACAAGTTTGCATTCTAATGTCTCTTACACGTCTCGTGGTGTTAGACCAGTCATTAATCTAAAACCAGATAGTCTTAAATTGGGTGATGGAACTGCTAATAATCCTTACACAATTGAAAATGCTTGATTTAAAGCTATAAAAGAAATTATCATGATCTCTACCTAAGATATTGAGGTGGAGATTTTTTCCTTGTCAAATAAATTTTTCGTTGCTATAATTAGGTATAGTAGGAGAGTGACTAGTATGGATAATAAAGAGTTTGAACGTGACGAGTCTTTAGAAAAAACGAAAGAGCTTCAAACTTTACGGGACATACCATTAAGTGAACCTGATACTTTAGAGTATCAAAAAGAGTTTGATGAGCATATGGATGATGCAGATTTGATTTTTAAAACCGAGGTTGAAACGAAGGAAGAAGTTAAAGAAGAATTAAAGCAAGAAAATTTACAAGAAAAGAAAGAAAATATATTTGTAAAGCTTAAAAAGAAATGGAATCAGCTTCCTAAGAAAAACAAGATTATTATTCTTGTTGTTGGGGCTCTTATTTTATTGCTGATTATTGGTTTATTGATTTATTTTTTATGCTTTGCTAATAAAAATGAAGAGGAAAAACCAAAGGATCCAGATGTTATTTTGGAAATGGATAATTATCGTTATGAAAACGGAACGCTCGTTATTTTAGATGATGGTGAAGAAGTAGGCCGCTATGAGTGTGAAAATAAAAATGAAGAATTATGTCAAGTGGCATATGTTAATCAAGATACGGTTATAGATGGAACCATTAAAGTAGATGAAAATAAGGAACCATTAGTTTTGCGTTCTTCTATTTATCAGGATCGTTATATCTTTATTTTGGATACGAAGTCTAGTGAGACGAAAACAATTCAATTGTATGACTTGAAAGAAAATCAAGTTATTGATACGGTGTTTGAAGTTATTACGTCTTATGATTATCCAGATTATGTTATATTAAAAGATGATAGTAGTGAATATGGGGTTATGCATTTTACTGATGAAGCGGTTGAGACGGTTATTCCTTATTCTTATGACGAGATTCATTTAATTCCAGGGGAAGAACTTAAATATGTAGCAGTAAGGAAAGATAATAATTCTTATTTAGCTGATTTAGAAAATAAGATTTTAACGAAAGCTTTTAACACGACAATTGTAGGATCTACGGATACTTATGTTAAGACAAAAGATTCTTCAGGAGTATATCATGTTTATGATTATAATGCTCGGGAAGTAAATGCTAGTGCAGATCAAAATTACGTAGCTTTATTGGATGAGATTATGATCGCGGTTCGTTCTGGTAAATTGTATATTTTGGATTATGAAGGAAATTATTATAGTAATAAGGAATTAACTTTAAAAAATACTTCTTATAACCCAATAGAAGTTTATAAGGATTTAAAATTAGATACAATTGAAAAGGCTTTTGATTATGAGCTTACAAATTCTATTTTAAATATTAATATTTATAATGGCACAAGCTATGAGAATTCAAGTTTTGATTTGAATGAAGGAAAATTATCTAAGACAATTTCTTTCTTAAATTATTTTGACGGGACGCTTTATGTATATGAAGATGCGGCCAAG
Organism: uncultured Bacilli bacterium; assembly: GCA_944363675.1. Taxonomy (GTDB): domain Bacteria; phylum Bacillota_I; class Bacilli_A; order RF39; family UBA660; genus Ventrenecus. The sequence goes on along the minus strand of CALVUT010000009.1, from coordinate 5,844 downwards.
ACAAGTTTAATTGGCAGTTATCATTGTACGAATCGTAATAGTGTCGATGATGGTGCTACGACTCTTAATAATTGTATGATTGCTTATGATTCTATTTATCGCGAGACAACAGGAAATACGAAGGAAATTGCCACGGTTCGGGAAGGGGCTATTCCTATTATTGGTAAGAAATATGCTTTTGTTAAAGATGGAGATACGATTTATTTAGTGGATTTAACGAATCCTGATGGTAAGACAATTGCTTCCTATGAAAGTGTTGATACAGCTTCTTATACAGGTGGTCATGAGATTACTTTTGTTAGTCCTTCTAGTATGCCTTTTATTGCTAAGTCAAAAAGTAGTGGTAATTTTGGGGTTGCAAGAATTACCAGCAATGGTGTAGAGCCAGTGATTTCTTTTGATAAAACAAGTATTAAACGTTTAGGTGAGTACTATGTTGTTGAGGAAAATGGCAAGTATGCTTTATATAATCAAGCAGGTGAGAAAGAAACTGCGGATAAAAATTCTCCAATTGTAGATTACTATAAAAATTATTTAAAAACCTATAAGGATAATATGTATTATGTTCATACGTTTGACAAGGACGTGTCTAATACGGCTTATAATTATATTGAATTATATGATGAATATTATGCGGCCGTGTTGAATGGGCGGGTTCATTTATACCGTTATGATGATACAAAGGATGAAAAAACGGAGTATATCTACGAGTCTGATGGAGAGACTAAGACTGATGGTATTAAACTTAATACAACAAATTATTATGGAAATACAGTAAATGCTTTTCGGATTACTTTTGATGAAGACAAAATTCATGTGGAAATTGGTAATTCAAATAATACTTATGATAAAGCCCTCAATTTTCCGATTGAGGTAAGCAATGATTAGTCCTAAAGCCCAAAAAGCTGCAGTAGTAGTCATTGTTCTTTTACTTCTTTTGTGTCTTTCATTTGGAGGTTATGGGCTTTTCCTTCATTTGACTTATGATGAGGATGCTGTTGTAGCTGAAAATGTAAATAAAGAAAAGTATTTTGACGGAAAATTGTGGTTTTATAATGATCAGGGTGTTTTGCTTGGCACTTATACTTGTGATACGGAAAATTGTGATATTGGTAAAGATACGGTGGATGATGATGCTTATGCTTTAGATTCTTACAAGCCGGCAGAAAGTGATTATTTGCCTATTATCAATGATCGCTATGTATTTATTCATGACGGGGAAGGAGAATCGCTTTTCCTTTATGATATTGTAAATGATATGGCTTATAAGACTAATCGTTATAATTCTGTTAAAAATTATGGCGTTGGTATTGCTGACAATGACTTTATCGTTTCTAATGATAATAATCAATATGGTGTTTTAAATTTAACGTCGAATCCTTATTTGTTTATATCGATTAATTATAATTTTATTGGTCTTCCGAATGATTTGGATGAGAATGGACAAGTGATTTCAGATTATTTTGTGACTTTACAAGATGGATATTGGAATATCATTGATCGAAATCAAGCTGTTTTGACGCAAGGAATTACAGATGAAATCGTCGATTTTAATGGAGAATCAATCATTGTTTTAAATAGTGAAGAGTATTATCGATTGGTCGATTATAATGGTCGAGATCGGCTAAGTGAAAGCTTTAAGGCATTATCTTTCATCGGAAGATATTTAAACTGTACAACGTTGGATAATGAATTCTATTTGTATGATATTACCACGAATCAAGAAGTGAGCGAGCGCTATATGATTAGTCCAACTGATGAAGTATTAACTAGCGTTGATCCAAATAACAACATCGTTATTTCAATAAATGGAACGGTTATGGAGACTATTACAGGATAAAAAATGTAAAAAGCATTGACAACGGGGGGGGGGTATTCATGTATAATCATCATAGGAAACTATGGTGATTTTTTATGAAGTTAGAAAAGTTTAAAGAAAAAAATAATAAGAAAATAGGAATCCTAATCTTTACGATTTGTTGTATATTATTAATTGCAGGCGTGTATCTTTATAGTAGTTTTGCTATCTATGAACAAAACCAAAACTTTAATGTGATCAATGGAACAGTTGAAGATCCAGGGGACTTATATTTTGCTTTTTATGTGGATGATGTGATTAGTAAAACTATGCCTTCTAAAGAATCTATTTATGTGTTAGATACGGAGAAATCTAGTTGTACGAATGGAGCAATACCTAGTTTGGACGAGGATACATGGAGTATAGTTGTTGAAAATTTAACTACTACACATACGAAATGTACGTTGTATTTTACACAAAGTATAACTAAGCAAATTATTGCTCAGTTAGATACTACTGGGGCATGTCCAAGTGTAAATGAGGACGGAACCGTGCAAGTAACTAGCGCCGAAAGTGAAAATGGTTATTTATGTAGTGCTCCGGATGATTATGGAACTAGCTATTATTATCGAGGAAATGTTACGAATAACTATGTTTCTTTTGCGGGATATTACTGGCGAATATTAAGAATCAATGGCGATGGTTCGATACGAATGATTTATGATGGGACCAGTGCTCATGTCAATGGCGAGGAAAGTACTGATAGACAGATCAGTGAAAATACATATAATTTTTCTTATAGTGATAATGCTTATATTGGTTATATGGTTGGAACTACTGGTGCTTCTACTTATGAGGAGACTCATTCTAATCTTCGTGATAGTACGAGTAAAAATGTTTTAGATAATTGGTATCGTTCTAATATTACAAACCAAAGTCTTTCTAGTTATATTGCCGATACTTTGTTTTGTAATGATCGTTCTTTTGCTATAAGTAATACAGGAACAGGTTATGGTACTTCTGTGACGCGTTATCGAGGTTATGAGACGGGTTACGATCGTCATCCTTCTTTATATTGTACTCAGCAAAACGACCGATTTACGGTAAGTTCAAATGGCATTGGTAATGGGGCTTTAACTTATCCAATCGGTCTTATAACTATAGATGAAGCTTATTTAGCGGGAGGGTATAATTTAACTAATCAACAATATTACTTATATACTGGTAATGCTTTTTGGACGATGACGCCTTTTAGTTTTGATGGTAGTTATGCTAATATTCGTTATGTTTATTCTAATGGTGGTACTGATGGTACTAGTGGTATTAGTAATTCATATGGATTAAGGCCGGTTATTAATTTAAAAGCAAATAGCTTAAGATCAGGTGATGGAACAATGGAAAATCCGTTTAGCATTTAAAAATGTTTGCAATATAAAGAAAAATGCGTTATGATGTTTTTATGAGCGATGAACTTGAGGAGTATAAAGAAGTTCTTTAGAAAAGAGACTTTGCTAATGGTGAAATGCGAAGAAAGAGACTTTAGAAGGTTGCAAGGGAGCTTTTAGCAGATTTACTGCTTTATCAAAATGAAAGTGAAATTAAGGATGGTACCGTCTACTTATTAGACTCCTTTGGTATCATCTTTTTTTGTTTTAGGAGGATGAGTATGGATATTAATGCAAAGAAAGTGATTTTGATTTATGAAGATGAGACGATTATGGAATGGGCGAGATATCTTCCTGAGGAGGGAAAGTATGAGCGTCATAATGATATTTTGAATCGGATTCAACATAGTGTTCCGGATGTTCATAATGCGGTAATTATTTTTGAGTTTCATAGAAATCATGAAAATACTATTTTTGTTCCAACGGTTACATATCCGTATCAAAAGGAGACTCTTGGAATGGTTATGCCTTTTGAAGATGAGATGCGTTATACGGTGTATGTTGAGAAAGAAGATGGCACTTACCAGGATTATGATACCGCAGATCAACTTGCCAATTACACGGCTATGATCGAGACTATTGAAGAAAGAATGACAAGAAAGAGAGGATAAAGTATGTTAGAGAAAAAATATAATCATATAGAGGTTGAACAGGGTAAATATGAAAGCTGGAAAACTAAAGGTTTGTTTGATTCTGGAAAAAACAAAGGTAAACCTTTTTGTATTGTTATTCCACCACCTAATGTTACTGGTAAACTTCATTTGGGACATGCTTGGGATACTACGATTCAGGATATAATGATTCGTTATAAGAGAATGCAAGGGTTCGATGCTTTGTGGGTACCTGGAATGGATCATGCGGGTATTGCGACTCAAGCTAAAGTTGATAAAAAGCTTCGAGAAGAAGGAATTGATCCTAGAAGTATGGAGCGTAGAGACTGGTTAAAGGTTGCTTGGGATTGGAAAGAAGAATATGCAGAAAATATTCACAAACAATGGGCAAAATTGGGTTTAAGTCTCGATTATAACAAAGAACGTTTTACATTAGATGAAGGATTAAGTAAAGCAGTTCGAACGGTTTTCGTTAAACTATACGAAGAAGGCTTAATTTATCGTGGCGAGAGAATGATTAACTGGGATCCAATGGCTAAAACGGCTTTATCTAATGAAGAAGTCATTTACAAAGATGTCGAAGGAGCTTTTTATCATATTAAATATCCTTTTGTCGATGAAGAAGGTTATTTAGATATTGCAACGACTCGTCCAGAAACAATGTTTGGGGATACTGCGGTGGCAGTAAATCCAAATGATGAAAGATATCAAAAATATATTGGGAAGAAAGTACTTTTGCCTTTAGTTAATCGGGAAATTCCTATTGTTGGAGATGAACATGCCGACCCAAACAAAGGTTCTGGGTGCGTCAAAATTACGCCTTGCCATGATATGAATGACTATGAAGTTGGACTTAGACACAATCTAGAAAAAATTGTGGTTATTAATCCGGATGGTACAATGAACGAAAAGGCAATGCAGTATCAAGGATTGGATCGATTCGAGGCTCGCGAGAAAGTTGTTCAAGAGTTGGAGGAAAAAGGCTACTTATTGAAGGTTGAGAAGATTATTCACAGTGTTGGTCATTCTGAAAGAACCGATGTTATGGTTGAGCCTTATTTGTCTAAACAATGGTTTGTTAAGATGCGTCCTTTAGCTGATCGAGTTTTAGAAAATCAAAAGAACAAGAATACGAAAGTTAAATTTTTGCCTGCTCGTTATGAAAAGATTATGAATCATTGGATGGAGATTACTTATGATTGGTGTATTTCTAGACAATTATGGTGGGGGCATCAAATTCCAGCTTGGTACAAAGGCGATCAAGTCTATGTTGGAATGGATGCGCCTAAGGAAGAAGGCTGGGTGCAAGATGAGGATGTATTAGACACATGGTTTTCGAGCGCTTTATGGCCTTTTAGTACGTTAGGTTGGCCGGATATTACGGAGGACTATAAAAAGTATTATCCGACGAGTGTTTTAGTTACGGGTTATGATATTATTCCGTTTTGGGTAAATCGGATGACTTTTCAAGGGTTACATTTCACTGGACAAAGACCTTTTGAGTACTGCTATATTCACGGACTTATTCGCGATAAAGAAGGACGAAAAATGAGTAAGAGTTTAGGTAATGGTGTCAATCCAATGGATGTTATTAAAGATTATGGTGCCGATGCCTTGCGTTATTATTTGGCTACTTCAACTGCTCCTGGTACAGATCTTCGTTATGATGAAGAAAAAGTAAAAAGTACTTGGAATTTTATTAATAAAGTTTGGAATGCTTCTCGTTTTGTTCTCATGAACATTGAAGATTTAGAGTGTGAATCTTTAAAAGATTTATCTTTGGCGGATAAATGGATTTTAACAAGATTGGAAATGACGATTAAAAATGTTACAAAGTATATGGATAAATATGAGTTTCAAAACGTTAATGCAGTTTTATATAAGTTTATTTGGGAAGATTACTGTGATCAATATATTGAAATGGCTAAGTTTGCAATGGATAAAGTAAGTACGAAGTCTGTTCTTCGTTATACTTTAATTGCTATTTTAA
>CALVUT010000008.1 GCA_944363675.1 uncultured Bacilli bacterium | reverse complement strand
TATCTTCAAAATGTGCAAGAAGTGTAGAAAGTGCTGCTGGTGCCATTGCAGCTCCCATATTATTTGCATCTTTAATTCCTAAATCAGTTATAACCCCAGGTGTTATATGAGTTATATATGGACCAAGACCTTTTTTAGAAAGTATAACTGCACCTGAACCTGTTACAGTCCATTGGCTTGTAGGTGTACGTTGATTTCCAAGCTCTAATGGAAATCTAAATTGCTTTTCAGCACTACAAAAGTGACTAGAAGTAGCACAAAGTACATTTCTGCAAGCTAAACTATCCATAAAAACAGAACCTATGCATAAGCTTTCAACAAAAGTAGAACATGCTCCAAATAAACCAAAGAAGGGAATATTTGAATCACGCATACCAAAGTTTGATGAAATACATTGATTTAATAAATCACCTGCAAATGAATAGTCAATATCTTTAGCAGATAAACCAGACTTAGTAAGTAATGTATTAACTGTTTCTCTAAAAATTTTAGTTTCAGCTTTTTCCCAAGTTTTTTCTCCCCAAAATTCGTCCTCTAAGCACTTATCAAAATATTGTGCAAGAGGTCCATCAGATTCTTTTGGTCCTACAATTGATGCCGTATCTAGAATTGTAGGTGGGTTATCTAATTTTAAAGTTTGATTACCTAATTTTTTCATAAAAAAATTCATTCCTTTCTCGCTTTGCTTAAAAGGCACACATAGTTACGAAAGAAATTTCTTTCAAACTAAACAAATCCTTTCAAATTTCTATGTATATAATTTCCAAGTTTTCAAAAAATATGCACATAAATTAAATTTTGTGTTAATATGAAAAATGATTAAAAAATTTTTAGAAAGTAAATTAAATATGATTTCATAATAATATTAAGTGTTGATAAAAAATAAATTGTAACAAAAATGTAATAAAAAATTACTTGACTAAAAATAAGTGTACGTATAAAATTATAAATGATTAAATCTATTTGCATAAATAGTAAGAGTACATTGAAAATCTAATATTCAAAAAGAAAAAAGTATATGTATGAATACTATTTGTGAAAATGGAGATAATTATTACAAAAGCAAATAATAAATGGAAAGCAAGAAACAAAAATAGATAAAAACAAAAGAAAGGAGAATTCTAATGGAGAACGGAAAGACAAGTTTGAATATTAGAAAATTGAAAAAGCAAGTAAAAGGTATTACTTTAATAGCGTTAGTCGTTACTATCATAGTCCTTTTGATATTAGCGGGAATAGCACTTAACTTAACAATTGGGCAAAATGGAATATTTAGTAGAGCGCAAACAGCAGCTAACACTTGGAGAAATGCAGAAAGTAATGAACAGCTAGCAATGGGAGAATTAGAAGACTGGATGGATGGCTACATGAACGGAAATGGTGGAAACCAAGGTGGCGGAGATGATACTACTACAATAGTGGATACAGTTCCAATACCAGATGGATTTTACTACGCCGGAGGAAGTAAAGATACAGGTCTAGTAATATCTGATGATTCAAATGATGAAATTGCTTGGAATGCAGCTACTTCAACACAGCCAGTATCAAAAGAATTAGAAGGAAACCAATTCGTTTGGGTGCCAGTAGAAAAGCCAGATTTATTCCAAAGATATGATGGCTATTGGAATAACGGAAGTGAAACAACATTGCAAGGAGCCAAAGATGTGTGTCAAGAACCAGCTTCAAATGCAGCTGGTTGGGAAACTACAGAATATGAAACGATGCAAACAAGTGTAATAAATAATAAAGGCTTTTATGTAGCAAGATATGAAGCAAGTGAAGGAACTGGAGAAAGCGCAGGTAAAGTGCAAAGTAAGGCGGGAGCAATACCATGGGTAAATATCCAATGGGGAACAAGTATGACAGAAATAGGAACAACAGGAGCAGTATATCAAGCACAAAATATGTATAATGACAGTGAACACGCAGTAACAAGTACATTAATATACGGAGTACAATGGGATGCAATAATGAATTGGATAGATTCAAATTATTCAAAAGAAAACGGAACTTGTAATTCATTTGTATCAAATTCTACAGACCGAGGATGGTATGAGCAAACTTCAGCAACAAATTGTGGATATTATCAAGTAAAAAATATATATGATTTAGCAGGAAATGTATTTGAATTGACAATGGAGGCTCGCTCAAGCGGCCGTCGAGTTTCTCGTGGAGGCGGTTTCGTCAGTTCCGGCTCAGAGATTCCAGCTTCTCATCGTGGCTACCGCTATCCAGACGCCTACTACGAGTACCTAGGCTTCCGTGTAGCTTTGTACTTGTAAAACTGAAAGCTAAAGCCTCTGTACTTAAACTATAGATAAAATAGAGAGAAAGCTGGAAATTTGAACATTGAAATAACTTTACGACTTTAGACGTAAAGTAGGAATTTTTTTAAGAAGACTCAAACATATTTATATGTTTGAGATTGAAGAAAAAAATTCCACTTACGTGGCGCCACTTACGTGGCGCTTTTTTTCGCTTTTTCAAGAGTAAAAAAAGCGTCGCGTAATAACAAATTTAATAAAAAGGAGGCGCAAAATGAATTTTTATAAAATGCTAGATATAATTCAATCTAAAAATGAAGGTAGAATTGTACTATGTGATTTAGGGTGTTTT
>CALVUT010000007.1 GCA_944363675.1 uncultured Bacilli bacterium | reverse complement strand
TTGCAAGGAAAAAGAAAATTGTATGGGTGATTGTATGGAAAGTAATGAACTTGTCATGGAAGATATTTCAAAAGTATACATTATAAAGCGTCATATGTATTTTGGCGTGAAAAGAATGTTTGATCTTGTATGTAGTTTAGTGGGAATCTTATTTTTAATTCCTTTAACTATTTTAGTTAAAATTTGTTATATGTGCTCAGGTGATTTTCATAGTATTTTGTATTCTCAAGATCGTATCGGTAAAAACGGAAAAATTTTTCGACTACATAAATTTAGAACGATGGTTGTTAATGCTGATGAGATATTGGATGAACTTTTAAAGAAAAATCCTGATATGGCTCGTGAGTATAAATTGAATAAAAAATTAAAAAATGATCCACGAATTACTAGATTTGGAAAGTTTTTACGAAAATTTTCTTTAGATGAGTTTCCACAGTTTATTAATGTTTTTTTGGGTGAAATGAGTTTAATCGGCAATCGGCCATATTTGCCTCGTGAAAAGAAAGATATGGGAAAATATTACTCTGATATTATCAAAACTAAACCTGGTATTACAGGTTTATGGCAAGTGAGTGGACGTAGCGATTTATCATTTAAAAGAAGACTAGAATTAGAATCAAAATATTCTAATACTATTTCAATTCGAATGGATATTAAAATTCTTTTAAATACATTTTTGGCTGTTTTTAAAGGGGAAGGTGCAATGTGAAAAAGGTTGCTCTTCTCATTTTTATTATATTTTTTAGTTTTGGCTGTACTAGAAATGAATCTTTGACAAGTTCAGTTGATGAAGCTGACACTACTGAAAATATTTCGGGACCTCAAGACATTTCAATTATTGATGTTAATTCTACAAGCAGGCCTTTAGCAATAGTTATTAATAATTCAAGTGTTGCAGTTAAGGTGCAAACCGGGTTACAACAAGCTTATATTGTCTATGAATTTCCAGTAGAAGGTTATCAGTCGAGATTAATGGCGATTTATAAGGATGTGGATGACTTGACTATTGGCACTATTCGTAGTGCTCGTCATAATTTTTTAGATTATGCCATAGAGTATGATGCTGTTTTTGTTCATTTTGGCTGGAGTCATTATGCTGAAAATGATGAAATAAATTTAGGATATGATTATATTAATGGTATTTATGGTGGACCTTTTTGGCGAGAAAATCCTGAAGGGTTAGCAACAGAACATACTGCTTATACTAGCATTGGTAGAATAGAAGAGTATATGAGTTCTAAAGGTATACGTAAGTCTAGTAATCAAGGTTTAGTTTTAAATTATGATGTTACTGGTGTTGATCTTACTACAAAAGAAGGAAATGTAATAGCCAATGATGTTGTTATTTCTTATAGTGGTCGTTTAAATACTACTTATGAGTATGATCGCGTCAATAAGTTTTATAACCGTTTTGTTAATGGTAATGCTAATATCGATTATTATACGAAAGAACAGTTTACAGCGAAAAATATTCTTGTGCAAAAGATTAAAACAAAGATGGCTAGTGATAATTATTATTGGGATTTAGAAACGGTTGGTAGTGGCGATGGATATTTTATTACAGAGGGTTATGCTGTACCGATAAAATGGACGAAAGAAAGTAGGGAAGCAAAGACAAAATATACTTATTTGGATGGAACGGAAGTGTTACTTAACGATGGAAACACTTATATTCAGCTCCAATCTGTAAACCAGACTTTGACGATCGCGTAACTTATGATATACTTAAATCAAGTAATTGTTGTAAGGAAGTGAGTCTGGTGACGGTAGAGATTATTTGCCCTTTATATAATGCAAGTAATTATATTTTAAATTTTCATAATGCTTTGCAGAAACAAAAAGATGTGCAAATCAAAAAGATTACTTATGTTTTAACGGAAAGTAAAGATAACACAGAAGAATTATTAAAAGAAAATCATATAGCTTATCAAAAAATAAAAAAAGAAGAGTTTTCCCATAGTTTAACAAGAGAAAAGTATGCTTTAAAGAGCAAAGCGGATATTCTTTGCTTTCTTACGCAAGATGTAGTGATTGAAGACGAACTCTTTTTGCATACATTGATTTCTAAAATTGAGGCTGGTGAATGTGCAGCAACATTTGCTAGGCAGATTTCGAAATATGATAATATTGAAAAATATACACGTGAGAAAAACTATCCAGATATATCTAGAATTGTTTCTTTAAAAGATGTGGATACTTTGGGGTTAAATACGTTTTTCTTTAGTGATGTGGCGAGTGCGATTAAGACAGAAGTGTTTAAAAAATTAAAAGGATATGATGGTAAAAAGTTGCCAATTAGTGAAGATATGTATTTTGCGTATAAACTTATTACAAACGGATACAAAATTGGTTATGAAAGCAAGGCTATCGTGTATCATTCCCATAATTTTTCTTTAAAGGAACTTTATGATCGTTATAAGTTAACGGGAAGTTTTTTTAAAGAAAATAGTTATTTGGATCAATATGGAACGACTAAGGCTGGAGGAGGGCTTGCCAAATACGTCTTGAAAAGAGCTTTAAAAGAGGTTAATATAAAAGTATTGATTCGTTTTCCTTTTGATATGGGAGCGCGATTTATTGGTATGAAGGCGGGAAAGAGATGAGAAGTGAAAAGTTAAAAGATTTAACTATTGTTATGGTAAATGATTTTGATTACGTACAAGGCGGCGCAAGTAAGGTTGCACTAGAAACTGCTAAAGTGCTTTATCAAAAAGGATATAATGTGCTTTTTTTCTCTGGAACTCATCGAGATAGTGAATATATAAAAGCTGGTTTTAAAATTATTACTTTGAATATAGATGAATGTTTAAAAGATAAAAATAAAATAAGAGGTGTTTTAAGAGGATTATATAATTTTAAAGCGAGGAAAGAGTTCAAAAAACTTTTGAAAACATTGGATCCAAATAAAACAATTATTCATGTTCATGGATGGACTAAGACTTTATCTTCTAGTATTTTTTCAATTGCTTTTAAAATGAACTTTAATGTAGTTTTAACCTTACATGATTATTTTACAGCTTGCCCTAATGGTGGATTTTTCAATTATAAAAAGAATGAAATATGTAAATTAAGACCATTAAGTTGTAAATGTATTTGTACAAATTGTGATTCGAGAAATTATGCATTTAAAATGTATAGGGTGGTTAGGCAGTTTATTCAAAATAAAATGGTAAAACTTAATAAGAAAATAGATAATATTATATATATTTCGGATTTGCAATGGAGTGTATTACAAAATTTCTTTGAAAAAAAGGTTAATTCAACAAAAATTCTAAATCCTGTTGATTCTACTTTAATGACTTCTAAAAAGAAAAGAAAAACAGAAGACTTTTTTTTATTCGTTGGTCGTGTATCAAAGGAAAAGGGAGTGGATCTTTTTTGCGAGGCTATTACCAAATCCGGTTTGAATGGTATTGTCGTCGGTGATGGTAATGAAAAAGAAGAATTAGAGGGGAAATATCCTAAAATAAAATTTGTTGGATGGCAATCAAAAGAGAATGTTGAAAAATTTATGTTACAGGCAAAGGCACTAGTTTTTCCATCGCTTTGGTATGAAGGAGCTCCGCTTACTGTAGAAGAAGCTCTCAATTTGGGATTGCCATGTATTGTTAGCAGTTCAAGCTCTGCTGTTGAAAAAATTGTCAATGGTAAGAATGGATATATATTCAGCGAGAAAAACATCGATGATTTGATAGAAAAAATGTTTTTGATAAAGGATTTGAATTATCAAAAAAGTCATATTTCTAATGATAATGAAAGGTACGGTGAAGATTTAATACGATATTATGAAAGCTTAATTGGAGAAAGGAGTTAAAGATGATTCTGTACATTATTCTTCTATTATTTGTAATTATATCTAACATATGTGTGAAAGATGAAAAAAAACGTGAAAAAATATCTATAGCCATTTTTTTGATTTTAACTTTTCTAGCATGTTTTAGAAAATATACTGTTGGTGCAGATACGCCTCAATTTTGGAATAATTTCTTGAAAATGATGGATCCAGAAAAATTACAAAATATGAGATATGAAATGGGATTCATGTGGTTATGTCAATTAATTCAATTGTTTACGAAAAATCCTCAATTTTTACTGATAATTACTAGTATATTTATTAATGCTTCAGTATTTTTGTTTATTAAAAAACACTCAAAAAACTATTTGTTTAGTACATTACTTTATATAACCTTAAATTTTTATTTCTCATTTATCTGTTTAATGCGACAAGGGATAGCGATAGCTATACTGCTGTATGCTATGGATTTCCTTTTTGATAAAAAGTATATAAAATTTATTGTAACTGTATTAATTGCAAGCTTATTTCATTCTTCTTGTGTTTTTTGTTTAGGTTTTTTAGTGTTGCCTTTTATCAGATCAAACAAAAGAATCATTTTATTAACAATAGTTGCAAGTATTATTTGTTTTGCTTTAAGTCGACCGTTATTTTTATTTGTTGCGTCAACATTTGCGGATTATTCTAAATATATTAATAGCCAGTATGCACAGCCAAGTTATATAAGTGCTGGTCTTTATACATTAACTAATTTTTTATTTTTATTGTTTGGTTTCGTCATACCATCAAAGAAAAATGTAAGCAATATTGTTCAAAAAGATAAAAAATATATTATATTAAGTTATATATTAGCAATAGGAACAATAATATCCGCTATTTCAATGGGAGTAAGCATTTTCAATCGTTTTTTTATTTATTTTAACTTTTTTAATGTGATTTGGGTAGCTAATTGCTTAGAGCTTATTGAGGATGAAAAGCAGAAAAAAATATGGATGATTATTTTAATTACATGTACCGTGGCGTATGTCTGTGTGATAACCGCTATGGGATGGTACGGGGTTTTGCCTTATCAATTTTGTTGGGAGTGAGTAAATGAAAAAAATTAAAGTTTTAGAAGTTATAGCTGAACTTGATCGAGGTGGAGCTGAAACTTTGCTTATAAATATATTAAGTAATATTGATTTGAATCAATTTCAAATAGATTTTCTATGTTATGGTGATAAATTTTTTGATTATGAAAAAACAATTAAGAAATATCATTCAAACATTTTTCGGCTATATCCTCCAACTCAAGTTGGGATGAAAAGACATATTAAAGAAGTTAAAGTGTTTTTGAAAAGTAACCATTATGATGTAGTTCATGTTCATAATCTTTTTAATTGTGGGCCTGTATTATTTGCAGCGTATTTAGCAAAAGTTAGAGTAAGAATTGCTCATAGTCATAATACAGATTATCTTGATGAAGGAAAAATTTCTTTTAAGAAAAAGATTTATTATGTATTAGCTAAATTTTTATTAAATGTTTTTTCTACTCATAAATTGGCTTGCGGGGAAAAGGCCGGAAAATTTTTATATTATCCATGGTGTAATTTTAAGGTGGTGAAAAATGGCATACCAAGTGAAAAATACAAATTTAACGAAGAAATACAAAAGAAATATCGAAATGATTTTCATATAGCAAATGATACTTTAGTATTAGGACATGTCGGTAGATTTACTGAGCAAAAAAATCATAAAAGATTAATAGAAATATATTCGCAAATATTAAAAAAGAGACCAAATTGTTTATTAGTTTTAATTGGTAAGGGAGAAAAAGAAGAAGTAATAAAGAAGCAAGTAAAAAAATTGAAAATTGATAAAAAGGTTTTGTTTCTTGGAGTTCGAGATGATGTAAATAATTTATATAATATGATGGACGTTTTCATTTTTCCTTCATTATATGAAGGGTTGCCTTTCACAATTGTAGAGGCACAATGTAACGGCCTTCCGATTTATCTAAGTGATACTATAACTAGAGAAGTAGATATGACAGGTTTGCTTCACTTTATTTCGAATGATAATATAAAAGATTGGGTTGTTAATATCACATCTGAAAAAGAATATCAAAAGCATGATGAATCCATTAAAAAAATTATTGAAAATGGTTATGATATTACTACTACTGTCCTAGAAATTGAGAAAATATATAAAGGAGATGTTTTATGAAAAAAATAATATTATTTGATCCGGCGTGTGGAACTCGAAATTTAGGGGATTATATTATTGAGGATTCAATTCTAAAACAAATGAATTTTTTATTCAAGGAGTCTTTTGTTGTAAAATATTCTACACATACACCAATGACGCATTTGTATCAACTTCTTCATGCTAATTTGGTATTAAAATCTTGTAAAGAAAGTGATTATAAGTTTTTAGGTGGTTCAAATTTATTAAAAACAAATTTAAAACATTTATCTCCGGATTTCAATGTCCATTGGTCAGATAGTTTTTATTATAAAGATTCAATTTGTGTAGGGTGCGGAGTAGATAATGAAAGGAAAGACTTTAATGTATATACAAAATGTTTGTTAAAAAAAATCTTATCTGACAAATATGTACATTCTGTTAGAGATGAGAAAACTAAAAAAATGTTAGAGGGGATAGGGTTTCGTGCTATTAATACTGGATGTCCTACACTTTGGGGATTGACTAAAGATTTTTGTAAACAGATTCCTCATTCCAAAGCAAAGCAGGTAGTTTTTACACTTACAGATTATTGTCGTAATGAAGAGAGAGACAAGAAATTAATTTCAATATTGAAAAAAAATTATGAAAATATATTTTGTTGGATTCAAGGAGATCAGGATCTGCAATATTTAAATGAAATAACAAACGTAGCAGATATTCATCTTATTTCACCATCTTTAGAGGCTTATAAAACTTTTTTGGAGGAGAATGATGTAGACTATATTGGAACTAGGTTACATGCCGGTATATTTGCTATGCAAATGAAAAAAAGAGCAATAATAATTATTGTAGATAATCGAGCTAGAGATATGAAGAAAACTTATCAATTGAATTGTATTGAGAGAGATAACATTGATGAGTTAGAAAATTTAATTAAGCAAAAAATTAAAACGAATGTTCAAATAAACGAAAAGGCTATTGAGGAATGGAAATCTCAATTTAAGGAGAAATGAAAAATGGAAAAAATTGTTCTGGAAAAAATTCAAATAAATAAAAATAAATTGACTTATTTTTACAGTGTTACAGATAAGATTTCAAAATATTTCATGCCAACTCGAGAATATTCTATAAAATATGAAATGAATATTGAAGGAGTTCCAAAAAATATTTTGGCTATTCCTTTTGTTTGTAATGTTTTGCCGATTTCTTGGCTTTTTGATGCAGAAATAGTTGTTGAAGAATTAGATGCAGATTTTTTAAATTCTGTTAATCCTATAAAAAACTCATATCAAAATATGTATCCCAATTTAAAATTTATGGGTGAGCTAAAATGTGAAAAAATAATTCAAAATAATTATAAGCCATTAAAGGTGGCTATGATGTTTAGTGGCGGAGTTGACGCTACTGCTACACTTGTTAAACATATTTCTGAAGAACCATTATTAATTAATTTGCAGGGATCAGATATTAAATTAAAATATAAAACCGTTTTAGATAACGTTCAAATAAAGCTTCAAAAGATGGCTCAACAATATTCGTTACCTATTACTTTTGTAGAAACTTCATTTAGAGAAGTATTGAATGAAAAAGAACTAGATATGTTTATTTCAATTGTTAATGATAATTATTGGCATGCATTACAGCATGGTATAGCAATTTTGAGTCATGCTGCGCCTATAGTTTATTTAAAAAAAATAAAAACATTGTATATTGCTAGTTCTTATACAAAAGGAGATAATGCGAAATGCGCTTCTGATCCTTCTATAGATAATATGTTGAAGCTTGCTTCTACTGTAATTTATCATGATAATTTTGATTTAACAAGAGGAGAAAAAATTCAGTTAATTAATAATTATTGTGAAAATAATCATCTTTCTTTAAATATAAGAGTATGTTTTAATGAGAGAAAAGAAGATAATTGTTGTAAATGTGAGAAATGTTATCGTACTATCTTTGAAATTATATCTAGAAATGGTAATCCTAAAAATTTTGGCTTTGATTTACCAAAACATTTTTTAAGAAAAGCTAAATTTCATTTTAAATATAAAATTATCTTTAGTCCTGCTGTTGTAGTATTATGGAAAAAAATTCAACATCAATTTCGTAATAATCCTAATTTATATTTAGATTCGCAGTACACATGGTTTTTAAATTTTAATTTTGAAAAATCTAATAATTTTATAAAAAAATTATATGCTAGCGTGTGTATATTTGCAAAAAAAATGTTAAATAAGTAAAACGAGGTGATTCAGTTGCAAACAAAAAAAAATATTAAGATTACGTTTACTGGAGATATAATGTGCGAGAAGGCAATGATTGAACATTATTTGAAAAATAAAATGAATGATTTTGATGATATATTTACTTATATAAAAGATTTTTTACTTGACTCTGATTATATTATTGGAAATTTAGAAACACCAGTTGATGATAGCCAAAAATATACTAATGATTTTTTTTCTTTTAATACGCCTTCGTCGTTTTTAGATTCTTTAAAAAAATTAGGAATCAATTATTTAAGTATATCAAATAATCATATGTTGGATAGAGGAAATAGAGGATTAAAAAACACTTTGCGTTCTTTAGAAAAAAAAGGCTTTCAAATTGTTGGTTATTATTCAGATTTTAGTTATTTTACTAGGATAAAAATAAATGATTTTATTATTTCTTTGACATCTTGCACTTATGGTATTAATTTTAATGTGCATTATGATAAAATCAGTAAAAAACTTATGAAACAATTTTTGTTTTTGAAAAATCCCAATGAAACTAATACATCAATATTAAATGCCTTGAAAATAAGATGGAAACAAAAACTAAAAAAGACTTTTATATATGATTTATACCGTATATTAAGAAAGAGAAAGAAAGGGACAATTCAACCATCTATAATTATTGATAATTGTAATAATGATTGGAAGTTGGAAGCGGATTATATAAAAAAAATAAATGGTCTTTTAGAAAAGGAAAAAAGGAATGCCGATCTTGTTTTTTTGTACTCACACTGTGGTGGACAATTCAATATTGAACCAGGTACCTTTACTGAAAAAGTGATTACGTTGTTAGATAAATCCAATTATGATGGATATATAGGATCTCACCCTCATATTGTTCAAAAACATATGTTTCAATGCAACAAAATTGCTGCATATTCTCTTGGTAATTTTTTAATATATCCAAACTCTCCTTATTTAATAAAGGAAACTTTGCCAACTTATGGTATTCTTTTACATTTAAATATAAATCCTGAATGTCCAAAGGAATATTTTTATACTTTTTCTATTACAAAATGTATATTAGAGCACGGACAAGTAAAAGTGATATTAGTTTCTGATTTATTAAAGAAAATAAATCATGAAGAAAAACAAAAGTTGACAATGGATTGTTTGAAGATTTATAATAGGTTTATGGGTACAAATAAAACACATATAAATATAAAAAACGAATACAAGATCTAGAGAGAATAGAGGTAAAAAATGGAAACAAGAACTTCAAAATCATTTATAAACATTTTTTTTGGCTTGGGCCAGCAATTTTTTTCAATTTTATTCTCTTTTATAACTCGAACTGTATTTATTCATTATTTATCTAAAGAGCTTTTAGGAGTTAATAGTCTTTTTACGAATATACTATCTATTTTGTCATTGGCTGATTTGGGTTTAGATACTGCTATGATATATAGTTTATATAAACCACTATCTGAACGAGATGAAGAAAAATTAAGTGCTTTAGTAAATTACTTTAGAAAACTTTATTTAGGTGTTGCCGGTATTATTTTAGTTTTAGGATTGGCTATGACACCATTTTTGAATTTTTTGGTAGGAGAAGATACCCATATTGAGGGGTTGCATATTTATTATTTGATTTTTTTATTGGACACGTGTATTTCTTATACGTTAGCCAATCGATTTGCAATTGTCAATGCAGATCAAAAGAGTTATGTAATAAAAAAGTATACTTTGATTTTTAATGCATTAAAATGTTTATTTCAATGTTTATCTTTAATTCTTTTTAAAAGTTTCTTATTATATTTAGTTATACAAATTCTTTCAACGTTTTTACTTAATTTGGTCTGTGCTCGACAGGCAAAAAAAATGTATCCATTTATACAACAAGACGTAGCATTGTCTAAAGAAAATAAAAAAGAAATATTTTTAAATATAAAATCTTTAATTTTTTACAAAATTGGAGGAGTGGTTTTTGCTAATTCAGACAATATTTTAATTTCTGTTATTTTAGGTGTAGTAATGGTTGGAATATATACAAATTATTTAACATTGATTAATGCAGTAAATAATGTTATAACAATTGTTTTTACAGCTGTAAGTTTTAGCGTAGGCAACTTAATTGCGAAGGAAAGTAAAAAACAACAGTATGCAGTATTTCAAAAACTGAATTTTTTTTCAATATTTCTGTTTGGTATTGCAACTGTTTGTTTTGTAGTGCTTTTAAATGATTTTGTTTATTTATGGATTGGTAATGATTTTTTATTAAACATGAATGTAGTAGTGGTTGTTGCTATTAATTTTTATATGCAAGGAATATTGAGACCAATTTGGGTTTATAGAGATAGTGCAGGATTATTTAAACAAGTTCAATTTTTACCATTAGTAACCTCAGCTTTAAATATTATTTTCTCAATAATATTAGGATTAAAGTTTGGACTTTTTGGTATTTTAGGTGCGACAGTAATTGCTAGATTGCTTTCTAATTTCTGGTATGAGCCTTATATTTTAACAAAGCACTATTTTAAAAATGGCTTTATGGATTATATGAAAAAATTGTTGAAAAATATAATTATTATTTTCCTATGCTCTATTATTTTTGCATATATAAATTCTTTTGTTTTTTCTTACAGTTGGATTAGTATGATTTTTATGGCAGTTATTACATTTGTTGGAACACTTATTATATTTGTATTATTTTATAGAAAAGAAGATGAGTTTTTGTTTTTTAAATCTTTATTATTTGAAATAATAAAAAAATTTAGTGCAAAACTATTACGAAAAAAGTGAGCGGTTTGAATTTTTGATTTTTTCATAATAATACTTTTGAAAAAGTCAATTTTTATGTAAAGACTTTATTATATTTAATAAAATTTCTGAATGTAATATTTGAATATATTTAAAAACATCTTATGCATGTAAGGGGAATTAAAATGATTGAGAAAACAGTTTTTACAAACGAAGAAATTATTGATGTAATGAAAACAAATTATAATATTGCAGTTGATCATGTGGAAAAACTAAATCAAGGTAGTGCTAACTTGTATTCCTTAAATGGCAATAAATATATACTTAAAGAGTTTCAATCTACGTATACAATGCGTGAGATAGATAATGAAATTGCTATTATTAATCATTTAAGAGAAGATAATATTCCAGTTCCAGAATATGTGAAAACACTAAATGGAGACTATAGTGTGATTTATAAAGGTAGAATCGTGATAGTTCAAAGATACATTGATGGTTATACAGTGAAATCAAATACGGGTAATTTTATCCAAATGCTTGAATCGGCTGAGTATTTAGGGAGAATAATTCAAAGTCTTAAAACCTTAAATTTAGATTTGCCAAGTAATGACGTATCCACTTGGTTATCACGGGAAGCAATGAATGAAAGTATAGAAAAATTAAAAAATTTATTTGCAAAAATATCTAAAACGAAGTATCCTCAAATAGCTAAAGATTTAACGGATAAGATTTTTATGTTGAAGTATATTAAAGATAATTTTGCTTTTAAAGATGTGGGTGAGTTAACGATTATGAATACTCATGGTGATTATAGTGTGTTACAATTCATCTATAAAGAAGGTAAAATAAAAGCAATTCTCGATTTTGCATCTGCATGCAAGATGCCTATTGTTTGGGAAGTGATTCGTTCTTATAGTTATATAGATAAAAATGCCAAAGAAGGTAAAATTGATATTCAACATTTTGTCAAATATGTCAAAACATTTACAAAATATGTTCCATTAAATAGCACAGATTTAAAATATATGCCCTATATCTATTTAGTTCAGTTATTGGAAAGTAGTTTTGGTTATAAGCAATATATCGATGATGATTCAAAGAAGAACTTATTAGAATTTGCTTATTTTCGAACTCGTTTATGCAGGAATTTATTTGAAAATGCAGATGAAATAGCCAATGTTTTAATAAAAGAATTTGAAAGGTGTTTATAGGGAATTATTATTATAAAATTCTTGATTTACAAATTTACCACAAAATGATAAAATGTGGTAAATTTGTAAAGAGAACATTAATGTTATTGCGTGGGGTGTTTTAAATAGTCGTATGAAAGATTTTTATGAAGGTATGCAAGAGATTTTAGTTATTTTAAATTAAAGGGATAATATTTTAGAAGAGTTGGTGAGATTATGCAAAGAATAGCAATTATTGGTGGCGGTGCTAGTGGTCTTGTGGCCAGTATTTATGCTTCTGATTTAAGTCATAAAGTTACTGTTTTTGAAGGAAATGAGGAATCTT
>CALVUT010000006.1 GCA_944363675.1 uncultured Bacilli bacterium | reverse complement strand
AGAAGAGTTGGTGAGATTATGCAAAGAATAGCAATTATTGGTGGCGGTGCTAGTGGTCTTGTGGCCAGTATTTATGCTTCTGATTTAAGTCATAAAGTTACTGTTTTTGAAGGAAATGAGGAATCTTTAAAGAAAGTATTAATGACTGGTAATGGACGGTGTAATTATTGGAATGAAGATATGGCTACTAAGTACTATCATTCTAGCGATGAAGCATATTTATCAAGTATTTTCACTAAAGAGAATCAAGAAGAAATTTTAAATTTTTTTGAACGATTGGGAATTGTTCCTAAGATCAAGAATGGTTATTATTATCCTTTTTCGAATCAGGCTCTTAGTATAAAAAAAGCTTTGCTTAATGAGGCTTTTCGTTTGGGCGTTGAATTTAAAACAAATTATCGTGTTCAAGAAATTAAAAAAGTGGATAATCAATTTGTAATTGATGAGTTCATGTTTTTTGATAAAGTTATTCTAGCTACGGGTGGAAAGTCTTATCCCAAAACTGGTAGTGATGGTTTTGGCTGGGAGCTTGCTCGTTTTCTTGGACATACAATAAAGCCAATTTATCCTTCACTTGTGGCCCTTAAAGTGAATACGAATGTAAATTCTTTATGGAGTGGTGTACGTAGTGAGGTCGAAGTTTCTTTATATGAAAATGGGGAATACAAAGCTAAGCAACATGGAGAAATTCAGTTTACGAATTATGGTGTGAGTGGTATTTGCATTTTTAATTTGAGTGGATATGTTGCTGAAGGATTAGGTATGGATAAAAAAGAAGAAATACGGATTAACTTTATGCCATTTTTAGATAAGGAAGAAGTAGGAAAATGGTTTGAGAGTAAAGGAAAGTTACCTTTAGGTGTTATTTTAAATGGCTTTTTAAACGAAAAGATCATTAAAATGATTTTGAAAAAAAGTAAGTTAGATCAAGATGATTTGTATTGTCATTTATCTTTAGAACGTCAAGAAAAATTATGGATGAACTTGACTGAGTTTCGTTTGATGATTGAAGATACTTTAGATTATGATTCTGCTCAAGTTTGTAAGGGTGGAATAAGTTTAAGTGAAGTAGATTGTTCGACTATGCAATCACATCTTGTTGACGGCCTTTTCTTTGCTGGAGAAATTTTAGATGTTGATGGTGATTGTGGGGGATATAATCTTGGTTTTGCTTGGATTAGTGGAATGTTGGCTGGAAAGGGAGTAAAAAATGATTCGGATTCGACAAATAAAAGTGCATATTGAGGCAAATAAGGATACTTTGATGAAAAAGATTGCGGATAAACTTCATGTTAAACCTCAAGAAATATTGCATGTTCAGGTGATAAAAAGATCGTTGGATGCACGTTTAAAACCGCAGCTTTTTTATGTATATGAAGTGGATGTTGAAGTATTAAATGAAGCAAAAATTTTAAAAAAACATCTTCCTGATGTTTCACAAAGTATTCCTATGGCGTATCAAGTTCCTCAAGCAGGAAACGGCAAACTTTCTTATCGCCCTATCGTTGTTGGCAGTGGACCTGCGGGGTTATTTGCAACGTATTTACTTGCTAAAGAAGGATATCATCCTTTACTTATTGAACGCGGCAGTGATATTGATACGCGGGTGAAAAAGGTGCAGGAATTTTGGGCGTCAGGAGTTTTAGATGAAAAAACGAATGTTCAGTTTGGTGAAGGTGGTGCGGGAACATTTTCAGATGGTAAGTTAAATACGATGGTAAAAGATAGTCAAGGTAGAGGTAGAAAAGTTTTTGAAGTGTTTGTCGAATGTGGAGCACCTGAGGATATTTTGTATGAACATAAACCTCACATTGGCACAGATCTTTTGCGGGATGTCATTGTCCGTTTAAGAGAAAAAATTAAAGAGTATGGTGGAGATATCCGTTATTTGTCTTGTTTAACGGATATTGTTGTTAAAAATAATGTTTTACAAGAGATTATCCTTAATCAAAAGGAACATATCGCTTGTGATTGTTTAATTTTGGCTTTAGGTCATAGCGCCCGAGATACGTTTACGATGCTTTATCAAAAAGGGTTAGATATGATAGCAAAACCTTTTGCTGTTGGTTTAAGAGTAGAACATTTGCAAAAAGAAATTAATGAAAGTCAATATGGCTTAAATTATCCCAAAATTCTTCCCCCAGCTAGTTATAAGCTTACGTATACTACAAAAAATAATCGTGGTGTCTATTCATTTTGTATGTGTCCAGGCGGTTATGTTGTTAATGCTTCTTCTTGCAAGGGAATGCTTGTTATAAATGGGATGAGTGAACATAAAAGAGATAGTGAGAATGCCAATGCTGCGATTGTGGTAACGGTCGGACCTAAGGATTTTGGTGAGGGTGCTTTGGATGGTATGAAGTTTCAAATGGAATTGGAAGAAAATGCTTATTTACAAACGAATGGTAAAATTCCTGTGCAAACGTATAAGGATTTCGTTTTAAATAAACCAAGTGATCATTTCGGATGTGTTTTGCCTGTTGTTAAAGGACAATATTGCTTGGCAAATTTGAATACTTTTTTGCCTAAGTATATTACTGATTCTATTAAGGAAGCCATGGATCATTTTGGAAAAATTATGCCTGCTTTTCAAGAAGAAAACGCTTTGTTTTTTGGCATCGAAACAAGAACTTCTAGTCCAGTTCGAATCAAACGAGACGATACTTTAGAGACGAATATTCAAGGAATTTATGCTTGTGGGGAAGGGTCTGGGTATGCAGGTGGTATTACGACTAGTGCTATGGATGGGCTTCGGTGCGCTGAGGAAATTATTAAAAAATTTCAAAAATTAGGCGATTAAATTCATGTTTGCAAAAAAAATAGAATATGCTATAATGGAATAGTCCGAGGTGAAAAAAATGAGTTTAATCGAAACTTATGAATTTAACTCAATTATAGATGATATCGCAAACCATGAGGAGTTTTTAAAGTTAAAAGAAGAGCTTCATCATGGAATAAGTCGTTATGAGCATTCTATGCGAGTAGCTAAGGCTACATATAAAATGACCAAGAAGTTACATTTAGATTATGAAAGGGCAACAAGAGCCGCTTTGCTTCATGATTTTTTCTTTGATGAAGAGTTAAAAGAATATAATTCTAAGGAGACTTTGAAGCTTCATCCAGAATATGCTTTAGAAAATGCTTTGAAATATTTTGATGTGGATACGAAGCAAGCAAATATGATCCGGGCACATATGTATCCTGTTTATTTGGAACGACCAAAGTATGCCGAAAGTTGGCTTTTGACTGTAGCGGATAAACTGGTAGCTGCTCATGAAATGTATCGTTATAAGGCGGCACTTACTATTGGAATTTGGACCATTTTTCTTTTTAATATGATTACCATTCAAAAATAGTATCGGTCTAATGGACTGATCTTTTTTTGTTTCATTTGATTTATTTTTTACAATTTAGATTTTGTTTATCAAAAAGTAATTGTCTGACGCACTTGAATATGGTATACTCATATTATAGTAGTGAGGAGTAGAGAGTATGAATGATGTAGAAACATTAGATATGGGAACACCAGTAGAAAATAATGGTGCCAAAAAAAGTTTAGGGGGTAAGAAAAAAGTTCTTTTAATTGTATTAGCCGTTGTTTTGATTGTTTTAATTGGACTTTTTATTGGTTATAAGTTTTTTTTAACCGATTCTAAAACACTTTATGACAAAGCAATAGATAAGTTCTATGCTCAATTTGAGAGTGTCGTTCATAAAGCAGATAATTTATTAATCGATTATGATTTTACTAAGCCAGTCGTTATTGAAGGCAATGTGGCTTTTGATACTGATATGACTGAGTTGCAAGCCTATACAGGATATAATTACGACTATCGGTTTGGTATTGATGAACCAAATAAACAAATGGAACTTTATTTGGGCATGTTAGAACACGATTCTTTGGTTTTAGATGTTTTGGCACGGTTTTCTTCGACGAGAATGTATATTGAATCTTCAAAATTGTTTGATGGGTATCTTTATGAAGACGGAGTCACGAATATGGACTTTGGTTCTTTGACTAGTATTCATTATGATTTTGATGCTGTTTTAACTGTGGGCACGGTTTTGCGTGATGTTTTAAAAGCACAAGTTGAGGCACATACTTTTACTAAGCAAACCACCACGGTTGATGGTGTCGAGGGAAAAGTGCTTGCTCATAGCATTGTTTTAAATAAACAGGTTGTTACGGATTTGAAGAATGCTTTTGCAGATAGTTTTTTAAATAATTCTAATGCATTAGAGGCTTTAACTTCTTTATTAGGGGAATCTCAAGATGATGTTAAAATTATGTTGGAACAACTAAAAGAAACTGAGGTTTCCGAAGATATGAATGAAGTGACCATCGCTTTATATACTACACAGTTTACAGGTAATGTTGTTGGTTTAGAGCTTTTTGATGAAGATAATTTCTTCCGTTATGTTGAACAGGATAATAAGTCTGTTTTAACGATACATTCTTCTGGACAAGATTTATTGAAAGTTGAGACAGAAGGAGATACTTCATATTTAACTTTATATAGCGAAGATCAAGTTATGACTATGAAAGTGACAGAAAATGATAATCAGGGTACTCTTGAATTTGTTTTTCCAAGTGATAATGGTCAGCTTAGTGGAACAGGCACATATTCTGTTGAAACCACAGATAATACTAAGCAAGTTCTTGATTTAGTTTTAAATCTTCAATTAGAAAGTGATACGAAAGTTATTCATTTTAGTCTTGATACGGACATGACTGTTACTGTTGGTACAGAATTAGATGAAATTAACCCTTCTAATGCTACATCTATAGACGATTTGACTGAGGAAGAAGTTACTCAAATTTTAATGAATTTAATGAATGCGATTAGTGGAACTCCATTAGAAGATTTGTTCTATTTGTTTATGTATAGTTCTTCGTATTAATAAAAGTATTGCAGGAAACTGTAATGCTTTTTTTTCATTGCAAAACCTGAAAAACTTAGGTATAATAAAACACGTATGAAGGGAGAGTATTTTTCATGGCAAAAAATACAGAAAAAATAACAATTGAAATTAAAGGAGAAGAATGGGAAAACGCTTTGGATAAATCTTTTAAGAAGAATGTAAAAAAAGCACAAGTAGATGGCTTCCGCAAAGGTAGTGTTCCAAAGAATATTTATATCGAAAAGTTTGGAATTGAATCTTTATATCAAGATGCCTATGAAAGCGTTGTTGATGATGCGTTTAAAAAAGCTCAAGAGAAGACTAAAGTAAAAGCTGAAATTCAACCTACTGTTGATATTAAGAAAATTGATAAAGATGGTATTGAGTTCGAGTTTACTTTTGTTGGAAAACCTGAAGTAAAATTAGGTAAATATAAAGATTTAAAAGTAAAGAAAGACAAATTAGAAGTTACTCAAGAAGAAATTGATCATGAAATCGAACATTTAAGAGAGCAATTTGCTGAGATTTGTGTTAAAGAAGATGGCGTTGTTGAAAAAGGCGACACAGCGGTTATTGATTTTAAGGGTACTGTTGATGGTAAAGATCTTGAAGGTGGAACTGGAGAAAATTATCCTCTTGAAATTGGAACAAATACTTTTATTCCTGGATTTGAAGATGGTGTTTTAGGAATGAAGGTAGGGGAAGAAAAAGATTTACATTTAAAATTTCCTGAGGATTATGTTAAAGATCTAGCTGGAAAAGAGGTTGTTTTCCATGTTACTTTGCATGAAATTAAATCTAGAATTCTTCCAGATATTGATGAGGATTTCTTTAAGGATTTAGGCTATGATAAAGTAACTAATGCTGAAGAATTGGCTAAAGAAGTAGAAAATACTTTAAAAGAATCTAAACAAAAAGAAATTGATGACCGTTTCTTAGAAGATGTTTTAAAGGCTGCTAGTGAAAATATGGAAGTTGATCTTCCTGAAGAAATTATTGATGATGAAGTTCATAGAATGATGAATCAATTTGAAAGTCAATTGAAGATGCAAGGTCTTACTATGGATCAATATTATCAATTTACAAATACAACACATGAGACAATGCATAAAGAAATGGAGCCTGAAGCTATTCGTCGTATTAAATACCGTTATTTGCTAGAAGCTGTTAGTGAAGCAGAAAAAATTGAAGTGACGGATGAAGAAGCAGATAAGGATGCAACGGAAATGGCTACAAATTATGGTATTTCTAAGGATGAATTAATTGAGGCTTTTGGTGGTATGGAAGTTTTAAAATATGATAGTAAAATGCGTAAGACTTTAAAATTCTTGCAAGAAAATAACTAAGGAGTAGGAAATAAAACCTATTCTTTTTTTTGCTTTTGTGAAAAAACGCAGAATGAAATCATCAAAAGTTACGGAATTAAATCATAAAAAGTTATGGAATGAAAGTACAAAAAGTCACGGAATACAATTGTGTTTCTGACATATAAGCTGTATTTAAATGGATTAAATATATTAAATATATAATGAATAAGTTTTATAGTTCTAAACAAAAAGGAATTCGTGATATATATCATATTTTATGAACTTATAATTTTAAAAATGTAATTTTGAAGTGATGTTTTTAAATTTTAAAATACGATATGATTTGGGTAACTAGGATTGGTTAAAAGTGGCCATATTTTGAACAGTTGCTAGTAAGAAGGAGTTTGGATGTATGAAGAAAAAAATTTTGTTTAGTGCTGTTATTGCATTATTTGTGATTTTTTTAGCACCTAATGTTTATGCGGAATCTAGTTTGCCTTATACATATAAGAGTAACACAATTACTTTTAATTCGAATTATGAACAATGGGATATTTTGTATGTTGAGTATGATTATGCAATCCTTGAGTTTGATGTTCCAGAAGGAACGCAAGGAACCATTTCTTTTTACGCTTCTAACGATTGGGTGTCTGAAAAACATTTACTAGGAAAAACAGTAGATAACGTCAAACTAAAAGCCCATAATAAAGTCTACATTTTACCTAAGATAAACAATTTTGGATTACCTACAGATCAGACATTATTTTTTGGGTTGGGATCCTCTCAAGATATAATAACTACTATAACGGATCCAAACGTTTACTTTGGGTATGCAGTGCGTATTGATGGTATTCCGTCCACTACTGTTAGCCTTACTTATTACAAAATATAAGATTATATAATTAAAATCTCTAATGGCCGGAGATTTTTTAAAATTAAGTATGTTTTTGTGCTATAATATTTTAATAGAATAGGGGAGTATAGAGATGATTGAGTTAAAGGGTGTTACGAAAAAGTATCAAGATCAAGTGATTTTAAATAATGTTTCGATGACGTTTTCAAATGTTGGTTTTTATGGTATTGTTGGTCAAAGTGGAATTGGCAAGACTACTTTTTTAAATTTGATAGGTTTGTTAGATGAACCAAGTGATGGTAGTATTTTATATGATGGAAAAGAACTAAAAAGTCTAGAAGAAAAAGAAATGTATTTAAATCAAAATATTGCTTTTTTTAATCAAGAGTTGTTGCTTTTGGAAGATATGAGTGTTATGGATAATCTTTTATTGTTCGGGGAAGACAAAGATAAGATTACCGAATGGCTCAAATATTTTCATTTAGAAAACGTATGTCATGAGAAAGTAAGTAAATTAAGTCAAGGAGAAAAGAAGAGAGTTGCTTTTATACGAACAATTTTTAAACCTTCTAAGATCTACTTATTTGATGAGCCCACATCTTTTTTAGATCAAGAAAACGTTTATAAAGTCTTAGAAACTTTAAAAAAATTAAGCCAAAATGCTTTAGTTTTCGTTGTTAGTCATGATGTTGAAGAAGTTCGGGGATATGCTGATGTACTATTGAAATTAGAAAATCAAAATTTTACAGTATTAAAACAAAGTGAACTTGTTTCCATTAATGTAAGTTCGAGTAAAGAGGTGAAACTTTCTTTTGTTAAACAATTGAAACTGGCCTTTAAACAAGTGATATCCACTCCTAAAAAGACAATTTTAGCTCTTTTACTGACTTCCTTAATTTTACTAGGACTATTTACAGGGATTTCTTTAAGAAGGATTGATTTTAATCGGATTCATTATGAGACGTTGGTGCATGAAAAAAGTGAAGATATTTATCTTAATACAACTGTGTTTTCAGAAGATGAAATTACTTCTTTAAAAGAAAAATACGTTACAGAAAGTGGTTCAGCGTATAACAATTCTTCTCTTTTGGCTAGTTTTATGACATCTGGGAATACAATGCTTTTACAAACTAATAATGCCTATTACTCTGATTTTATGCTTTTTCAAAAATTTTATGTGGCAAATACAGATGTTGCTTTACTCTTAGGTAGAATGCCCGAACAAGATAATGAGCTTGTTATTGGCAAGTTTTTGGCTGACGTTTTTTTGAAATATGGAATCATGGGCATAGATGAGCAAGTGTATTACCCAAAAAGTTATGAAGAACTTTTAAATATTGAAAATATCTCCTTAGGAGGGGTACCAGTACGTATTGTTGGAGTTCGGGATGATCCGTTAGAAAAATATGAAGGTTTAAAAAGTATTTCAAGAGATCAAATGAGTGAGTATGACAGAAAATTACAAGGTGATATGGCGGCTCGTTACCAAAATGTAAATGTTGTTTATGTTTCAGAGACTTTTGATACTTATATGAAAAATCATGGGTTTTTAGCTTTACAATCTTCTCTTTATGTAAAAGTTCCACCAGAACAATTAAAAGGCTTTTTGAGTGACTATGATAATGCCGATAGTATTGTTGCTCATTATATTACTGAGTTTAAACCTCTTGCCAAAACACTTAAAATCATTGGAGTGGTTGTTTTAATTGTCTTTACTTTTCTCTTTATTTTAAATGCTTTATATATGATGAAAAATAGTATTTCGAAAGAAAATACCAAAATTATGCTTTTAAAAGAATATGGGATCAAGTATAGTAAAATTCTTGGAATATTCTTAATGGAACAAATGCTTATTGTTCTTGGTAGTTTACTTATTAGTTTTGTCCTTTATTTAGTTCTGTCTTATATAGTTAATACTTTATATACCGATTATTTACTTATGTATTTTCATATCTTTTATATTGAATGGATTCCTATCTTATTTTTAGTGTTTTTTAGTTTACTATCCTTATTTGTTGTTAGTCTTGCCTTTAAAAAAGAGATTAAAATGAAGAAGCTTGCGCGAATTGAGGAGTAGATATGCTAGAAGTTAAAGAGGTTAGTAAGAAGTTTGGAGAAAGAACGATTTTATCTGATGTTTCGATTGTCTTTGGAGATACAGGCTTTTATACGATTGTGGGTGAAAGTGGTTCGGGTAAGACAACGCTTTTAAATTTGATTGCTTCTTTAGATAAGGATTTTGAAGGAGAGATAAAATATAATGGAACGCCCATTTTAGAAAGAAAACATTATCTTGGAAGAGATGTTGTTTATTTTTATCAAGATCATTTGCTTATTAATAACTTAAGTGTTTATCATAATTTAGTTTTGTTTGGGGCTAAAGAAGAAGATATTCAATCAGGGTTGGCTTTATTTCATATGGAAGAGTTAAAGAAAAAGCATGCCAAGAAGTTAAGTCAAGGTGAGAAAAAGAGAGTGGCTTTTTTAAGGGTGCTTTTACATCCTGCCAAAGTTTATTTGTTTGATGAACCAACCGTTTTTTTAGATGAAGAGAATAAAAGAATTGTACTAAAGGCTTTAGAAGTTTTAAGTCAAAAAGCTTTAGTTATCGTGGTAAGTCATGATAGGGATGTTATGAAAAAGTCTTCGGTAGTCTATGAACTATACGATGGCAAGATTATGGTGAAGAAAGATGAGTCAGTAAAGACGAATGAAGAGGTGAGTGTGAATGTAAAAAAACGCCTTTCCTTTTCTAATAAGGTTTTACTTGCTTGGGAAAGGTTTACTAAAGATAAGAAGAAAACGGTTATTGGCGTGACATTATTTACCTTATCCTTTTTACTTTTGTATTTTTCTTTACTTGTGGCTTGTATGGACCCAGTTAAAATGGAAGCACATCTTTTAAGCCGAGAAAAAGATGGTGTGGTCTTTTTGGATAGTAGTGAAGAAACTATTGATGATATCGCCGAGTTTACCGGTAAGGAAGTTCAAATTGGCAAAGTTTATTATGATGAATTTGGACAACCTTTAAGTTATAGTTTTCCGTTGGATGATTTGTATGTTTATTATCAGCTTTATAATAGAACTTTATATTTTTATGAGATAGGAGAGACTACTTTAGAAAATAAAGATATTATTGGATCTTTAGATATAGGGGAAAATGAAGTGTTAATTAGTCAATATTTCGCCGATTTACTTATTTATTATAAAGGTTATAAAGATTACGAGGATATTTTGGGTCGAGGTATTCTTTCTGTTGCGGGTAAGGATTTACGAATAACGGGAATTATCAAGCAATCTTTGGATCCATATGCTCGTTTTAAGACTCTTGAGAATAATTCCTTTGGAGGAAGGCTTGGAGAGTTGTATACATCTTTTGAAGAGGAAATTTTACCTTTTGCAACGGCCCTTTATGTGAATAAAGAGACAAATTTTGTTTTAGATAGCAGTGTAGCAAAGATGTACATTGAAGAAAATAATTATCGGAAATTAATAGATATTTTTAAAAATTATAAGGATGTGTATAAGACTCAGTTTAGTTTACAAATAGATTCTAAAAAGAAGCTTTTGGATCAACTTGCCTATATTTTTCATTATGTTACAGGTGGAGTAATGGTTTTAAATGTTTTATGCACGTTGAGTTATTTGCTTTATAGTAAAGTGAAAAATAAAGATGAAAATCTTTTGCTTCAGATTGAAGGAATAAAATTAAGAGAGGTTAAATGTATTTATTTTGGAGAATTGTTTATTCTTTTTGGCATTTCTTTTCTTCTTACTCTTTTCTTGGCTACCATTTTAATGCCTTATGGTAATCAAGTGGTTTTAGAGCATATCTATTTTGACTTGCAGCCTTTCTTCTTTGAACGGTGGAGTTTATTTTTGTTTGGTTTATTGGTGGTACTTCTTCTTTGTTTAAGTTTATTTCCACGTTATAGGGAAAAAAGGTTTTTAAAGAGGAAAAAATGAAGACATGCAATTACCAATTATTGCATGTCAATTTTATGTAAAAAAACTTTACAAAAAAAGGATGCTCTTCTATAATAAAAGTTAATTGTTTAGGGAGTGGTTATATGGCGAAGACTTTACCTGTTATGCTACTTAAAGATTTTGTTTTGTTGCCTAATCAAGAAGTGAAGGTAGAGCTCAATCATTCTCTTTCTTTAATGACACTTGAACTTAGTGAAAAAGAGTATGACGGGGAACTTATTTTAGTTTCGCCAAAAGATGTTTTAGAAGAAGTGCCTGATGTAGATGATTTACCTAGTATTGCGGTTGTTGGCAAGATTGTTCATAAAATTACGTTGCCAAATGGTCATGTTCGGGTGACTATTGAAGGAATTAAACGGGTAAAGATTAGTAAGTATTTGAATTCAAAAAAGCAGATCGAGGTTTTGGAATGTCAGTTTTTGATTATGCAAACTCCTGATGTGGAAATGACCGATGAAATTGCTTTACAAAGAGAACTCAAGAAGTTATTTCGCAAGTATATTAAGGCCAATCCTAATTATTCGAATAGTGCTCTTCAAGCTATGCAAAACTATACTACTTTAAATGATTTGACGGATTTTATTGCTGGGTTATTACCAACAACGAAGGAGAATAAGATTTATTATATTTCGGAGTTGAATCCTTTGCAAAGGGCTTCGAAATTGTTACAAGATTTGACTATTGAGCTTAAAGTGATTCAGTTGGATCAAAAAATTAATCAAGCTTTACAAGAAGAAATGGATAAGAGCCAAAAAGAGTTTGTTTTGAAAGAACGAATTAAGGAAATTCAAAAAGAACTTGGGGAAGAAAATAAAAAGCAAGCGGAAGTAGATATTTATAAAGAAAAATTGGAAGGTCTTGATTTACTTTATTCAACGAAAGTAAAAGTAGCTGCCGAAATAAAAAAATATGAATATATGAGTGATATGAGTCCTGAGGTGACGTTTGTTCGTAATTATTTAGATTTGTTTTTCTCTTTACCTTGGAATGAGGAGACGATTGAAACTGAAGATCTTAAAGCTATCGAAAAGGATTTGAATAAGACCCATTATGGGTTAGATAAGGTGAAAACTAGGGTTTTGGAGTATGTGGCTATGAAGAAAAGAAATCCATTACTTCAAGCACCTATTCTTTGTTTGGTCGGCCCTCCTGGCGTAGGAAAGTCTACCATTGCAAGTTCGATTGCGCATGCTCTACATCGTAAGTTTTATAAGATTAGTGTTGGCGGGTTAAATGATTCTTCTGAACTTATTGGCAATCGCCGTTCTTATATTGGCAGTGCGCCGGGAAAAATAATTCAAGCTTTGCAGAAGAGTGGTAGCAAAAATCCTTTGATTTTAATAGATGAAGTCGATAAAATGGTTAAGGATTATAAAGGGGATCCAGCTAGTACCTTACTTGATATTTTGGATGCCAATTTGAATCAAAATTTTATGGATTCTTATTTGGAAGAACCTTTTGATCTCAGTCATGTTCTCTTTATTTTAACTGCTAATTATGAGGATAAGATTCCTAGTGAGTTAAAGGACCGGTTAGAGATTATTGAACTTTCTAGTTATACTATTTTTGAAAAGGTTAAATTAGCTCGTGAGTATTTGATTCCTCGTTTGGAAAATGATTATCATGTTTCTGCGGATGAAGTTTTTCTTAGCGATGAAGCTATAAAACATTTGGTTTTAGATTATACTGATGAGCCTGGAGTTCGTGATTTACAGAGGCATTTGGCTAGTTTGTATCGTAAGGTGATTTTGAATAGTGTGAAGTCTAAGAAGAATCTGGCTTTGCAAATCGAATCTAAAGATTTGAAAAAGTATTTAGAGGAAAAAACTGCTTTCGGTGAAAATAAGCCAAAAATTTTGACTTCAGGTCTTGTTAATGGTTTAGCGGTAACGAATAGCGGAGGAAGAGTACTTTCTATTGAATCTCTTTTATATGAAGGAAAAGGAAAAGTTACGGTGACGGGACTTTTAGGAGATGTGATGAAAGAGTCTTTAGCGGTTGTTGGCAGCTATTTAAAACGACATGCCAGTGATTTTGAAATTAATGAGAATTATTTTAAGACGAAGGATGTTCATATTCATTTTTTGAGTGGATCAGTGCCTAAAAATGGTCCGAGTGCTGGTGTTGCGATTACTACGGCTTTGATTAGTTTACTTACCAATAAAATTGTTCCTAATGATATTGCTATGACGGGGGAAATGAGTTTAAGAGGAGAAATTTTGCCTGTCGGCGGAATTAAGGAAAAGGTTATTGGAGCTTATAATTACGGAATGAAGAAAGTATTTTTACCTGGGGCAAATAAATTGGAGGCGAAAGAGATTCCTAAGGAGATTAAAGAAAATATTGAAATTATTTATGTTAAGGATTATAAAGAGATTTATGAGCAAGTGTTTTTAGGAAAAAAATAAAAATTTAATTTGGCTGTAAGGTTCACAAAATATTTGACAAACGAATAGTCACTCTTTATAATAAAGGAGTAAAAAACTTTAAGACGCGTTTATATATTGGAACAAAAAGAGAGTCTATGGATGGTGGAAATAGATTGGGAAAATATATAAATATCACTTAAGTTCAAGTTTTTCGGGTTACACTCGTTATCAGTAATATAAGTGAAATTAAGGATGGTACCGTCTACTTAGTAGACTCCTTTGGGACCATCTTTTTTTATTTAGAAAGGACATCGGAAAATGAAAAATTTTAAAGAACTTGATAAGAGAAATCCTTATGATGTTGAACAAGACATTTTAAAGGGTTGGGGTGGTGTACAAGGTATTTATGAAAAGACGGTTGAGGCTCATCAAAACGATCCTGATTTTGTCTTTTATGATGGTCCGGCGTTTGCCAATGGGTTTCCTGGACTTCACCATATGGTGGCTAAAAATTTGAAAGATACGATTTGTAAATACCACGTCATGAATGGTCACCGCGTGCTTCGTAAGGTTGGATGGGATACGCATGGACTTCCTATTGAAAATCACGTAGAGAAGAAGTTAGGCTTAAAGACAAAGAAGGATATTGAGGCTCTTGGCATTGAAAAGTTTAATCAAGTTTGTCGGGAAAGTGTTGGGGAGAATGAGGCGGCTTTTACGGACTTGACGAACAAAATGGGGCAATTTATTGATGTAGAGCATCCTTATTTGACTTATAAGAATGAATATATTGAGACGGAATGGTGGATTTTAAAACAATATTTTGAAAAAGGTTTGTTTTATGAAGGTAATCGTGTAACGCCTTATTGCCCAAGATGCGGTACTTCCCTAGCTAGTCATGAAGTGGCTCAAGGCTATGAGGACACAAGTACGGATACGGTTATTGTTCCGATGAAACTTAAAGAAATGGATGCTTACTTTTTAGCTTGGACTACAACGCCTTGGACTTTACTTGCTAATGTTGCTTTGTGTGTAAATCCTCATGAGAAGTATGTGTTGTGTGAGGCACGGGGTAATAAATACATTTTAGCTGAAAAACTGGCTGATCAAGTTTTCGGTGATGAATATGCTATTTTAGAGTATTATACTGGTAAAGATTTGGAATACAAAGAGTATGAGCAACTTATTCCTGAACTTCATGTGGAAGGTGGTTTCTTTGTTTGCTGTGATGAGTATGTTACGGTAGATAATGGTACGGGTATTGTTCATATGGCTCCAGCTTTTGGTGAAGATGATGCTCGCGTTGGAGAAAATTATCATTTACCTTATATTAATCCGGTAGGTAGGGATGGTACATATACTGAGGGGCCTTGGAAAGGTATGCTTGTTTTTGATGCGGATGAAAAGGTGATAGAGTATTTGAGAGAAAATGGTAAATTGTTTAAAAAACAAAGAATTATCCATAGTTATCCGCATTGTTGGAGATGCCATAGTCCGCTTATTTATTATACTTTACCAAGTTATTATATTGCTGTATCTAAATATAAAGATGAGATTATTGAGGCAAATAAGAAAGTCAATTGGTATCCAGCTTATGTGGGAGAGAAACGTTTTGGTAATTGGCTTTTAAATTTGAAAGATTGGGCAGTTTCTAGAACACGTTATTGGGGATGTCCTATTCCATATTATACTTGTGAGTGTGGTCATGCTGAGATGATTGGGTCTATCCAGGAATTAAAAGAGAAGGCTACTTGTGAAATTGATGAAGCTACTTTGGATTTACATCGACCTTATATTGACCAAATTCATTTGAAATGTCCTAAGTGTGGTAAGGATATGACACGTATTTTGGATGTTTTGGATTGTTGGTTTGATTCTGGTTCGATGCCTTTTGCTCAATATCATTATCCTTTTGAAAATAAAAAATTATTTGAATCGCAATTTCCAGCTGATTTTATTTGTGAGGGAATTGATCAGACAAGAGGTTGGTTTTATACGTTGCTTGTTATTTCAACGTTTGTTAAAGGATGTGCTCCTTATAAGAATGTCTTAGTCAATGATCTTTTACTTGATGCTGAAGGTAAGAAGATGAGCAAGAGTAGAGGAAATATTGTCGAGCCTTTTAAAACGATTGAAAAGTATGGTGCGGATACGGTACGTTTTTATCTTCCTTATGTTTCGCCTGTATGGACACCGTTAAAGTTTAATGAAGAGGGGTTAAAAGAGGTTTATTCTAAATTCTTGAATCCATTGAAGAATACTTATAGTTTCTTTCAAATGTATGCTGATGCGGATGGAATAGATACGGATGAATGTCGCATTCCTTATGAAAATCGAGAAGAGATTGATCGCTGGTTGTTGTCTCGTTATAATGGCCTTGTTAAGGATGTTAATACTGCTTTTTTGGAGTATGATTTAAATAAAGTAACAAGATTTATTGCTAATTTTGTCTCTGAAGATTTGTCTAATTGGTATATCCGGAGAAATCGTAAGCGTTTCTGGAGTAGTGATATGGATGATTCGAAGAAAAGTGTTTATCAAACAACTTATGAAGTTTTAGTTGGCCTTTCAAAGTTAATCGCCCCAATTACACCATTTATTTCTGAGGAAATGTATCGGAATTTGACTGGAGAAGAAAGTGTTCATTTAGCAAGTTACCCAGTTGCAAGTGCTGATTTGATTGATCTTGCTTTGGAAGAAAAAATGGATTTGGTTCGAGAAGTTATTCGTTTAGGTAGAAATGCCCGTGAAGAAGCTAAGATAAAGGTTCGAGAACCATTAAGTGAAGTTTATCTAGATGGTAAGATTCAAAGTAAAATTGAGGATTTAGTGCCATTGATTTTAGAAGAGTTGAATGTTAAAAAGGTAGAGTTTATTGCGGATTTAACGCAGTATATGAACTTTACTGTAAAGCCTAATTTTAAAGAGGTTGGTAAGATTTTTGGCTCAAAAATTAAGTCGTTTCAAGAAGCGTTGAATGCTTTAGATGAGAAGGATATTGTGGCTTTAGAAAATAAAGAGACGATTTCTCTTGAGGTGGATGGAGAAACGGTTTCAGTAAATCCTGAAATGGTTGATATTCGTGTCACGGCAAAAGAAGGATTTAATGTGGCTATGGAAGGGAATTTGTTTGTCATTTTAAATACGGAACGTACGGAGGCTTTGATTCATGAAGGTATTGCTCGTGAGTTTGTGAGCAAGGTCCAACAACTAAGAAAAGCTAAAGATTTATGTGTAACGGATCGCATTAAAATCTTCTATTATGGTACGAGTACTTTCGATGTTATTTTACATGAATTTGAAAGTTATATTAAAGAAGAAACTTTAGCTGTTTGTTTTGAAACAAATCCTGAAAAAGGTGAAAAATACGATTTGAATGGGGAAGAAGTTTTAATCGATCTTGAAAAAGTTCCTGAAAAATAGGAACTTTTTTCCGTTTTCAAACGTCAACTTTTTGCTTTTAACTAGGAAGTCATCTTGAGTTTTGATATAATGGATAGGAAGGATGGTGGGGTTATGCAAAGGAAGACTTATGCAAAGATTGATGGAGAAGCTTTAACTAAAAATGTTTGCGAAATCCGCCGTAAGTATCCTATGTACACGTATTATTTTGGTGTTGTTAAAAATAATGCGTATCATCATGGTATGAAATGTGTTTTGGATCTTAAAAAGGGTGGAATTAATTATTTTGCAGTTTCTTCTTTGGAAGAGGCCTTGTTATTGCGAAAATACGATAGTGAAACGCCTGTTCTTTGTTTGGAACCGATCGATTTAGAATTTATTGATGATATTATTAATAATAATGTAACGATTACAGTGGAATCTTTAGATTATACAGAAAAGTTATTAGAAAGTCCATTGTATGGAACAGTTAAGGTTCATTTGAAAGTGGATTCTGGGATGCATAGGCTTGGTTTTATAAATAAGGAAGATTTAAGAAAAGCGTATGATTTATTAAAGAAACAAGATAAAATTGAAGTGGAAGGAGTTTATTCGCACTTTGCAACTTCTGGGGTGGTCGATCCCTATTATGATGAACAAGTAGAATCTTTTTTGGATATTACAAGTTTGATTGATTTAAAAAGTATTCCTATTGTTCATTTTGGTAGAAGTTTATCTTTAGTGCAACATGAGAAGCTTTCTTTTTGTAACGGTATTCGTCTAGGTATTATTTTGTACGGTTTTGCACAGAGTATGAAACCCGATCGCTCTTTTAAAGGAAGACTCAGAGAAGTAAAGAGACATTATTTACAAAAGAAGTATCATTGTAGTAAAACGACTTTAGAAAATGATTTGGATTTACAACCCGCTTTTTCTTTATTTACTGAGGTGATGAGTATCCGAAAAGTGAGTGAAAAGGATACGGTTGGATATAATAAGAAGGAGATAAAAAATGATGGCTATATTTTAACTGTTCCTATTGGTTATGCAGATGGGGTGACGAAAGAGTTTAAAAGTGTTTGGATTGAAAATAATTATTATCCTATTGTTTCTGATT
>CALVUT010000005.1 GCA_944363675.1 uncultured Bacilli bacterium | reverse complement strand
ATTGTTTTTTCAACACCTATTTTACCGGTGTCTATACATAAATCATAATGATCTTTGTCTTTCCAATTTTCATTAGGATTTAAGAACTCATAGTATTCTTCTCGTTGTTTATCAATTTTCTTTAACTTTTCATGAGCTTCTTTATGTGTTAAGCCTTCTACTTCCATTTTTCTTTGAATCTTAAATTCAAGATCTTTAGAATATAAGAAAATATGAATGGCATTCTTTTTATTTTTTAAAATATTATTAGAATTTCTTCCTAAGATGACACAAGAAGATAAAGCTAAGTCTTCAATTGTCTTGCGAATTAAGTCTTGATAAACTTCGTTTAGGGCAACTTCATTGTAAGCATCTGTTCTTAAAATATCTAAGATGTTTAGAATGCTATTTCTCTTTGTTTCGTCAAATTCTTCTAGTTTAGAATAATTGATATGATTACGCTCATAAGTTTTTGCTAATATTTCCTTATCATAAAAAGGAATATTTAGTCGTTTGGCCACTTCACTTCCGATGTATCTTCCCCCACTGCCGAATTCACGGCCAATTGTAATTACTATATTTTGCATAAAATCCTACCCTTCAAATTGTGAATTATATAGATCCGCATAGAAACCATTTTTCTTCATTAATTCTTCATGATTTCCGGTTTCAATAATATTTCCGTCTTTCATTACTAATATGAGATCTGCATTTTTAATTGTCGACAAACGATGTGCGATAATAAAGGATGTTTTGCCTTCTGTTAGTTTATCCATAGCTTTTTGGACAAGCTCTTCGGTTCTTGTATCGACGTTGCTTGTGGCTTCATCTAATATTAGGAATGGTGCATCATTTAACATTCCTCTGGCAATCGTTAGCAATTGACGTTGACCAGCTGACACACTATCGTTGTCGGATATTTCGGTATTATAGCCATTTGAAAGTGTCTTTATAAAATGGTCTAAGCCAACAGTTTTACATACTTCTTCGACTTGTTTATCGCTTATATTTTGACGATTGTAGACGATGTTTTCTTTTAATGTTCCTCTAAACAACCATGTGTCTTGTAAAACCATAGTAAATAAATCATGAACGTTTGCCCGCGTTAAATCGTTGATGCTTATTCCATCAATTAAAATGTCTCCTCCATTGATTTCATAAAATTTCATCAGTAAGTTTACCATCGTTGTTTTACCAGCACCGGTTGGGCCAACTATGGCTATTTTTTGGCCAGCACTTGCTTTAGCGCTGAAGTCATGAATGGTTGGCTTATCATTGCCATCATATTGGAATAAGACGTTTTTAAATTCGATGTTTCCTTTAGCATCAGCTCTGGACAAGCTCTTCGTAATATTTTCTTCGGTATCCATTTCTTCTTCATCTAAAAATTCAAATACTCTTTCACTAGCAGCAGCTGTAGATTGGAAAGAAGTCATGGATTGAGCAATTTGGGAAAGTGGTGAAGTAAACATTCTTACATAAGTAATAAAGGCTACAATAACACCAAAACTAATGACATCGTTCATGGTTAAAAGTGCTCCTACAATACATACGGCTACGTACCCAAAGTTACCAATAAAACTCATCATAGGCATCATTAGTCCAGATAAGAACTGACTTTTGCGATTGGCATTGTATACTTTATCGTTTAACTCATCAAATTTAGCGTTTGAAATTTTGCCACCATTATAGGCTTTGACTACATTTAATCCTGAGTAAACTTCTTCAATGTGACCATTTAGGTTGCCTAATTCGATCTGTCTAGAAACGAAGTATTTTTGAGATTTTCCTAAGACTAAGAACATGAAAATAAATCCTAAAATACTTGAGCCAATTGCTGTTAAGGCGAGGATCCAATTGGTATAGAACATCATGATTGTTGTTCCTACAAAAAGGGTTACAGCGCTGACGAATGTGGATAGTGATTGGTTCATAGATTGCGCAATCATATCGACATCGTTGGTTACACGAGATAATGTATCGCCAGATTGATGGGCATCAAAATATTTTAAAGGTAAACGATTAATCTTTTTAGAAATGTTATCTCTTAGACGATTGGCAAATTTATTGGCTACATGAGTCATTGAAATGGATTCAATGTAAGTACATAAAGCACTGATGAGATATAGAGTAATTAAAAATGTAGCAATATTCCAAATTTCATCCATATCCATAAATGGTTCTACCACTAAGCGAACACTTTCAGGCATCGTATCTATCTTTTGATAAAGGCTAGTACTTGTATCTTCTGTCGTTAAAGTGCTTGCTACATTTAAAAAGTCTAGTTGGTCTTTGGAAGAAATGGTTACACCGTCTACATCTAAAGGCTCAAAGAAAACATTTTGAACTTCTTCGGTTAAATGAAATTCATTGTTTTTTAAACCGTTTAGAAAACTCATTTTTTCTTCTTTCGAAACAGGGACTCCTTTGTAGGTAGAATCCTTTAATAGGATTTGTAAAAGATTATCCGAAAAGCCTAAGAAGGTTTCATAATCTATATTCCCTTTAGAAGTCTGCAAATTATTTAAGAATGTTTGAAAAGAAGCTTTCTCGTCTTCTGATATTTCCTTCGACATCATGACTTCTGCAATGGTACTTTCGTCCATCGAGATATTTAAATAGTCCACAATATTTGCTTCTAAGGTTTCAGTTACACTTGTTGTTATTGTTGTGAGATTATCACTATTCACAATTAAGCCCGCTTGAATTTCATCGGTTAGGCTTGATAAATGGTTTGGGGCAAAAATGGATAAGATTGAACCTAAAGCAGCCATAATTAAGCCTAAGTAAGCTAATTTGCGATACTCTTTTAATTCACTAAATAAACGAAGCATTGCTGATTTGAAGTCTTTTGCTTTTTCATTTGTTGTGTCTTTTCCTCTTGGTCCGTTATGCATTTTCAAGTTCCTCCTTTGATAATTGTGATAAGGCAATCTGACGGTAGACTTCACAGTTTTTCAAAAGTTCTTTGTGTGTTCCCATACCGACACATTCGCCATTATCTAAAACTAATATTTTATCGGCATTCATAATTGTACCAATTCTTTGGGCAACGATGAGACTTGTTGCTTCTTTGGTATATTTTTTTAATTCATGACGCAAAGTGGCATCCGTTTTATAATCTAAAGCTGAAAATGAATCATCAAAAATATAAATCTCAGGATCTCTAGCTACGGCTCTGGCAATGGCAAGTCTTTGCTTTTGGCCGCCGGAAACATTGGTTCCACCTTGAGCAATATGGGTATCGTATTTCTCATCCATTTTTTCAACAAACTCTGTTCCTTGAGCGACACGAACGGCTTCAATCGCTTTTTCTCTTGTGATATCACCTTTACCATTATCGCCATAAGAGACATTGGAAGCAACAGTACCATCGAACATCACGGCTTTTTGTGGAACGTATCCGAGTTTATTTCTTAAGCTTTCTTGATCATAATCACGAACGTCTACGCCGTCTACTAAAACGCTTCCTTCTGAAACATCATAAAATCTTGGTACTAAATTAATCAATGTACTTTTTCCTGATCCAGTTGAGCCGATGAAAGCCACTGTCTCACCTTTATTGGCTTTAAAAGAAATATTTTTCAATAAGTATTCTTCAGCATCAGGATATTTAAAGGAAACATTTTTAAATTCTACTGTTCCTTCTTCACCTGGTTTTCCTTCTTTTACTGTACCATCTTTAATTGTGATTTCGGTATCCAATACTTCATTAATACGTTTAGCAGAGACTTGCGCTCTTGGCATCATCATAAAGATCATTGCAAGCATTAAGAAAGACATGATAACTTGCATTGCATAAGATGAAAAAACAATCATATTGCTAAACAAAGTCAATTTATCAGCGAGCATTGTATCTTGGATTAAGGAAGCACCAACAAGATAAATCGCTAGCGTTAGCATATACATAACTAAGTACATAATTGGTGAAAGAATTGCTAGAGACTTTTGGTTAAACATTTGTAGTTTTGTCAAGCGGTTATTGACATCGGCAAATTTCTTTTCTTGATATTCTTCAGCATTAAAAGCTCTTACAACTCGAATTCCTGTTAAATTTTCTCTTGTCACGCCGTTTAAGCGGTCTGTCATTTTTTGAACAATTTTAAATCGTGGCATAACAATGGCAATTAAAATGCCAATGACGGCTAGTAATATCACAACTGCGATGGCCGTTATCATACTCCATTCTACACTTTTATTGACAATTTTTGTAATTGCCCAAACTGCTGTAATAGGAGCTTTAATTAAAAGCTGCAAGCCCATTGCAATAAGCATTTCAAGTTGAGTAATATCATTGGTTGTACGAGTAATTAGGCTACTTGTTGAAAATTGT
Source organism: uncultured Bacilli bacterium (assembly GCA_944363675.1). Lineage (GTDB taxonomy): Bacteria > Bacillota_I > Bacilli_A > RF39 > UBA660 > Ventrenecus. The sequence continues at coordinate 938 of CALVUT010000005.1, read as the reverse complement.
TTTACTTCTTGCATTCCTAGATCTTCTATTTTTCGAAAGAGTTTGCTACGTGTTTTTTTCGAAAATAAAGCGGAAAGATTTGCAGTAATGTACCCCACGATAATGGCTAAAATCAAACTTCCAAGCGTACATAAAAGCATATATCCACCATTTATTAGAATATCTTTCATGCTACTGCCTTCAGTTTGAACTAAAATGGTGATTTGTGACATATAGTCTGGTACTTTTAATTCAAGCCATACTTGTCCAAAGATTAAAACAAACGAAATGAGAACAAAACACCATTCACGTTTCCCAAAGTTTTTTAATAATTTTAACATAAAACCTACCTTCCTTTTTTTCAGCAACTACTTTTTTTGTCAGTATATTTTAAAACATTGTCTTGCATTTTATTTAAAACTTTACCAAAAATTTCTAGTTCCTTTTCGGTAAGTCCATTTAATAAAATGTGCTCAAAATTCAGTATTTTCTTACGATGCATAAGAAACATCTGCTTGGCTTGAGGATTTAAAATAATCTTTTTCGTGCGTGCGTCTTCATTAGCAGTGACTCTTTCAATCAACTCATGTTTTTCCATAGTTTTTAATACACCTGAAACAGTCGCCCGACGGAGATTTAAAATGCTTTCTAAATCTCGTTGATAAATTTCCTCGTCTTGATGCGTTAAAATATACTCCATAATTTGAACTTGAGTCGGGGTTGGTATTGTTTTCAGACTAGGTTTATCTAAAATGAAATTACGAAAAATCAAATTTTCTAAAGTTTTTATTTGATATAAAACATCTATCCTTTTCATAATACCACCCTTTTGTAAGTTGCCTTACGTAAACATATTATGCTTTTTTTCTAATTTTGTCAACTCCCTAACAAAACTTTCACAAAACTCTCACAATTGAAAAAACGCTTAAGAATGTCCTTAAAACGTTTTATCTTTTATT
>CALVUT010000004.1 GCA_944363675.1 uncultured Bacilli bacterium | reverse complement strand
GAAAAGATTTTCAAGAAAATTTTAGCACAGTATAACAAAAATGAAATTTATCACAATGTTATTAATCATATGAAAGAAGTAATTGAAAAGAATATTGATTTATCTACTGTTGATTATATCTCTGGCGGCGAAAGAAGAGATTGGTTTTTTTCTAATATTATTAGTTATCTTTTAAAAAAGCCTCATTTAACAATTTACAAAGATTTATCTATTGTTTGCAGTGATAGTGATTTTACATCTACTCAGTCTATAACAAATATAAATGGAAAAAATGTTTTACATATTGCTGATTTAGTTACAGTTGCTTCAAGCTATATTAGAGCTTGGATTCCTGCTATTAAGGCTATTAATGGTAATATGAAATATTCTTGCGTGGTTGTTGATAGAATGCAAGGCGGAAGAGAAAAAATTGAGGCAGAAGGTGTAAAGTTTTATTCTTTAATTAATGTAGATAATTCTTTATTTGAAATGGCTTACAACAAAGGTATTATTAATGAAAATCAATTAGAAATGCTTAAAGGATTTTTTAAAAATCCTGATGAAACTATGAAACAATTTTTAATTAGTCATCCTGAGTTTTTAGAAAATTCTTTAAATTCTGATGAAAAAACAAGAAAAAGAGCTAAATTATTAGTTGATGGTAATTTGTATGGTTTGAATTAATGATTGCTGTTGTCAATTGGGACGGTTCTATTTGACACAAAATAGTGTCAAATAGAACCGTCCCAATTGACAGAAGCTTTTAGACCCCCTGTAAAACAGGGGATTTTCATTACCCAAAAATGGTGTGGGAGATATTTCTCCCACACCATAAAACCTAAAATCATAGAGGTCAATCATTGCTAAAGCAATAATAACACTATTCATTTATAGTTTTTCTTAAAAGCTTTAAGCAATGCAATAATAGAAATTTTCGGATACTGTTCAGTAATCGTTAGATTGTTTGTGCTAACCCATGTTTTAAAGGTCTCTACCAAGGTTTGTTTAATCTGACTGTCTTTCATTTTCGGGTTTTGCTTTTTAATTTCGCTGACGATGGTTTCGTACTTAACTGTTTTTACCACACATGCAGCTTTGAAAGCTTCCTTTACCACAATTTGATTGGACATATTGATTGATTTTAAAAACTCATCAATTTGAGATTCAAAATCAGCATTTTTATCTAATGCTAAAAGTGTCGGTCCAATCAAAGATGCTATCGCATCTTCCATTGTCTCAGCCCTAGGCTTACTTACATCGATGGTAGATTCTTCAACAGCTTTAGAACTTGAATCTGTAGTGGATTCTGCAACAGTTTCGGAGCTTACATCGTTGGTGAACTTTGCAACAGCTACAGAACTAGCATCGGTATTAGGCATCGTCTCATCTTTTTTATCAGATGTGCCTGTTTTTACTTCAGTTTTTTTCTTCACTTGAAAAGTTGCTACATCTTTTTCGTTGATAGTGTCAATATATACACCATCAATTTCAAAGTATCTTCCGATAATTTCGATAACTTCCGAAACATTTTCAGGAGTGACTTCCACAGCTTCTACATTTTCTTTAAGAAAATCTACCTTAATCCGGCACCTAAATTTGCTGACATCAAGAATCAGATTTTGGATATCGGCATTTGCCTTAGTTTTGATGTTAAAAGCCAGTTTCATCATTATCCTCCCTTTTAATCAAGAAAATATTCACCAACCTAATGAAGTCAATTGCTGGAGATTTTCTAACCTTAAACCTCTCCTTAATTCTTGCGACAATAAGTCTTTGAACTTCTTCGGCCTGAACATAAAGAATGCTTGACTCTGCAACTTTTTTGGATAGAGTTTCCATATTAAAATATTTTTCCTTTGGAGAAATGCAAATCGCCTTCCAAAGATATGGAACTCCCATTTTATCAAAATCAAACCCAAAAAGCTCCAGAATTTTGTGTGCCTTTTCTTCATCAGTTGATAGACTTTTAGATATAGCTATAAGCTGATTTATGTCTACAAAAGACAATAATTGTACCTGAACCAAATTCAAGTCTTTATAGACTAGTCCATTCGTTTCAGACTTTTCTTGATTCTTTTCAATATAGACTATTTTCGTTTCTGGAATTTTCACTACTTCCCTTTGAGTAACTTTAACAGTCTTTACTCTATGTTTTAAGGCTAATGATGCTTCGATAATGGGCTGAATTTTTTCATCCATGAATTTTTCAGTCATCTGCCCTTTATACTCAATAAGCCTTGACTTACTAACAGTTGTAATAGCCTCTCCTAAAGCTGTGTTTTCTCGGCTACTCATCATTGAGTGTGGGTAGTCTAACATATTTTCATCAGAGTAGTAAAAACTATATTGTGTTGCCATCCGAGAAGAATGAGCAGTTGTGCACGGCAAAACAATAGTGTTTGGAGAATATTTATTACCAACATCATTCTGGATAATAATTACATATCTCTTTCCACCTTGTTCATGCCCCAAAGTTTTGCCAAAATTACATAGATATACCTCTCCTCTTTTTACTGTTGGATACCGAAGTACATAATATTCTTCTTCATCAGAAGGATTATATTTAACTTCTTCTTGAGCTGGAAGTATTTCCGTTTGATTTGGCTTTTCCAAAGTTTTTGATTGCTCTTCACTTTGAACTATATTTCTTTCCTTAGGAAGAAAATCAGTTTCACTATTATCAAAATTGCATATTGCATTTATTTGACAATTAGCATATAACTGATTTGCCAATTCTTCTGAAATTGGCCCAAGAATTGTGATACTCGTACTTTTGATAGTTGCTTTAAGATTGTATTTTATCAAAAGTTTGCTTATCCGTACAATGTCTAAGTTACTTGTAAGTAATTGTAACAATCAAATTCCCTCCTTATATTTCTTTAATATTGCAAATAAAACTAGTTATAGGCATTTACCTCCCTTGATTTTATATTTTATTTAATTCTAAAATATAAGTATATTTTAGAATTGAATAACAATTATGTAAATATAATATCACTTTTTGTGCTAAAAAGCAATGTTTTCTAAAAATTTACATAAAATTTATTGAAATTTTCATAAATTTTTGATAATATATCAATACAAGGTTGTACCTTATATTGAATTTTAGGAGGGATTTTAATTTTTTAATTTACACTTTTAAAGAATAGGAGGTTTCTCTATGCGTATTCGGCCAATAGCTAAAGAGCAAAAAGACTTGGTTGTAAATAATTTGGATCTTGTACGCCATTGCATGAAGAAGTTTAAGATTGCTCCCAGTGACTATGATGATATATTTTCTATAGGCACATTTGGTTTGATTAAAGCAGTTCAAACCTTCGATAGTTCAAAACATATTGCTTTTTCCTCATATGCATGTATATGCATAGCAAATGAAATTAAGATGCATTATAGGAAGGAAAAGAAGAGATTAAATGATGTTTCTTTATCTGAGACATTACCTGATTCAAAAGACGATAATTTGACTCTCGAACATACAATTGAAGATTCCAAAAGTAATTTTGTTGAAAGAATCGAAGATGACGAACTAATTCAAATTATTTTTAATATTATTCTTAATATTTTGGATGGCAAATATCGATTAGCTATTTTATATTCTTTAACTGGCATGAGACAAAATGATATTGCTTTAGTTCTTAGCATATCTCGATCCTCTGTTTCTAGAATGATTAGTGCAGCATATAATAAAGTAAAAAAGCTACTGTCTACGCATAGGAATTATAAGGAGGTCTATAGTATGTCTATTTCAGGCGATTCCTACAAGATTAGTTTTTCTTCAAAAGATGTTAAAAATTTTAATAAAATTTTTGCAACTTTGTTGCAAAATGTGACATCTGCCGAAGAACTTCCCAACTTTAAACTTAGCTGTAATCAAGAGCGGATAGTAATTATTGTACCTGCTCATCCGGAGTCTTTTTCTTTTATTGCTAAAATCATTCAAGAAATTGATGATTTTAATATGGTATTTGTCTCTACTCAAGAGTCAATACCTTCTACAGGTAATACTTCTAATGACCATATTGCTTTAGATGTTGAGTCAAAGAAACCAACTGCAGAAAGTGTCTCAACTACTCCTAGTGCTGAGGACACTGATGTTTTACAAAAGAATTTTGAAGCTCAAAGAACTTCAGATTCTAAGGCAGTTTCAACTGCTGAAGACGAAACAACCTCTAGCAATGCACAGCGAAGAAAAAAATCTGTCAAAAATAAGGTAAGGAATGGTAGTGAAGTTGAAATAATTAGGAAATATATGCTAAGTTTAACTTCTTTTACTAGAAAAGAGCTTGCGCAGCATTTTCCTGAGTATGCACCATCCACAATCAATAATGCTTTGTTTTCTGCAAAAAGCAAAGGTCTTATAAAGTCTGCAAGTAGAGGAGCATATATTGTAAACAAAAATTAAAAAGAGAGAAATATACACTCAATAATATGTTTTTCTCATACCTCAAAAGCCCTTAGCTCTTAAATATAAGAGTTAAGGGCTTTTATAGTTTGAGTTTGTGTCAAATAGAACCGTCCCAATTGACATTTTTTCTATTTAGGACCGTCCCCAACTGAAAAATTTTATTCACTTACTGTAACCCAATCAAATGAGTTTGCTACATCGTTTGCAACTTTTGCTAATTCTTTTTCATCACTTAAGCTAAAGCTGTATCCATCTACTGTTGCCATTACATTTCC
>CALVUT010000003.1 GCA_944363675.1 uncultured Bacilli bacterium | reverse complement strand
ATAAAACTTCTTCATTTTTTCCGCAATATTCTTTTTTCTTTAAAGCACAAAAAAAGATAACGATGACAAGTCGCTACCTCTAGTTTGGATCAATTTACACCTAGTCAAAATGTAAATTGCCTACTTTAAAGTTTTTCTTTCTTTATATGGCCATATGCTTAATAGATAGTAAGACCTGAACGGCATCCTAATTAATCTTTTAGCAACTACATGAGATTAACTCTCAACTACTAAAATCGGTGCTTACTAAACATAAAACGAAAATTATATTCACTAAACACTCTCTCTATTAAGTGATTTAATCATACTATAGTTTTTTATAAATTGCAAGCTTTTTTATTCATCATCATGAAAAAAATCATCAAAAAATTCATCATCGGTAATTACATTGTCGTTCATGACAATAGAATCGGCATCAACATTAATTTTTGGCTTTTCTTCAAGGGACTCTTTAGGAATATTTTTTTCTTCTACTTCAGGTTTCTTTTCTTCCAATTTTGGCAGTTCCATTTCCTTTTTCTGCTCTACCTGTTTTAACTCTTTTTCTTTTTCTTCACTTTCTTTTAATAATTTATCGATATTTTCAATCATTTGATCAATTTCTTCATTAGTTAATTCTGAGATAGGCTTGTTTAAACCACTTAACGGACTTGATGGTGGTGAGGATAACGTAGGGTTTGAACTTGGCATAAATGGATTAGGCATTGATGTCGGTCTATTCATTGGCATATCCATGCTCATAAAAGGATTAGAAGCCATGAAAGGATTGTTCATATTCATTTGTGGTGTGCCATTACTTACGTTTTCCAACATTTTTTTTCTTTTTTCTTCAGAAACATAGGTTTTTAAATCAAACATGGCAACTTCTCTATGCTCTCTGTATGGAAAATCTAGTTCTTTTCTTTCAATTCCCCAATTAATTTTAAAATCTGGTTCATATTGGGTCTTGAACGGATTCATCCGCAGACGTTTAATAATAGCTTGGAATAATTTCATTTTTTGTAAATCTGTTACTGTAACTAATGGAGTGGAAGCAGTTTTATCTTTTTCTTTACTTTTTACTTCTCCACACATTTTGCTAATTTCTTCTAGGGCAGCCATTTCAGTACTAATTAAGTAAATTAAATTACCACAGTTTCCTTTTAAGGTTTCCGCTACTTCTTTACCATACACATCATTTAATTGAGCAAAGTTTTGGATGATAAAAGTAAAGCGAATATCACGGCTTCGGGCTGCAGATACCATGGAGTCTACATCAGATAGTGGAGGCATGTTTGCAAATTCATCTAAAATAAAGTTTGTTCGATAACTTAACTTACCTCCATTTGATTGAGCAACTTCGATTAATGTTTCATAGCATTGTTTTAAGAAAACAGTTAGTAAGCTGTGATATGTCGTTTTCTCATCATGAATGATCAAAAAAACTGCTGTTTTCTTTTCACCGATACTGCGCATGTCAAAATCACTATAGGAAAGCATTTCAGATAATTTCTCACGTGAAGCAAAAATTCTTATTTTTTGACGGAAAGTAGATAGAATTCCACCTTTTGTATCATTTGGAGCATTAAAAGTCGTTGAACCAAAAATGTATTCTGGTGAACTTTCTCCCTTTAAATTAAAGTACTCTTTAATATAGGTGTTAACGCCCATTCTCTCTTCACCAACAGAACTCATAAGATTAATTGAATTCAAATTGATTTCATTTTCTTTCCCGTCACGGAATAGACCTAACGCTAAAGCAGAAAAATAGTCTGCACCTGATTTTTCCCAAAAGGCAGAGTCTTTGTTTTTTGGATCAACCAAAATATTATTCGCAATATCTTCCAATAACTCGATAGATTTATCGACATTACCCGTTTTGAAATAATAATAAGGCATTGTAAGTGGATTCCAAGCATTACCTCGGTCTGGTTCACGAAAATTTAAAACAACAATATTATAATCTTGGCTTTTTAAGTAATCACCACAGTATTTATACAATTCCCCTTTTGGGTCATTGATAATCATACTCTCCCCTTTTTTAGCCAGTAAATTTACCATAGGTTTAACTAAACAAACCGTTTTACCAGAACCAGTGGAACCAATAATCATGGTGTGATACTCTCCATCATCCACCCAGATGTCTGTACCATTATTTATTAACGGTACTCCAGCTCCATCAACGTGTTGATCTATGGCTTTAACATGCTTTACGTCCGCTGCTTCTTTAATCTCTTTTTCTTTTGCCCATCTCGAATATCCTTTTTCTTCTTTTTCACCAATTGTTAAAAGCTTTTTAGCACCTTTATCTTTATCAAAGATATAAGAGGAAACACTAGAAAAAATGATCACTAAGGCAACTATAAACATGAAGAATGTTAAGAGAATATAATCTCCTCCGAAAGCAGGGAATGGATTTAACCCATAGAATGAACCATCTCGTGCAAAAGAAGAAAAATTTAATACTGCAATTGCACATAGATATAATAAAAATATACAAAAAATCACAAAAATAATAAAATCTTTGGTTGAAACACGAAATTTCATAAAATCGCTCCTAACTCTTTTATTATACAATATTTTCTTTAAAAGAAAAACTTTTATTAAGCCACTTTTTCTATTTTTCGGCCATCTAATTGCCACATACTGACTGAATTTTCACCATTATTATCATAATATCCTTGATTTATTATTATACGAGCATCTTTTTCACCATCTATTTTTATGATGCTAAAGATGTTATAAAAAGGAAGACTATATTTTTTTGATCCATAGTCCGCATAGATTTTTACTGTGCGACCATTTAAAATGAGATAAGCTACTGAAAAGTACTTTTCTGCTTCATTTTCTTCTGTTTGATTGGAAAATATTCCAATACGATCTTCGGTGCCATCTCCATCTAAATCTAACACAATCACTTCTGTTTCGTCTAAATTGGTAATATCATTAATGTCTTCTTCTTTTAAAATACTTAATAAGGCTTCACGATCTGTGTAATTCATTTCATCGTAAGAAAAAGCTAAGACTTCCGCATTCAAGCTATCTTCTATAGCTATAAAATCACCATACAAAGCTTGCCATTCTCCCTCTTTAAAAAAGTTCCAATTCTTTCCGTAATTTAATTCATAGGTATCTATAAGATTATTTCTTTGATAGACTTTAAAATTTTTATTGCTTGTATGTAATTCATCTAAAACGACAAAACTACATTGCTTAGCTTGGCATTCAAAGCCTCCCAATTTAGAAACTACAATAAGTCCGGAGGTAGTTTGTCTACCTCCATAAATCCATATCATTATGCCTAAATAAATGAGGCCGACAATGGCGACAGTTAAGATTATTATTACATTTTTCTTTTTCATTTTTAAATCCTCCCCTTTTAGTAGGTGTAATAGATTACGCGATCAACATCATCAATGGAATAAGTTGAGATGAGGCCTCCTCCTGGATCTAAACAAGTAAAGGTATTATTCGTCGTATTTACCGATTGCAAAACAACATAATGTCCTCTGGTGTGTTCGGAATTTTCAATGTGGACGATAGCTATACGGCTGTTGCTAAGTCCCCCTTGTAAATAACTGATTTTATCACTTGATGAAGCCGATTTTGCAAACCTGTAATCGTTAGACATTGTAAAGCTTGAAACAAATGTCCGAATAGCTCCATTATTCCAATAAATTGCTTCCCCTGAATAACCATTATTATTAATTAAAGCTTGATTTAAAATGGCTGGAGAAAAGTTTGAGGTATTCATTTGACCGGTACAAGTAAGGGCAATCGCGACTGATGTTAGGGCACAACCACTGTGAGCAATTGTATCATTACTATATCCTAAATTTAAATTTCCCCATCTACTATCGGCTTGATTATATAAAACACAACTACCGTAGTTCATATTGTTGTTACTACAGTTATCTGCAGATATACCAAATATATTATAACGTGTTTCAATCATTCCGCGCCCTTGGTAGGCAGCATAAGCATCATGATCTTCTTGTCTGGTAGCCATACAACTTGAACCGCTACATCCTGCGTAAGAAGCACCGCAAGCTGTTTGAACGTATTCATCTAAGCCATTTGGATAAATATATTCAGCATAGTAGCATCCTCCATTAGAACTGCTTCCTGGATTATACCAGTAGTCACCTAAATAAGCATAT
>CALVUT010000002.1 GCA_944363675.1 uncultured Bacilli bacterium | reverse complement strand
TGTTAATTTAGTCAATCAGAATGCCAAAACGATATAATTAAATTTTGACTTTATCTTGGGGTAAGGGGAAGTCTGCCCTTTTTTAGTTTTTTTTCCTAAAATAAATTTTGTTTATTTTTCAGATTATACCTGCTTTCTTTATAGAGTAATCTTGGTTCCTTGTTTATAGTGCTCCCATAATTTTTGTTCAGTAATGTGTGATTTGGGCTTTTTGTATTCGTAAAGAGTTAGGTTTTTTGGGGGGTATTCTAGGTCAAGAGTAAATTTTTCTTTTATGTCTAGTAATAAACTTTCTAGGGATGCATATTCATGAATACCTTTATATTTATCCCAAGCGTGTTCAAACCAGTAATATTTATTTTCTTTTTGAAAGGTTAAAAAGGTATGGGTAGTTATTGTGTTATTGGCAGAGTATATTATGGCATAAGTTTTGACATTTAAGTATCCTTGGAAAAGATATCTTTCTAATTCTACTTGATCCCAACATAAACCTAGTTTGTTTTTTAAAGTTTCTTTGGGAGTGGCTAAGAGATAGAGATTGTCTATGTTGTTAAAATCATTTTTATGTGGTTTCTTTTTTTTATCTATCCAGCCGTATTGAATTTGAGCCATTATTTCCATTATTTCTTCTTCCGTATAATAGTTCCATAAACCAAGAGAGCCTTTGGCTTTAATTGGAGAGATCGGGGCAATATTTTCTAAAACCCAAGCATATCGGCCTTCTTTATATCCTCCACAGATATATTCTTGATGGTGATTTTCTTTTATATTTTCGACATATGCTTTAGTCATATAAATACATTCTTTTAAAGTACATTTGCAAATGATATGACCGAAGTCTAGAGTAGTGTTGTTTATTAAGGCCATAAGTTCTTTATTTGTTTGTGTTTCTTTTGTTATTTTGGTTAAACTGGCATGAATGTATAGTTCGCCTCGATAATTGGTTTTCCAGTTTCTTGTTTCAATGAATTTCTTTTTTTCTTTGATTAATGTTGCATAAGGTTCTGTTATGCTTAAAACTTTCATCTTATCACCATATTTTTATTATATCTTATTTGGATAAATATGACTATAAAAAATTTTAAAAAAGTTAGCACTTTTTATTGACAAGTGCTAATAAAGTGGTATAATGGAATCATGAAAGGAAATGGTGATATATGAGATTACTTCCAAGAAGTTATTATTTGGATGATTTATTTGATAATTTTTTATCAAGTGAGGACAGTAAAATGAGATGTGATATTTATGAAAGTGAGGGAAAATACCATATTGAGATGGATATTCCTGGCTTTAATAAAGATGAAATAAAGATTGAATGTAATAAAGGCAATATTGTCATTACTGCTGAAAAGAAAGATGAAGAAAAAGAGGAAGATAAGAAATATCTTCGTCGTGAAAGGGTTTATGGAAAATATCAACGTAGTTTCTATTTAGGTGATATTGTTGAAGATGAAATTGAAGCTTCTTTTGATAATGGTATTTTACATATCGTTGTTCCAAAACTTGAAGAAAAAGAATCTAAAAAATATATCGAAGTTAAATAAGAGATGGTTTTCTCTTATTTTTTTTGTTATAATACTTGTGTCTTTAAGGGGATGATATTATGTCTTTTATTAAAATACCTACAAAAGGAATGCGAGATCTTGGACCTCGGGATATGCTCTTAAGGGAGTATGTTCTTGGAGTGATGAAAGATACTTATCAAGATTATGGTTTTGAACTTATTGAAACGCCTTGCGTGGAACATATTGAAAACTTAACGAATAAAGTTGGTGGGGACAATGAAAAACTTATTTATAAGGTTTTAAAAAGAGGTGAGAAACTTGATTTTGATCAGGCTTCTAAAGTAGATGATCTTGTTGATAGTGGTCTTCGTTATGATTTGACGGTGCCACTTACAAGATTTTATGCTAATTCGATGAATGAATTACAAAGTCCTTTTCGATCTTTTCAAACGGGACGGGTGTGGAGAGCCGATCGCCCTCAAAAAGGGAGATATCGGGAGTTTGTTCAATGTGATTTAGATATTTTTGGTGAGAAAACTAATCTAGCTGAGATTGAGCTTATGTCAGCGGTTATTACATTTTTGAAGAAGCTTAATTTTGAAGGATTTCAAATAAGAATAAATGATCGGCGGATTTTAAAGCAAATGGTTTTGTTTTGTGGTTTTTTAGAGAGTGAAGCAGATTCCATTTTAATTTCTTTAGATAAATTAGATAAAATTGGTATGGATGGGGTTTCTCATGAATTAATGGATCATGGATATGAAAAAAACAAAGTGGAGAAATTTTTGCGCCTTTTTTCGCAAGATTTGTCTTTAGAAGAATTTTGCTTGCAATTTCAAATGAATGAGGAAGTTGTTAGAAATTTAAGAGAAATTATGGATTATACAAAAGAGATTACTGGTGCACGTTTAGTTTTTGATCCTACTTTAGTTAGAGGAATGGGTTATTATACCGGACCTATTTTCGAGATTATGGTCAGTGATTTTGCTTCTTCTATTGGTGGCGGTGGTCGTTATGATGAGATGGTTTCTAAGTATGCTAATGTTTCAGTTCCAGCTTGTGGTTTTTCTGTTGGGTTTGAACGGTTAATTATGCTTTTGGAAGAGCGTGGTTTTGAAGTTCCTCTGACGAAGAAAAAAATTGCTATTGTAATTCAGGAAAAAAATATTAATGTCTTTTTAAAGGCTCGGAGTATGCGGGATGAAAATATGATTGTTAAAGTGGTTTATCGGAGTAAGAATTACAAGCATCAAAAAGAAGTGCTTGAGGCAAACGGTTATCATATTTTAGAGATGTAGATAGGTTTGGTAGAAATTACCATTCTTTTTTTTGTTAAAAAAAACATACTACTTTTAGGTGAGTAGGATGAAGAAGTATCTTTATTTATTAGGAGTTGTTCTAATTGCTTTGATTTTAGTTTCGATCCCGTATTCTTATGGAATGGAAAATACATTAAATAGTAATGAATTATATGAATATATTACAGAAAATCATATTCAGAACATAAAAAAAATTTGCTCTAATGATTTTTGTGATTATTTAAGAAGTGTTCGTTTGGAAGAATCTATTGAACTTTTTAAAAAGAAGTATCAGGAGTATATTGCTTTAGAAATTGGGGAAGATGCAGCTTATGAAGTTGTTCTAAAAGGATTTCCAATTACTAAAATTGAGTACTTTTCGTAAGTTTACAGCCTTGATAAAGGTCTTTTTTTTGTAAGTTTTTATCTATGTCATTTAGAACGCAAAATTTTTTTAATAGCCAGGTGGGAGCGATTAGGTCTTCTTTGGTTGGATCGCCGGTAATACGTTCGATAACTATCTTGGGGTTTAAGTAAGTGAGTTGTTCGCAGACGATATCAATGTATTCTTCTTTGGAAAGAATTTTAAAGGGATGTTTTTGATAGTAAGTGGCTAAGGGTGTATTTTTAAGGATATGAAGCATATGGATTTTTAGGCCATTAATGTTCAGACTGTTTAGATATTTTGCTGTTTCGATCATCATTTCTTTGGTTTCATGAGGTAAGCCATTAATGATATGAACAACTGTGAAAATGTTTCGTTTTTGAAGCTCTTTGACGCAATTTTCAAAATTTTCTTTAGTATGACCACGGTTTATGAAACGTAAAGTTTCATCGTGCATACTTTGAAGACCTAGTTCAATGGTTAAGAAGGTTCGTTTGTTTAACTTTTCTAAGTAATCATAGATTTCTTTGGTAAAACAATCACTTCTTGTGGCAATGGAAAGACCTACAACATCAGGAATTTTTAAAACCGTTTCAAAGTTTTGTTTTAAAACAGATAGTGGTGCATTGGTGTTTGTTCCAGCTTGAAAGTAGGCAATATAATAAGCATCGGACCATTTTTTTGACATTTTGGTTTGCACTTCTTTAAATTGAGTGATTAAATCATCGGTTTTCTTACCTGCAAAGTCTCCACTTTGGTTAGAACAGTAAATACAACCGTGTCCATTTTTACTGTTTGGACATGGTAAGCCAGCATTTAAGCTTACTTTGTACACTTTTTTATGAAATTTATTTTTTAGAAAATAGTTTAATGTGTGATAACGTTTGTTATCTAAAGTATAAAAAAATGGATTTTTGTTTTTCATAGAAAATTCATCCCTTTCATTTTGCTTATGAATTAAAATTTTAAGCTAATTTTTTTTAGTTGAGCAAATGTAGTTCAAAGTGTGTTAAAGTGAGTAACGGATTATCTGAATATTTAGGATTAAACAGCCAATTGTTTATGTCAAGTTTATTTTATTTTGTTTCTTGAAGTTATAAGTTTTTTCTGTAAATAAAAAATCACAGTAATGGTAAAGTCTATTTTAGAACCTTTAATATCTTTGGGGCTGGTCAAATGTTTTTTTTCA
>CALVUT010000001.1 GCA_944363675.1 uncultured Bacilli bacterium | reverse complement strand
AATCCGAAATTTTTAAAGACTTAGCTCCTATTTCTAAAGAAATCGATTCAAAATCAATAAGCGAAATTTTAGAAGAAGTTATTCTAAAAACCAATCTTTATGAAAAACTTATTACAGTTGGAAACATAAAAGAAACTACTGTCCGTATTGATAAAATTATGGAACTTGCAAATAACTACAATCAATTAGGATATACAATTTATGATTTTATAAACTTTTTGGAAGAACTATTAACAAAAGATGAAAAAATAAAATACAATTTAGGAACGTCTACTTCCAACAGTGTAAAAATTATGAACATTCATAAATCGAAAGGCTTAGAGTTTCCTATTTGTTACTTCTGTGGTTTATATAAATCTTTTAGCAAAAGAGATTTAACTAGTTTAATCATCTATGAAAAAGATAGCCCAATTTATATTCCAATATTTAATGACGGCTTAAAAGAAAATGTAACAAAATTACTTATTAAAGAAAAAATGAAAAAAGAAGATATTTCAGAAAAAATTCGTCTCTTTTATGTAGCTTTAACAAGAGCCAAGGAAAAAATGATTTTTTTGCTTCCAGAGAACGATACTTCTTATGAGCAAAAAAATGAAAATGGCATTATAACCAATACGATTCGTCATAAATATAAAAGTTTTGCTGACATTTTCTATTCAATTCCAATAGAAATAAGTCCTTACATTAAAAAAATAGATCTAAATACTCTAAACTTAACAAAGAATTATTTAATCCCGCAAGAATTGAAATTAGATATTACTTCATCAAATATCAAAATGAATGTAAATCCAATTAGCATTAAAGAAAATACTGTGGAGGCAATTACTTTTTCTAAAAAAATTCCAAAATTTATTGACAAAGAAACCAAAAAAAATATGGATTTAGGAATCAAAGTACACGAAATATTAGAATATATAGATTTCAAAAATTTTGATCCAAATCTTATCGATGATCCATGGTTATGCTCTTTAATAGAAAATCTTTTGAGTCATCCCTTGTTAAAAAATTTAAAAGATGCAACAATATATCAGGAATATGAGTTTATTTATCAAAAAGAAAATAAAGAATACCATGGTATTATTGATTTAATGCTTATCTACAAAGATCATGTAGATATCATTGATTACAAATTAAATGATATAACAGATGAAGCTTACATAAATCAATTAAAAGGATATAAAGAATATATCGAGCAAGAACAAAAACTTCCGGTACACACTTATCTATTTAGTATATTAACTAAAACAATAAAAGAAATTATTTAAAAAGTTTTACAGAAATCTTGTAAAACTTTTTTTATGTTTTTAATTTAAAATTACAAATTTGCATCACTTTTTAATGTTTGCTATAATGATATCGGATACAGTTGAAATTCAGATGCTTTCCCTTTCTAGAAAGAATAGAAAGGGCGTGATATTATGAATAAAAGAGATAAATCTTTTTATTTTATAATCATCCTTTTATTTATTGTATATTACTTTTTAAATAAAAAATGGCATCTGAAACAACTTAGTTGTATTCAGGTGCCTAACCAAAAACTGGGATAGCATCTGATTTGCACTTCAAATGTATCCTTTTATTATTATAATCAAATTGCTTTGATATATACATTATATAACGATTTTTTTATTTTTTCAATATTTGAAAAAACAATGTTAAAGCTTTTTTAAAATGTATACGCATCATTAGTTAAAATGTATACATTAAATTTAATGATTTCTTTATAAGCAAATCATTGATAATAGGCAGTAATAATTCGCCATACTTATCGTAATATCTCATTTTTGAGATATTACGACCACAATAAGAATTGTTACTGGGTTCCTGTTGTCAATGAGGAATTATAAAGAAATCTACATTATAAATCGTATACATTTTAACTAATGTTTAACATTTAAAAAAGCATGACTTAATGTCATGCGATTAAATGTATTTCTAAAGTCATCGTTGCTGGATCGATTACAGTTCCAGTAGCTATGCTTGTTGAGGCTACTTTGCCATAGCCATCTAAAGTATAAGAAAGGCCGATCATTTCACAAAACCGAATGATTTCGTTTGTACTCCAACCGGTAACATCTGGCATCGTATAGGTTGTTTCATTAGTAAGCAAGAAAACTTTTGACCCCACAACTACTTTTGTTCCTTCTAAGGGATATTGATTAATAACGTATTTTCCATTTCCTAAGACAACAGGATTTAAGCCTAGTTTTTTTAAATCTTCCACCACTGTATCTACTTGCTTGCTCATCATTTGTGTGATCGTAACAATTTTTGAAGCGTCTACATCATTTGTTTCAGCCGTAACATTGACGATGTTGGCAATATCTTTGATGGCATTGGCAATGGTTGTGGAAAGTTTTGTACTTGAACCAGTGTACTTTTTGGTCACAAAATAGAAGATATACTCTGGGTCTTCATACGGAAAAAAGCCTAAGAAAGATTTAATGTAGTCATATTCTCCGGTTAAATAGCCTCCAATAGGAGAGGCAATTTGAGCCGTTCCGGTTTTACCTGCGATCGTGACATTATCGGGAGCATAAAGTTTATTGTAGTCAAAACCACTATACACAACATCATACATCAGTTGTTTCATTTCGTTAACAGCTTCGGTACTCGCTACTTTCTCCACTTCTTCTCTTTTTCCTGCGAAAGTCACATTGCCGTTAGCATCGACAATTTTCGAAACAATATAGGGCTTAATCATTACGCCATCATTGGCAAAAACAGTCATTGCTTGAAGAAGTTGAATTGGTGTGACAAGAATTCCTTGTCCGAAAGAAGCGTTGGCTATTTCTGATTCGTAAGTTACATCAATGGTTCCAGAAGATTCGCCAGGCAAAGTAATTCCTGTTTTTTTACCAAAACCCAAAAGATTATAATAGTCACTTAGTTTAGCTGCTCCAAGTTTAAGACCAAGATTGGTCGCGGCAACATTGGAAGAATACATAAACCCTGTATCGTAAGTAATGGAGCCCCATCCTACTGTATTAAAGTCTTTTATCGTTGTCTTACCATCACTTAAAGTGATAGTTCCGGACATATATTCTTCATCCCCATTATAAATGCCATTTTCAATAGACGCAAGCCATGAAAAGATTTTCATAGTACTTCCTGGTTCATAAGCATAGCCAACTAAGGGACTGATGTAGTTTGTTAAGCCTTCTAGGGTATTCGGATTGAAATTAGGATTAGAAGCACTGCCAACAATTTCTCCAGTTTTTGCATTCATAATTGTAAATGAAGCCCATTCTAAAGAATCGTCTTTCGAAAAACTACTAATAGCATTTTCCAAAATATTTTGAACATCACTGTTTAAAGTTAGATATATATTAGAGCCACTCACTGCTTCTACACCCTGTTCTTCACTCGTTGGCATTTTGTACCCGTAGGCATCTTTTTCGTACTCGACATAGCCATTGGTTCCTTTTAATTCGTCGTTGAAGTACGCTTCTATACCCATTTCCCCGACAATTTCGCCTTCATCGTTACTACGCGCATAGCCAAGAATATAAGAAGCCCAGGACGAATTGATATACTGCCTTTTTTTAGCAAGCGTTTCAAAGACAATCCCCGGTAAGTCTAGCTTTAATATTGCTTGACGTTCATCTTCACTTATTCTTCCCCATGTTCCCAATTCCACTTGATAAAGATTTTGATCAAAATAGCCTAATAAATCTTTTTTACAATCTTCTTTGTATTCATCACTTGCGACAACATTACAGATACTCACTGCTGTATTTTCTTTGTCTACGACATGCTGAGGATTTGACATATCCGTTGTTCGCGATGCGGACAATATTGCAATAATTTTATAGGAATTGGCGTTTTTAGCTAATGGTTTACCATCAACATCATAGATAATCCCTCGACTTGCGTAAAGGGTTTCTTTAGTCGTATTGCGGTTATTAGCAAATTCTGTCAAGTTAATACCATCCACGTTACTACTAAGTACCACATAACATAGTTTAATGATAATGACACAGAAAAAAAATCCAACAAAGAGCATCGTCAGTTTCAAATTTAAATTGATTCTTTGAAGTCTAATTTTGGATTTCTTCATGTACAATTCTCCTCTTATTCATCAATATTTTTGATGTTATTATTATTATAAGTCATTCCTTTCTCTTGTGCAACCTCTTGTATTTTATCTAAAGATGCGAGTTCATCTACTTGCATACTTAAAGATTCGTTGATTCCTTCTTGTTCACTAATTTGGCTTTTCATCTGTTCTAAAGTAATGTTGGTTTCAGATAAGACAGCTTTGGTAAAAACCGTAGAAAGTGGAAAAACAGCAATAGCGATCAAAATCAAAAAATACATGATCTTTTCCCCTTTTAATACTGTATATCTTCTTTTTTTTGCTTTTCTCATCCTATCTTATCCTTTCTATTATTCGTAATTTAGCGCTTGCACTACGCCTATTTTCACTCAATTCTTCTTCACTTGGTAGAATTGGTTTTTTAGTTATTAATTTTATCTTCGGCTGATATTCTATAGGAATAACCGGTAATCCTTTAACAATCGGATCAATTTCACTATATTTTTTAAAGATTTGCTTTACCATGCGATCTTCTAAAGAGTGAAACGTTACAACGACTAAACGTCCCCCAGGATTTAGTAGTTCAATGGCTTCAGGTAAAACACGTTCTAAGTCTTCTAATTCTTGATTCACTTCAATTCGAATGGCTTGAAATATGTTGCGTTCCGGATGCGTCTTATGAAAATAGACATCCCCAACTGCTTTTTTGATAATCCCCACTAATTCCATGGTTGTTGTAATTTCTTTTTTTTGCCGGTATTGGGTAATTTCTTTTGCAATAAATGGGCTTTTCTTTTCTTCTCCATAACGATAAAAGATTTGCTTTAAGTCTTCATAAGAATATTCATTTACGATGTCTTTAGCACTCAACTTATCTTCTTTATTCATGCGCATGTCAAGAATTTCATCACGCATAAACGTAAAACCACGATTCTCATCCAATTGCGGAGAAGATACACCCAGATCAAATAAAATACCATCTACTTTCGAAATACCATATTCTTGCAAATCCACTTTCATATTCGAGTAACGGTCATGAATAATCTGAAAATTATCTCCTATTTTTTTTAATACTTCTTTTGAATAATCACAGGCTGTTTGATCTCGATCGAAGGCGAATAATTTTCCCCTTTTTATTCTTTTTAAAATTTCTGAGGAATCTCCAGCGTAACCTAGAGTTGCATCAACATAAATGCCTTCCTCTTTTAAATTTAAGCCTTCTATACATTCTTTTTTTAAAACGGTATAATGTTTCATAAATTCACATCCGTAAATAAATTTTCTGCGATATCGCTAAGCTGTTCTTCGTTGGACTCTAAAAACTCCTCCCAGTTTTTCTTATCCCAAATTTCAACACGGTCATTCGCGCCGATTATAACACATTCACGAGTTAAACCGGCGTGAAGAACCAATGGGGAGGTAATTGAAGTTCGTCCTTGACGGTCGAACTCACAAACAGTAGCACCAGAGAAAAAGCTTCTAATAAAAGTTCTAGCATCTTTTTTTGTAAAAGGTAATGTGTTGAGTTTTTCAACTAATTTTTGCCAGTCTTTCATAGAATAAATATATAGACACTTTTCTAGACCTTTTGCAATAACAAATTGGTCTTGTAATATCTCGCGGAATTTTGTGGGAATAACAATACGTCCTTTATCATCAATATTATGGTAATATTCTCCCATGAACATATCTATCCCCCACTTTCTTCCACAATTCACCACTGTCTACCATTATATTACTAAAAACACTTTTAAAAGTAAAGGCTTTAAAAAGTGCTTTCAACAAAAAAAAGTCAACTTTACGTTATAGTTGACATTTTTTACTTGACTAGATAAATTTAACTTTTATGCTAAGTTTCCAATTAAACTACAATTGTATTCATCATTTTTGCTTTGCAAAATTACACCTTCTTTGGCTAACACATTAGAGTAAGAGATCTTTATTATAGAATTATTTGCTATCTTTAAGCGTCACGTCTATTTGTATACGAAGTATGTAAGTATTTGTGGGCGATCTCACTATTTGGTGTAATTAAGAATTCTTGATATATTTTTTGGATTTCTGGATTTTCATAAGGAGCTTTTGCCGTCACTTCTTTATCACGATGATATAGGCCTTTACGACGTTTTTCTTTTACTTCGGTTTCTTCTTCTGCTTGATGAACAGGTTGTCCTCCGCCACCAACACAACCGCCTTCGCAATTCATGATTTCAATAAAATGATAAGGACTTGTGCCCGCTTTGATTTCTTCTAAGATAGGTTTTGCAGCACTTAGCTTATGAATTACGGCCACGCGAACATCTTTATTATTTATCGTTACTGTTGCTTCTTTGACATTGTCATAACTGCGAATATCGGATAAATCGATATTGGCTTTTTCTAGTGATTCATTTGTATACATATGGTATAGATTTCTTAAAGCAGATTCCATGACTCCTCCAGTACTCCCAAAGAGGGTTCCTCCCCCACTTCCTTCACCAAGCAAATCATCAAAGTTCGATCCTTCTATTTGATCAAAATCTATTTGTTCCTCTTTTATCCAGTCGATTAATTCTCTTATTGTAATAACGGCATCTGTACCTTCAATTTCTACTCGAGCAAGTTCAAACTTTTTCGCTGTACATGGGGTAATAGCAACAGTGAAAACTTCATCTTCTTTTAAACCCATTTTTTCCAAATAGTAGCTTTTTACCATGGCTCCTTGCATGCCAATTGGACTTTTACACGTGGAAAGATGATCTAATATTTCAGGATATTTCATTTCAGCATATTTTACCCAAGCAGGACAGCAAGAAGTAATCATCGGTAAAACTCCTTGATTTTCTAAGCGATGTTTTAGTTCAGCACTTTCTTCCATGATGGTTAAATCTGCTCCAAAGGTAGTATCCAGCACGTATGTAAAGCCTAACTTTCTTAATACACCAACCAATTTTTCCTTTAAAAATGTTCCTGGTTCATATCCAAAGGCTTCCCCGATAGATACGCGTATCGCAGGAGATGTATAACAAATGAGTTTTTTTCCTTCTTCTAAAGCCTTTAAAACTTTACTCTTATCTTTTTTAGGCATCAAGGAAAAAGTTGGACACGTAATTATGCATTGACCACAGGCCAGACATTCTTCTACACGCATACCAAAATCAAGGCCGGTTACCCGGTTGCAAGTTTCTTTACATAGTCCACAGTCAATACATTTTGAATCATCTTTTTCCACACCTTTGTTCTCATCAGAAAAAACAACTGCATTTTTAAAGATTTTTTTTGATTCCGGATATGGAATATCGTCATCCATCCGTTCAAACATCACTTTATCGACAAAACACATTGGACAAGTAAAATGCGAAAGTTCACTAAACTTTTTTCCTTCTTTTTCTTCATCATAAATATAATTACAAATTTTACAACGATATTTCATTTTATCCCTCTTCCTATTTTAAAGTATATCATATTCCCTTAAAAACTTGTAGACTATTTCTCGGGTTATGTTATAATTTTTCTAAGTGGTGATGAATGTGAAAAATTGGTTAAAAAAGAAGGGAATTATTTTCCTTATCTTTCTTGGATTAGGTGGACTTATGTTTTTTTATATTGATAAAAAGCAAGGTTTTCATGAGGATGAGATTTTTTCTTATGGATCTAGCAATTATAAATATGACAATGTTTATCGCAGCTATGGCTATGCTCAAGCGGATATGGATTATTTTTGGAAAGTTGTTTGGACAGGCAGTTTAACCAACAAGATCAGTAAGGGCATCGACTTTTTCTTACATAAAGATGAGTATAGGGATTCTTTTGATGAAACCTTGAAGAAAGAAGAGCCCATTTGGAAAACGAAGAAAGATGCGAATGACTATTTAACTTTATCTTCAGAAAATATTTTGAATTTTGTTTCGGTTTGGCTTAATCAAGCTTTAGATGTTCATCCGCCTTTGTTTTATTTTGGTGTTCATTTGTTTTCGATTTTTTCTTTAAATCATTTTAGTAAGTATATTATTTTTTCTTTAAATCTTTGCTTCTTTTTCATCGCGTTAGCTGGAATGTTAAAAATTATGCGGCTTATGCGTTTAGATAGGTATAAAATTCCGGCTATTTTATTATATGGGGCCAGCATAGGTGCAATAAGTACCGTGATGTTTCAACGAATGTATATGATGCTTACTTGTTTTGCTGTTTGGTATTTGTATTATAGTTTAAAATTTTATAAAACTGAACGTTTTACGAAAAAGGATGCCATTTTTTATGGGTTAATTATTTTAGGGGGCTTTCTTACCCAGTATTATTTTTGTGTTTATGCAGTAGGCGTTTTCCTCTTCTTGTCCCTATTTTTATGGAAGGAAAGGCAGTTTAAGAAATGGGGACAACTCTTTTTTATCCATGCAAGTGCAGCCATTATAGGAATACTTCTTTTTCCAACGGCAATTGAAGATATTTTCTTTTCTTATCGTGGTTTAGGTGGAAGTCAAGATAAAGAAAAAAGTTTTATTGAAATGATTATTTATTTCTTTACTGCTTTAGGCAAAGCATTTAGTCTTCCCGTTATTCTTTTTGGATTGCTTTGTCTAGGATTATTAGTGTTATTTATTCGTTCAAAGCATAAGAAAGAAAGTCTTATATTTTGGGGACCAATTTTCCTTTTTGTCATTGTCATCGCTAAAATATCCCCATTTTTAGGAGATGCCTATACTTCTCGTTATATTATGATGGTGTTTCCTTTGTTTGTTCTGGGTGTAGTTTATTTCCTTCAAGAAATCTCTTGGAAACACACCTTTACGGTATTTACTATCGGTGTGATCATTCTTACTGGTTATGGACTAATCACTCAAAAACCTACTTATTTATATCAGGACTACGAAAAGGCTTTAGAACTTGCTGAGGACAACTCAGACAAATACATTCTCTATGTTTATGATAATTATTTCACACATTTAAATGCTTTACCAGAATTTACGATTTATGAAAAACATCTCATTATTAATCACACCATTTATGATTTTAGTAAACTAAAGAGTAATAAAGAATTAGAGGCTCAAGAAGAAATCATTTTATGTATTAAAAACTGGGTTAACCAAGAGGATATTTTGACTAAGGTTTTGGATAATACTGATTTTACAACATACAATAAACTTTTAACTTTAACGGAATCGGAGTCTACTTACTATTTGTTATCAAAATAAAAAAGATACTTTTGTTTAAGCGAAAGTATCTTTTCTTTGACCCATTTTTATTCGATTTGAAATGATTTTTCTACACTAGATTTTGCAATTCTCGAGTTGATTTTTCAATTTTGAGATTTCTTATATATTATTAATAATCGATATGTTATTTTTCTAATTATGTAATTACAAAGCCACGCTAATGCCAAACAAATTAATAATAGGATACATTGGTAGAATAAAATCCCTATAATATAATTAAAAGAAATCAAATTCTGAAAAATGGAAAGCTCATATATTTTATTTTGCAAAATGGGATGAAATAAGTAGATATAAAGAGAATTTACTGAAATTAAATTTAAGAATTTATGTTGAATTTTTATCTTAAAACCTAGGATAAAATTCATGAAAAGAATAGACATACTTATTATTAATAAACTATCTATATTGTATAATTCTAAATGATCACTGGTATAGGAAATTATTCCAATTATATATACAATAAAGAATAAAATACCACTTAATTTAGCATATTTTATTTGATCTTGAATCTTGTAAAAAAGACTACCCATGAAATAATAGCCTATGATGTAAGAAGGGATTGCTAAGCTCCAATAAGCAGAAAACTCAAGAGATAAAAGTTTTAATAACGCAGGAAGAATGAGTATTAAACTTATTAAATATATATGTTCTTTTGGCGTAATATTTTTGATTATATAATTTAAAAATGGCATGATAAGATATAATCCTACTAACATGTAAATATACCAAAAGGGTTCAATAATTGGTGTTGCGATAAAGTTCTGCAGGAAAAGAAAATCAACTGTTTTATGCTGCAAAAAGTAAATTATCCCAGATAAAATAAAAACAGGGATAAAGACTTTTAAAATTTTTTTTAGAATAGCTTTAGCTTTTAATTCTTTCGTCCCCATTAAATAACCTGTACACATAATAAATATAGGAACAGCCATGCGACACAAAACAAACTCAATTTTATAAAAAGGTAAATAGTTTTCGTTTGTTAAAAGATAAGAACTTGTGTGATTCATAATAACTAATATACAAGCAATCGATTTTAAAACATTTATATTATACGAATAACCTTGCTTCATTTAAATCAGCCTTTTTCATTTTCGATAACACAGTAATGCAAAATATTTTCTTCATTTGTATCGATAAAAATACCTTTAATTCCGCCGTTTTTTATAGAACTGTTACATTTAGCAAGATAAAATTTTTTACCTATAAAATTGATATTTGAGGCATAATATAAAGAACCACCGTCGTTTGCTGTTAAGTATAAATCCATTTTATTTATTAGGTCATTAATTGTTATTTGTTTTTTTTTCTAATGCATCCTTAATATCAATAATGCGGTTATTTTCTTTGTACAGAATGGTAGAAAGACTAGAATAAATCACTTCATTTTCTTCCGATTCGTATAATTTAAGCAAATTATTCTCTGATACTTTTTTATTAATCCAGTTTATTCTCCTTATTTCTTCATTCACGCTATTAGAACATCCAGTTAATACAAAAGAAAAAAGAAAGATCCATAAAACAATTTTTTTCATATTTAAACTACCGTGTGTATTTGAAAAAGCCATATTCTTTTTCCATACTTTCCTTTCTATTAGCCAGACTTTATCATAAAACCAAGAAAAAAAGTAGTGCCAATTTGGCACCACCCTATTTTAAGTATTTTTCTACATAATTTTTATAAAAATTTTCATATATCGTGTTGGCATTTTCACAGTTTCCTTCTAGACAATTCACATGATTATTCACTATTTCAAAATCTATTGCTTTTTGATAATCAGAATAAGATAAATTTCCTGAACTCACATCATAAACATAATTTTCTTCATCATTATTCACAAAGAAAATGCCTTGATTATATGTTAACAGCTCATTTTCTTCTATGTATGTACAACCGTCATTTTCGTCACATTGAAAAGTTTCTTTAATTTTTGGAGGTGTCGAAATTTGTGTGATTTCTTGTTCTTCGCCAATCTTATTTTCTTCTACATATACAAAATTATCATTTGAAACTTCTTCAATAAAATTTAGTAGAATCTCTTCATCATTAATTACCACAAAAAATCTTTGATTTCCTTGAATAAAATCTTCATAGGAAATAAAGTTTTCATATCCATAGCTGTCTTGCAAAAGCATTCGATAACCACCATCATAAACTAGACGTCTTTCGTTATCTATTTCACTGTAAATTTTAATCTCTTCTACTTCAGGACTAATACTACCGATTTGAAAATAGATTTTTTCTTTAGATAAAACGAGTATGCCACTCGTTATTTCATAAGATGGGGATGAACCAAAAAAGGTATAAATTTTCATCGTATTATAGTTTTGGAAAAAGTATAATGTTATTAAACCTATAAAGCCAATGGTTACAAGTATAGCTAGTAGGATAGCTATAAAGCGTGCTTTTTTTAATTTGGAATTTTGCGTTTGCAAATACTTAAAAAAGATAGTTTGTAACTTTTTTTCGTTTTGTTTGTTTTTTCTTTCACAAGCTGTTAATTCGTCTAAAGAAATATTGAATATTTGACTATAATATAATAAATCTTCAAAAGTTGGACGACGTTTATTGTTTTCAAGACGATTTATTTTTGAATGATCAACATGCATTTGCTCGGCTAGATCGTATTGAGACATATTTTTACTTAGTCTTAAATCCCTTAAAAATGGCCCTATCTTATTGTAATCCATGAAATAACTCACCTCAACAGTAGTATACCATGGACAATCTTAAACTTAAAGTCGCAATATTTATAAATATTCTAGTAAGATATGATACTCTTTTATTAACTCTTCTAATGACTTTTGGGCGTTAGCCGGGGATGTACTTGGCAAACAGATATCTTCTTTTTTATATATTGGGTAAAGATACTTTTGATATAGGCTATGTGCTTTCTTTCCAGTTGTAAAAACTTGTGTTATTCGGGCAGTACTAAAAATAACGGAAAGATCATTGGGTACGACATCTTTAATGGAACTATCAGATGAGGCCTTAATATCGCATGAAGCGCAGACATCCCATAAAGCAATCCCTTTTTCTAAACAAAACGTTTTCCTATTTGTAATTGTTTCATGAAAAAGTGATTCTAAAACTTTCCAAAAGCGATTTTGGGGATGCATATAATAGAATCCTTGTTCTCGTGATTTTACACTTGGAATGGAACCTAAAATTAGTATTTTAGAGTTTTGATCATATACAGGTGGAAATTCATGGTATACTTTCATAGACGCCTCCTTGTTTTATTTATTCATAAACATATTGAATATGTAGACGAGCATAATTTTCATATTTTTTAATGATTTTGGATATTGCTTGTATTTCAGGCTGAATACTTTTATAAAGAACCATCAGATTCTTAAGATCTTTTGAAAGTTTTCGATACATTTTTTCATAAAATAGATTTATAAAAGCCAGATTTTTTACATCGATAGTTTCATCGTCAGAGGTAAAGCGATAAGATAGTTCTTGATGCCAGCTTGCCATCTTGTTTTTATTTATCTTTCCAACATTCCAATTGATTAAATCAAAGAAGTATTGCTGAGTACCAATTTCACTCATTAAAACAATGTGATTTTGATGAAAAGCGGCGCTTTTTTGTCCTTTTTTCTGTAGTTCACAAAGCATACATTCTACTTCATAGTCCAATTTTTGAAATAGTAAAAATAATAATTCGTTCGTATGACGACAACATCCGATGCCATTAAAAGGATATAAATAATAAGGTATATTGTGAAAAAAGACATATCCATATTCGTTACTTTGAGTGAACGTATGATTTTCACTGAAAAAGCCATCAAATAGAAGAAAGACACAGGTGAAAAAATCTTCGAAGATGTTATCGTTTTGTAAATTTTTAATATACTTTGATGTTTTAGTCAAAATACTTTCATAATAAGTTTTAATGAGAGTCTGCTCACTTTCATTTAAATCATAACCATAATACATAAAAGAAAAAAGAGATTACTCTCTTGGTTCTTTCTTAATTGGTGGTTTTGGTTTATTCTCAAGGGTTTCTTGAAGAACGGTTCCAAAGGTGGCCACATTTTGCAAGTCGGCCGGAAGGATGATTTTTGTAGCATGTCCGTCAGCCATTTTACCTAATGTTTCATAGGACTTTAATTGTAACACGGCTTTGTCTGCTTTTGCTTCACGTAGTAGGCGTATTCCTTCCGCCTCCGCCGTTTTAATTTTAAGCATGGCTTCGGCTTCACCTTCAGCTCTTTTAATGCGAGCTTCTTTATCCGCTTCTGCTCTTAGAATAGCACTTTCTTTTTCTCCTTCAGCAATTAAAACAGATGATTTCTTTTCACCTTCAGCTTGAAGGATTTTCTCACGACGTTCTCTTTCCGCACGCATTTGTTTTTCCATAGCTTCTTGAATATCTTTTGGAGGAAGAATATTTTTCACTTCAACCCGGTTTACTTTAATGCCCCATGGATCAGTTGCTTCATCTAGGATGGCACGCATTTTGCCATTAATAATATCTCTAGAGGTTAAAGTTTGATCGAGTTCCAATTCCCCAATGATGTTACGAAGCGTTGTTGCAGTCAACGTTTCAATTGCACTGATTGGATATTCTACGCCATAAGTAAATAATTTGGCATCGGTAATTTGAAAATAAACAACCGTATCAATCTGCATGGTAACATTATCTTTAGTAATCACAGGTTGAGGGGCAAAATCTCGAACCATTTCTTTTAATAAAACAACGTTGGCAATGCGATCAATAAAAGGCATTTTAAAATGAAGTCCATTGTGCCAAGTTGTATAATAAGACCCTAATCTTTCAATCACATAAACTTTAGATTGAGGAACGACTTTTACACAAGGAACTACAAACAAAATAACTAAAACTAATAAAATAATTAAAACAGGCATTTTACTCACTCACTTTCTTTGAACTTTTTGTTGTTTTTTTCGCAGTTGTTGATTTTTTTGACGTTGTGTTTTTTTTCTTTGGCGTAGTTTTTTTCTTTTCTGTTTCTTCTTTTTCTTCAGCTACTTTTTCAACAACAAGCTTTACGCCATCGATTGAAAGCACTTTGACTTCCTCATCTTGTTTAATTCTTTTTTCCGCGATAGCACTCCATAGTTTACCGTCTACTTTTACTTCTCCTACAGCATTTTTCTTAATTTCTTCCGTGACTATTCCATTCATCCCGATGATTCGTTCTAGATTCATCTTTTCTTTGTTTTGAGATAACATTTTCACTAATGTTGAACGTGTCATAAGCATCAAGATAATTCCAAGAATTACAAAAATGCCGAATTGTAATAGAAAAGAATCTGTAATTAAGGACACAAATAAAGACACAATACCACTGGCAATAAACCAGATAGAAACTAAATTCACAGTCGAAACTTCAATGATTCCTAGTAAAATTACAATAATTAACCATACTACCCAATACTCCATAATTCACCTACTCTCTACATTATATGTACAAACTTTAAAAGCCATCATCTGTTTATATACTTTTTTGATATTTTCTTTTTTGTTATGATCCATATTAATAAAATTAATATGAAGTTGATAGCCTGAGTCAAAGCTGAATAGCAATTCTACTTTACCAGGCTTAAAGTTAATGGCACTGCTCGAAATAGAAACATAAGGAAACATATGAATTTTTTTATAATAAGCACCTAACGTATCTCGGTCAAATAAAATCATCTTCCGATCCGTAAAAACGACAAAGTCTTTCGCATTTTTATAAGATAATAAAATATGTTCAAAATCTTCCACATACTCTTTTGCATATTCTGGTAAGTTTTCTTCAGCAATTTCTGTTTTAAAGTCAAAATATTTAGACAATTCTTTAAATTTAATATACGCCATCTAAAACCACTTCCTAATACTAGTTTAGCATTATATTTATTTCTTGAAAAGAAAAAAATGTCAAAATTCGTTCAAATTTCGACATTTATCTCATAAAATTTTTTTACTTCATTTGACTTTCTAAAGCTTCAACTCTTTTTAGAATATTTGCTTTTTCTGTTTCGTAACCAGTTAAATTTGGTAATTGTTGTTTAACAATATCAATATTGTGTTGAGCTGTTTCATAATCTCCAGCTTCAACACTCGTCTTGGCTAATTCATAGTATCCTAAAATTGAGTCGTATTTCTTTCTGTTGTTAATCGCATCTTGTAATTTATTAACTCCATCAAGAATATTTGTTTTTTCCGTTTCATAACCAGTTAAATTTGGTAATTGTTGTTTAACAATATCAATATTGTGTTGAGCTGTTTCAAAGTCATTGGCACCAACACTCGTCTTGGCTAATTCATAATAGCCTAAAATAGAATCGTATTTCTTTCTGTTGTTAATTGCATCTTGTAATTTATTAACTCCATCAAGAATATTTGCTTTTTCCGTTTCATAACCAGTTAAATTTGGTAATTGTTGTTTAACAATATCAATATTGTGTTGAGCTGTTTCAAAGTCATTAGCACCAACACTCGTCTTGGCTGTTTCATAGTATTTAGTTATCTCATCATATTTCTTGTTATTATTCATTGTAGCTTGCAAGCTATCAATTTTACTTAACAAAGTTACTTTTTCTCCAAAATCAGGTAATTTATTAGCTTCTTGTAAAGCGTAATCGATTGCATGTTGTTGTTCAGCTTTACTAAGATTACCGTTATTCATTGCTCTAACAGCTTCATCTACTAAATCACTAACAGCTTGAATAGCTTGAAGATTTTTCAAGTTAAATACTTTGTTAATAGTTGTATTATTACCAACAGAATCGGTATACCAGTAACGGATATGGTATATGCCAGCCGGAAGATCTGATAAAGTTGAATTTAACTGAAATTCATAAGCAGTTTCACTATCACCATTTTGTAGATAGTAATCAATATTTACATCAGAAAAATCAATATTATCATAATCATCGTAAGCAACTCCAGTTTCTCCCGCATAAATATCTTCACCTTGAATAAAGTCTGTTACATCAGCGCGATCTGGAGTAATCGTTGCAGGTTCATCCTTCACTAAAGTGATTTCTTGTTCAGTATAAGCTTTATTACCAGCTTTATCGTAAACTGTATAACTAATAATATAAGTACCTAACTCACAATTAGTTAGTCCGGTATTCCAGTTGTCACCACCAAAGCAAGTAGTAACTTCTCCCTTTTGTCCATCATCTGTTTTCTTATACCATTGCATATGAACTTGACTAAAGGAAATGTTGCCATCAATTTCATCAGTTACAACTCCAGGTTGAGGATAAACATATTTATCATAACCAACTTTGAATAAAGAAGGGATCTGTGATAAATCAAAATTAGGATTACCACGATCTATAACTACTTTATTTTGGGTTTCATGATTAATATTATCATTTGTTAATATTTCACCAACATTTCCAGCAATGTCAGCATATCCATAAATTTGAATTTCCAACGGGTGTAAAAAATTTTTGTAGGTAAATAGTAGTTAATGATATATTTCACTAACTACTATTTTTTCTATTTCATTCCAATGATCACTTTCATCCATACATCTTAATGCAATCATATAATTAGCACCTT